>JBBQHE010000037.1:0-24988 GCA_038323655.1 Acetobacterales bacterium | reverse complement strand
AGGTATAGCAGGTGACACCTGTCTGCACGACGTGGCTGGTCCATTCCGCATTGATGTGCGCCGTCATCTGCAACATCCGGCGCGACACACCCTTGGTGTAGAGTTCCTCTGACGCAAAGTTGCCGGCGATGTGGCAGTAGTTGCAGCCCTGTTCGGGGGGTGCAACCCAGGTGGTCAGGTAGGTCATGGTGCGGGCGAATTCGCCAACGCTCAGATCTCCGAGCACCTGCACGTTCTGATAGACTTGTCCCGCGCGCGGCCCGATGTTCGGAAGGCGCTGCGGTACCTCCGGTACGGTGTTCGCGGCGATGGTCCGGGCCTCGTCCCCGCGATTGTACACCAGCGCCATACCGGTGCCGCGCGGGCCGTTCTGCACGGCGTCCAGCGACGGCTTCTGGAAGGTGAAGACCAGACCAACACCGAGGAGAGCAACCCCGGCCAGGCCCACACTGACAAGCGCCTTCATCGTGGCGTCCCTCCCTGCAGCAACGGATCAGCCTGCACCGGCCAGCTATACTCATAGGCAGGGGCGAAGCGGTGTTCGACGGCCCAGAGGTACCAGTTGTCAACGACCGTGCCGGTCAGGAGGATGCCGATACCGCCGGTCAGCGTGGTCAGCACCGCGAACCACCACATCCAGCGGTGGATGCTCTCAAAGGTCGCGTTGAAGCCCATGGTCCAGCGCCAGAAGATGCCGGCGCGCTCGGCCGCGGTGCCGCGGTCCAGCGACTGGTCCACTTCGCGTTCGCCACCAAACCGGCTGACGGCCAGGATGGTCGCGCCATGCATGGCGAACAGAAGCGTCGAGCCATACAGGAAGACGATCGAGAGCGCGTGGAACGGGTTGTAGAACAGGTTGCCGTAACGGATCGAAAAGGCCGCGGTCCAGTCCAGGTGCGGAAAGATGCCGAAGGGCACCGCTTCTGACCAGGACCCCATGGCGATCGGGCGGAAAAAGCCCAGCACCAGGTAGAGCCAGATCGCCGAGGCGAAGGCCCAGGCCGTGTGCGTGCCCATGCCCAGTTCGATGGCCCGGCGGTACATCCGCGCCCACCAAAGCAGGATGGAGGTGGTGAGGAAGAAGCCGGCGATGAGCCACCAGCCGCCCTTGTCCAGCGGCGGGAAGCGCAGACCGTATTCGGCCGCAGGCGGTTCCAGCGACAGCCAGAACAACTGGCGCGCAAATTCAGAAATGCTCCAGTTCACCGAGGCCCACATGTTGAGGCCGATGATCTCGAAGGCAATGAAGCCGCAGAACAGCGACAGCGTGCCGAGATAGCCGAGGTAGATCGGCCCGATCTGCGCATTGCCGATCTTGCCGAGCCAGTAGCTGAAAAAGGGCTGGCCGTCGCGCTTGCTGTTGTGCTTGCCGAGCGGAATGCCGTCATGCACCGGTCCACGGACCTGCACGCGGGTGAAGATGTTCTGGTATTCGAGTGCCATGGCCCGAGCCTCCCGTTAGTGCCAGATCGGCAGGTTGATCCACCAGCCCCACCATTCCGGCCAACCACGTGTCCAGAAGGGTCCGCTGATGACGATGCAGACGGCACTCCAGAAGCCGGCCGACAGGGCAATGAACAGGCCGAGGCGATGGATGCCGAGCGTGCCGATCGAGTAGCCGATGGCATCGCGGAAGAAGGTGTCCTCGAATTCCGCCGTCTTGACGCGCTTGCCCTTGCCGGGGTTCAGCGCCGACAGCACGAGCGAGGCATGCAGCCCGAGGGCGAGCACCGTGGTGAAGAAGAAGGTCACCGCGATCATGTGCGCCGGATTGTAGTGGAAGTGCAGGTACTGATACCCGACGTTCGACACCCAATCGAGGTGGCTGAAGATGCCGTAGGGGAAGCCGTGGCCCCAGGCGCCCATCAGCACCGGCCGGATCACGACCAGGGTGAAGTAGGCGAAGATCGCCATGCTGTAGGCCCAGGGAATGTGCATCCCCATGCCGAGCTTCCGGGAAATCTCGGCCTGGCGAAGCGCCCAGGAGACGAAAGCGCCGAGCGCGCAGATGGTGATGATCTGCCACAGCCCGCCTTCGCGAAGCGGCGCCAGGCGCAGACCGTAGCTGAGATCGGGGGGGGCGATGTTGATCAGCCAGGGGTTCCAAGTGCCGCCGATCGCGGCGCCGTAGAAGATCAGCCCGGTGCCGAGCAGGGTGAAGAAGAACGTCATGACCCCGAAGAAGCCCACGTAGAACGGGCCTATCCAGAAGTCGAACAAGTCGCCGCCGATCAGCGTGCCGCCTCGCACGCGATACTTGGCTTCGAAACTCAGCATCGCCATGGCTTGATCCTCCGAATCTGGCAGGACAAGTGCCTGCCGTGCCGTGTCATCCTCGACAGCGAGCGAGGCTCGCTGTGCTTGCCTCGCTCACTGCCGTGGAGCGACACTGCGTCCCTCCTACCTCGCCGCGGGCGGACGCGCCGCGGGCTGGCCGGGGGTGAACGTCGACGGGCCGCACCAGCCGAGATGGTCGCAGTAACGCGGCGAGCTGAGGACCACGAAGTGGATCAGCAGGGCCACGGCGATCACGCCGATCGCGGAGAGAAAGAGGATCCGTCGGGGATCGACCATCATCCAGATTTTATGCATGTCCTGTACCTCCTTGTCGTTTCACGGGCCGTGCACCCCGGCGCACCGGGGCCCACGGCAGGCCGTCAGAAGAAGCGCCAATCCGGCGGCACGACGGAGTTGCCGTACACCAGCGGACGCCACAGCCAGACCAGGATGTGGGCACCCATCGACGCGAACACCGCGAACGCCCAGCCCTGGATCAGCAGGGTTTGCAGCGCCTTGGCCTCCGGCTCAGTCAAGCCGGTCTTGGACTCAGTCATCTCGGCCATAATGTGACCTCCGATTAGGCCTTGCGGCCAACACCGCGCACATCCCGCGCGGCAGGGATCGGCGTGATGCAAGCACCACGTTCGATGGGGAAGCCTGGGTGCGCGTCATGCGCGCCCCCCGGCCATGGCGGCCAGCGCGCCCTGCACGCGGGCTGCTGTGATCAGCACCTCGTCGGCAGCACGCGCTTCACGTTCCACGAGATCGCGGAGGCGCTTGGCGGCGGAAATGCGGACCAGGAAGGGCTCCGTCTCGACATAGCTGTCGAGCAGGCGCAGCGCTTCCTCGTCCCAGACCTCGGGCTTACGGACCGGGGTGGGATCGACCTTATCCATCTCCGTGCCCAGCGGCAGGATGTGGAACAGCGCGTCGAACAGCGCGTTGCAGTACTCCTGCACCAGGTAGGTCGCACCGGCGTAGCCCATGAAGGGCGTGCCGGTGGCCCGGCGAATGATCGCACCGGGAAAGCTCGCGGGGATGTACATCGTCCGGCTCTTCGCCTCGGCCGCATACATGCGCTCGTTGAAACTGCCGTAGAGGATGAAGGGAGGCGTCTTGCGGATCGCCTCGCGCACCGCCGCATTGTCCGGCTTCTGGCCTGGCTTACGGGCAAAGCTGAAGGTGCAGGGAATGCCCATCTCATCTTCGAGGAAACGGCGGATGCCGCGTTCATGGGTTTCCACGGCGACGATGGCGAAGCTGGCGGTCGCGAAGAAGTCCTGCGTCACCGAACGCCAAAGGTCCCAGATCGGCTTGATCGTGGTGTGCTTCTCACGCTCGATGAAGGGCTCCGGGTCCACCCCGGCCAGTTCGCCAAGCGTGCGCAAAAAATTCGTTGTGGCGAAGATGCCGATGGGCGCGCGCAGCCAGGGGCGTTCCAGCGTCTCGCAGAGCCGCGCGCCGAATTCGCGATACATGCAGATATTGACGTCGGAATCGGTCAACTTGCCGATCTCATCCACATGGCTGCCCAGCGGGAAGACCATGTTGATCTCGCAGCCGATGCCTTCGACCAGGCGGCGGATCTCGGCCAGGTCGGACGGCATGTTGAAGGTGCCGTAGATCGGCCCGATGATGTTCACGCGCGGCTTCACGCCAGCGGTGCGTTCCTTACGGGGACGAATCTTGGTCTTCTTCGCGCCGAATTCCGTCCAGAGCCAGTTGATCGCGCGATCCGCGGTCTGCCACTGGTCCTCGTCGATCGTGCGGGGGATGAAGCGCAGCAGGTTGCTGCCCTCCGGCGTGACACCGCCGCCGATCATCTCGGCGATGGAACCCGTCACCACCACCGCGGGAAGATCGGGGTCCTGGGTCGCCGCAGCGCGCCGCATGGAGCCCTCAGTGCCATTCTTCGACAGGCTGTCTTCGTCAAGACCCGTGACAACGACGGGCAATTCATGCGGCGGCAGGCCGTCGGTGTAGTGCAGCACCGCCGTCACCGGCAGGTTCTCGCAGCCGACCGGCCCGTCGATCACCACGCGTAATCCGCGCACGGCACAGAAGGCATAGACCGCCCCCCAGTAGCCACCGGCGCGATCGTGGTCGAGGACGAGCATCTTACGTCCCCACCGCTTCGATAGCCTTGGCGCGCGCAATGCGTGCCTTTGCCTGGCGTTCGCGGAAGCCCGGCGGATCGACGGGCTTCTGGGTAAATCCATAGCCTGCGCCATCTGGCGTGCCGACGCCGTCAAAGAAGGACACCATGCGACGGAACCGCTCGGCACCCTTGGTCTGGGCGGCAATGATGCCGGCCATGCTGGCGGCACCGGCCGGGCCGAACAGCGGCCGGGCCGAGACCATGTTGGTGAAATACAGCGCCGGGATGCCCAGTTCCTTGGCCTTCTGGACCAGCGGCGTGGTACCGATGGCGAGATCTGGATTGGCGTCGCGCATCGCGGCCATGTCCTGTTCCAGGCTGGCCCGATACTGCACATGCACGCCGCGGGCGGTCAGCCATTCGCGGTCGGCGTCAGACCATTCGGTGCGCGGGCAAGCAGTGCCGACGTAAGGCACTTCGGCGCCAGCCTCGATCAGCAAACGTGCGACCAGCAGTTCGGAGCCTTCGTAGCCTGAGACGGTGACGCGTGCCTTAATCGGGTTGGCGTCCATGACCGCCTTGATCGCCGGCAGGAACCGCGCCTTGGAGGCTTCGGCGGATTTGCCAGTCGCCTTGGCAATGGCGTCCAGCCAGGCGTCCGTGCCCTCCACGCCGACCGGACCGGAGCCGACGACGGGGCGCCCGGCCGCGCGGAATTCACGGATGCTGGCGGTGTAGAAGGGATGCACGGCTGCGGCCACGGCGCAGTCGAGTGCGGCATACAGGTCACGCCATTCGCGAGACGGCGTCTGCGGCGCGACCGAAAGCCCCATGGGCGACAGCAACGCAGCCACCCCCGGCGGGTCGGCCGGAAAAAGCTCGCCGATCAGCGCCACGGTGGGTTCGCCCACCACCAGGTCACGCGGCCGCGCCACGGGGCCCTGTTCCGCCTCGCCACGGGCGTATTTCAGCATGGCGCCGGCCAGGACGTCCTTGGCCTCAGCATGGGTCGGCACACCAAAACCTGGCACGTCGATGCCGATGATGCGCACACCGTCGATCTGCTTGGGCAGCAGGTCTAGCGGCACGCCAGAGGCCGTCGGCACGCAGAGGTTGATGATGATCACGGCGTCGTAGTCTTCCGGCTTGGCGGTCGCATGGACCGCCTCACGGATGTCTTCGAACAGCTTGCCGGTGACGAGCGTTTCGGAATTGAACGGCACGTAGCCGACTGTTCGCCGCGCGCCATAAAAATGGCTTGTGAAGGTCAGCCCATAGACGCAGCAGGCGCTGCCCGAAAGGATCGTCGCCGTCCGTCGCATACGCAAGCCGACGCGCAGGGACCCGAAGGCCGGGCACATGGATTGCGGCTGGTCGTGCGGCCCTTGCGGGTAATCCTTGGCCAAGCGGTCGAGCGTCTCCGACTTGCCGGCCGCGCGTGCCGCCGCCTGCATCGTGTCCGCACCGCCGTGGCAGGAGTCAGCCATGCTCAAGCGCCCTCATAGACCACTTCGAGGGACGGCTTGGTGACGATCACCGAGCCGCACATGTCCTCCATCGTGGCCGGGTTCAGCACCACGCCGCGGCCGACCGCATCGCCCTTGAACAGGTTCAGCAGGGCTTCGTGGGTCAGCGGGGTCGGGCGGATCGGCGGCGCGGTCGCGACCTGTTCCGCCAGCTGTTCGAAGACGCTGGCCCAGGGGCTGCCCGGCGTGCCGACGATTTCGTAATTGGCCGACTTGCGGCGGATATCGTCATCGGCGGGGATGGCCGACAGCACGGGGATGCCGACCGCATTGGCAAAGGCCTGCGCCTCACCGGTGCCGTCATCCTTGTTGATGACCAGGCCAGCGACGCCGACATTGCCGCCCAGACGCCGGAAGTAGTCCACCGCTGAACACACGTTGTTGGCGACGTACAGTGACTGCAGGTCGTTGCTGCCGACGACAATCACCTTCTGGCACATGTCGCGTGCGATCGGCAGGCCGAAGCCACCGCAGACCACGTCGCCCAGGAAGTCGAGCAGCACGAAGTCGAAATCCCAATCGTGGAAGCCCAGCTTCTCCAGCAGTTCGAAGCCATGAATGATGCCGCGCCCGCCGCAGCCGCGGCCGACTTCCGGCCCACCGAGTTCCATCGCGAAGACGCCATCGCGCTTGAAGCAGACATCGCCGATGGCGACCGCCTCGCCGGCGGCCTTCTTCTTCGATGAGGTCTCGATGATCGTCGGGCAGGCCCGGCCGCCGAACAGCAGGCTGGTGGTGTCGGACTTCGGGTCGCAGCCGATCAGCAGCACCCGCTTGCCCTGCTGCGCCATCATGTAGGACAGGTTGGCCAGGGTGAACGACTTGCCGATGCCGCCCTTGCCGTAGATCGCGATGATCTGCGTTTCCTTCTTCACCGGGCCGGTGTGCACCGCATCGGGTTCGACGGCGGCTTCGGCGCGCAGGGCCTCCGCCTGGGGTGAGACGATCGCATTCATGCGTGGGTTCTCCAGTCGAGTACCATCTTCAGGCAGGCCGGGTCGGTGAAGGCCGTGCGGTACGCCTCCGCCGCCGTCGCCGCGTCCTGGCGATGCGTGATGAGACCATCGAGCGACAGGCGCCCGGCGGCGAGAAGTGCCATCACCGCGGCCAGATCGCTTTCGATCCATTGCGCGGCGATGCGGATGCGGGCCTCGCGCATGAAGGCGGGCGCGAAGGCGAAGGAAAGGGGTTCGGCATAGAAGCCGGCCAGCACGATTTCGCCGCCCGGTGCCAGGCGGCCGATCAACGTGTCGAGCAGGCTGGGGTCGCCGCTGACATCGCAGATGCAGCGATAGCGGCGGTGGTCGTCGGTCGCAGGGTCGATCACCTGGTAGCCGACGGCGCCATGCGCCCGGTCGGGGTTCTTCTCCCACACCACGGGCGGCGGGGCGCCGGCGGCCAGGGCCAGCCGCGCCAACACACGGCCCAGCACGCCATGGCCCACGATCAGGTCGGGCTGGCCCTGGGCGGGTTGGTTGAAGGCATGGAAGGCGGTGGCGGTCAGCGCCAGCAGCACGCCGTCTTCGGCAAGGTTCTCGGCCAGCACATGGGCGCGTGTGCCGGGCACCACGAGCCGCGAAGCTGCGCCACCGAACAAGCCGCGCACATCGCCAAAGCACTTGGCGCCGGGGACAAACACGCGATCACCGACGCGGCGGTTGGACTCCGGCCCGGCCGAAGCAATACGCCCCACCGACTCGTAGCCCGGCACCAGCGGATACCCCATGCCCGGGAAATGCGGCATGCGGCCGGACCAGAGCAGTTTCTCCGTGCCCGTGCTGATGCCCGACCATTCGACATCCACCACCACATCTGCGGCTTCCGGCGGCGTCAGCGCCAGCAGCTGCAACCCCAGCTGCTCCGGTTCACGGAGGAGCACCGCCAAGGTGTTCATGATGTGGAGTCTCTGCCCATGGGTGTCATGCTACCCTGACACCAGTGAGTGTCAAGTTGCATTGACAGCATGAGGACGACGAACCGCATGTCAGACCGCCGTCTGCGCCAGGCTCTGCGGCAGCAGCCGCATCGCTTCGTGCAGAATCAAGGCCTTCAGATCCTCCTCGCCCCGGCACGGCGGTATGGAAGCGACGGCGCTGGTCGCCAGGTCCCGCAGCCGGCGCACCGCGCCCGGAATGCCCAGCGTCAGCGCGGCATTGGGGCGGCCGTGGGCGGCGTCCTGGCCCTTGGGCTTGCCGATCCGGTCATCGTCTGTGCCGACGGCATCCGCCAGGTCATCGGCGACCTGGTAAGCCTCGCCGAGCAATTCGCCGAGCGAGCGCCAGCATTCCGGGTCGGCCCCGGCCGCGGCGGCACCCGCCCCGGCCGCGGCGGCAAACAGCGCACCAGTCTTGGCCCGCTGATAATCGACCAGGTCCGCCTGGGGCTCGCATTCCCAGGCCTGGCCCGCGACGATGCCGAAGGGAGCGCCGACTCCATTCGCGACGGTGCCCATCACCGCGCCCAGGCGCAGCGGGGCAACGATGGCAGCCCGCGCCAGCGTTTGGAACGCCAGGACAATCAGCCCATCGCCCGCCAACACCGCCAGCGGTTCGCCAAAGGCGCGATGGACGGAGGGCTTGCCGCGGCGTTCGGCCGCATCGTCGAAGCAGGGCAAGTCATCATGCACCAACGACGCGCAATGCAGAAATTCGATGGCCGCGGCGGCCGCATCGGTCAGTTCGGGCGCGTCATCGCCGCAGGCATGGGCGACGGCCAGGCAGAGCCGGGGGCGGATGCGTGCCCCGCGCGGGAAAACCGCGTAGTTCATGGCCTGGGCCAGCCGGGGGGGGCTGCCCACCGCCTCGGCAAATCCCAGCGACAGGGTCAGGGCCCGTTCGATCCGCGCCGTAGCTGGCATGTGTCTTCCTCGCCCCGTCCATCGCGTTGACGCCCCGATAGGCTGTCAACTTTGCTTGTCATGGCAAAGTGTCACTCTATCCTGACACTCGCGTCAACGTAGAAGATCGAGGGATCGGGCCTGGAATGTCGGATATGCTGGTAAAACCTGGGGTTCAGAGCAGTTGGGCCTTCGACCGCCCGGTCGCGGAACGTGGCTATGTCTGGTGGTATGTCGATGCTTTGTCCGATGACGGGCAGCATGGCATCACCATCATCGCCTTCATCGGTACTGTGTTTTCGCCCTGGTATGCCTTCGCGCGGCGCGGCGGCGGGGGCGATCCGTTCAACCATTGCTCGGTCAATGTCGCGCTCTACGGCCGGCCCCGGCGCTGGGCGATGACCGACCGGCGCCGGGGCGCGCTGTCGCGCGGGCCGGACCACCTGACGATCGGCCCCTCTGGCCTGAGCTGGGATGGCGAGGTTCTGACCATCCGGATCGAGGAAGTTACCGCCCCCATCCCGTCCCGCCTGCGTGGCACCGTGCGGCTGCGGCCTCAGGCCCTGTCGGACCGTGTCTTCACCCTGGACTCGGCCGGGCGCCACCATTGGCAACCGATCGCCGCCAGGTCCCGGGTCGAGGTCGCTTTCGAAAGCCCGGCCTTGTCCTGGTCCGGCCCCGCCTATTTCGACACCAACACCGGCACCGCGCCGCTGGAGCAGGATTTCGACGTCTGGGACTGGTGCCGCGCGCCCATGCGGGATGCGACCGCCGTGCTCTACAACGCAACCAGGCGCGATGGCAGCAAGCAGTCCCTCGCCCTGCGGGTCGGCGCCGATGGCGCCGTGACTGACGTCGAACCGCCGCCCCGGGTGGATTTGCCCAAGACGCTGTGGCGCGTCGCCCGGCCAACCCGGGCCGACGGCGGGATCGCGCGGGTGATGGAAACCCTTGAGGACACGCCTTTCTATTCCCGATCGGTTATCGACACCCGGTTGCTTGGCCAGCGGACCACGGCGGTGCACGAAAGCCTGACGCTGGACCGCTTCGCCAACCCGATCGTCCAGGCCTTCATGCTGCCCTTCAAGGTACCGCGCCCACTTCGGTAACGTGCTTCGAGTCGGCGCTGGCTTGGTTCATGCGCGGATACGGCGCGCAATCGGTGTTGCCGGCAGCAATTCTGGCTACGCGACCGCGTAGCCCCAAGCAGGGCATGGCGCCTCTGCCTGCCCCCGGACTGGCAGGCGTCACCCCACCCGCTGCGGCGCGGCCGCAAGGTAGGCTTCGACGCTGCGTGTCAGCGCCGTCGCGACTCGGGCCCGATGGTCCGGGCGCCGAAGAGCGGCTTCGTCACGCGGATCGGACAGGAACCCCATTTCGATCAGGACGGAGGGTATGTCGGGGGCTTTCAGCACGGCAAAGCCGGCCTGGCGATGGGTATTGGGGAGCAACGGGACGGATCGGCCGAGTGCGGTAACAGTCTGCTCGGCCAGGCGGTTCGAACCTTCTCTGGTTTCGGCACGGACCAGGCTGATCAGGATGCGCGCGACTTCCGGGCTGACCGGCGGCAGGTTCAGCCCGCCCGCGCTGTCCGCATTGTTCTCGCGCCGGGCCAAGGCCGCAGAGAGTGTGTCCGAAGCCGTCTCGTTCAGCGTATAGACGCTGGCGCCGCGAGCCCCTGGCGCGCTGTCGGCGTGCAACGAGAGAAAAAGAGCAGCCTCGCGCCGTCGGGCGAACGCCACGCGCCCGGCCAGCGGCACGAAGACGTCGCGTGTCCGGGTCAGCACGACGCGGCAATGCCCGCTCGCTTCCAACTGTCGGCGCAATTCCTGCGCGGCAGCCAGTGTGATGGTCTTTTCGTGCACCCCGGTGCTAGTGCCGATCGTTCCAGGGTCGCGCCCGCCATGCCCCGGGTCGAGCACAACCAACGGCAAGCGGCGGCGCGGCCCGGTGGCAGGGCGCGCGGACTGCGCCTGTACGGCGGGGGCGGCCAGTCCGATCAGAAAGGCGGGTAGGTGGCGGCGCAGGGGCACGTTAGCGGGGTCCGGTTCCGGCTCGGTCAGTATGCTACATCAATTCGCTGCCTTCTGAATTGAGAAATTCGCCAGAAGCCGATGGAATCGTTGCGCCGTGCCAGTCCCAGGCCAAGCGCCACCCGGATATCGCCCGTTTGTTGCAAGCCTACAGGTTGCAGCAGCCAGAGGGTGCCCCTATGGTTGCGTGCCCCGGCGGCTCGCGCCGCTGGTGGCGCATTCGGGGCTGGCCGCCCCATCGGTCACGGCTTGCTGCCCGCACCTCATATCAGGTCGGAGCGGCATTCTCCGGCGCCGGGCCCGTTCGATCGGGCAAGGCGGCCAAGCCTTGCAGGCATGGAGCGGGCCTCTGGCATAGCCGGGGAAGCCGCCCGTTGGCCAGCAACCCCGATGGCGCCGCCGCACGTGACCCGGTGCGCGACTGGCTTGGCCTCCCGCCACCTCCACGCGCGCCTGCTGCTGGCCCGACCGTGCCTGTGGCCACAAGCCACGGGGCCTTTCCGGGGCATGACCCAGCACGGCGCATCGCCACCGGGCCGCCGTCCTTGCGCGGCCCGCCGAGGGAAAGGTCGGGACACAACGACATGCGCCACTGGCCGCATACGTCTGCGTTCCATCGCCCCGCCCCCGGGTTCGCCACCCCTTGCCGCCCCGCAGACGCCAAAGCGCGCCGGGGCAAGGAGTACTCCGCGCCATGACCAAGCGCATGTTGATCGACGCATCCCACCCTGAAGAAACCCGGGTGGTGGTGCTGGACGGCACCCGCCTTGACGATTTCGACATCGAAGCCGCCGACCGTCTGCCCCTGAAGGGCAACATCTACTTGGCCAAGGTAGTCCGGGTGGAGCCCAGTCTGCAGGCCGCCTTCGTGGAATACGGCGGCAATCGCCACGGCTTCCTGGCCTTTGGCGAAATTCACCCCGATTATTACCAGATCCCGGTCGCCGACCGGCAGCGCCTGCTGGCCGCCCAGGCCGCCGAGGCCGCCGAGGACGCCGAGCAAGATGAGATTGACGCGGCACATGAAGCCGCACTCGCCGCCGCCCTGACCGAAGCCGCCGCGAACGGCGATGAACTGGCGGCAGAAGTGCTTGCCGAAGCCGGCGTCACCGCTGCCTTCCAGCCGGAGGCCGAGCCGTCGGCCGCCATGGTCGAGGAGACTGCCGCCGAAGCCCCCGTTGCCGAGACCTCGGCCGTTGACGCCACGCCGGAACCGACCGCGCCCGTCGCCGACGCGCCCGGCCCGAGCGAGCCCGAGCCATCAGAAACGCCCAACCGCGCGCAACCCATGTCGATGAACGAGGAGGTGCGCCACGGCAGCGCCGACGCCTCGCCCGAAGCAGAGCCGCCGCTCGCTGACCTGCCCGACCCCAATGCCAACGACGGGCCTGGTCCGGTTGAGGTCGAGACTGGTGCCGCCGACACCCCCCCTCCCGAAACTCTCGGCGGCGAGGCCGCGGAGGAAGAGGAGGCCGAAGGCGAGCAGGCCCGCGAACGCCGCGTGCCCAACCGCTACCTGCGGCACTACAAGATCCAGGAAGTCATTCGCCGCCGGCAAATCATGCTCGTGCAGGTCGTCAAGGAAGAGCGTGGCGGCAAGGGGGCCGCGCTGACGACATACATCTCGCTCGCCGGCCGTTATTCCGTGTTGATGCCGAACTCGCCCCGCGGCGGCGGCGTGTCCCGGAAGATCACCTCGGCGACCGACCGCCGTCGCCTGCGTGAGATCGTGGAGGAAGTGAACCTGCCGGAAGGCATGTCGCTGATCGTGCGCACCGCCGGCGCAGCGCGCCCCAAGCCCGAGATCAAGCGCGACTGTGAGTACCTGGTTCAGTTGTGGGACCACATCCGCGAACGCACTTTGGCCTCGGCGGCCCCAGCGCTGATTTACGAGGAAGCCGACCTGCTGAAGCGCTCGGTGCGCGACGTCTACAATCGCGATTTCGATGAGATCGTCGTTGCCGGCGAAGATGCCTGGAAGGAGGCCCGCGACTTCATGCGGATGCTGATGCCAGGTCAGGAACGTAAAATCCGGCTGTATCAGGACC
This sequence comes from Acetobacterales bacterium, assembly GCA_038323655.1. Lineage (GTDB taxonomy): Bacteria > Pseudomonadota > Alphaproteobacteria > Acetobacterales > Acetobacteraceae > Humitalea. The sequence continues at coordinate 12,167 of JBBQHE010000037.1, read as the reverse complement.
CGCTGGTTCCTTTGTTTGCCAAGAACGGCGTCGAGCAGATCCTGGACGCGATGATGTCGCCGACGGTGCAACTCAAGTCGGGCGGCTATCTGGTCATCAACCAGACCGAGGCGCTGGTCGCCATCGACGTGAACTCGGGCCGCGCGACGCGCGACCGGCACATCGAGGACACGGCGCTCCGCACCAACCTGGAAGCGGCCGAGGAAGTGGCCCGCCAGGTACGGCTGCGGGATCTCGCCGGGCTGATCGTGATCGACTTCATCGACATGGAATCGGCCCGCAACGACGCCGCGGTGGAACGCAAGCTGAAGGAATCACTGCGCTTCGACCGCGCGCGCATCCAGGTCGGCCGCATCAGCCACTTTGGCCTGCTGGAAATGTCGCGCCAACGGCTGCGCCCGTCGCTGACGGAACACGCCTTCCAGACCTGCCCGCATTGCCAGGGTCTGGGCATCGTCCGCAGCCCCGACAGCGCGGCGCTGCAGGTGCTGCGCGGGATTGAGGAAGAGGGTGCCCGTCGCCGCGCCTCGGAAATACGGGTGCACCTGCCGGCAGCTCTCGCGATCCATATGCTGAACCGCAAGCGCGACCGCCTGGTCGCGATCGAACAGCGCACCGGCATGTGCGTGCTGTTCGAAGCCGATCCGAACGCGATCGGTGCTGCCTTCCGTATCGAACGCACCAAGGCGGCCAATCCCAACGCACCACTGCCGGTGGCGCCGACCAGCGCGTTGAAGATGGACTACACCGCCGCGACCGAGACGCTGGAGGAAATGGAGGCCGATGATCTGGCCTTCGACGACAGCAATCCGGCTGAGGACGCCGCCCCCGGCGAGGACAGCCCGCGCGAGCGCGATGACGCCAAGCGCGGTCGCGGTGGTCGCCGCCGCCGTGGCGGTCGGCGCGAGGAAGGCGAGGCCCGCTTACCGGCCGAAGCCCGCGCGGCGGCACCGCCCGCCGAACCAGGCCCGGCCGCAGTCGCTGCGCCAGCCCCCGCCACAGCCATCGTCAGCCCCACCGGGCCTGGGTTGGAGGGTGACGAGACCCTGTCGGCCGAGGCGCTCGAAGCCAATGAAGAAGCGCAACGCCGCCGTCGCCGCCGTCGTGGGGGTCGCCGTCGGCGCGAGGAGGTCGCAGGCCGCGAGGGGCAGCCCGCCATCGCCGGGGAAGACGCCGAAGGCGGGGAAGAAGAAGAATCCGTCGCAGCACCTGTCGCCGTCACGCCGTCGCGGTACATCGGTCCGACCCCGGCCGATCCCTTTGCCGGCACGCTGGACGATATCTTTGACGTGATGGCCCAGGCAGAAGCTGCAGCAGAAGCCGCAGCAGAAGCCGAAGCAGCAAGCCCGGCACCCCGCCGCGTGGTGGTGCCGATCACCGAGGCCCCGCCGCCATCGCTCCGGGCAGAACCCGAGCCGGTTGCGCCAGAGTCGGTGGCCGCTGTCCCGGAAGCGCTGCCCACCGCCCCCCCGGCCGAACCTTCCAACCCGGAAGCCGTCGCCGGCCCGGCGATCAAGCCCATCGTCATCGGCGGCGAGGCGGATGCCGCGCCGGCCAAGAAAGGCTGGTGGAAGCGCTGATCCAGACGCTGGCAGCGCGGCGGAGACGCCGCGCTGCCAGCGCTGCATGTGCGATCGGCCGGATCCGACCGACGTTCGACAGATGCTCAGATCGCAAGCCGGGTGGCACGTGCCGTCTGGCGCAACGCCAGGCACGCCTCACGCAGACAACGGACGGAAGCAACCCGATGGGGGGCTCGACGGTTGCAACAGGGTCACTCATCCCTGGAGCCTCTCCCATGTCGCCACGCCGCTTCCTGCCAGTGCTGGCCCTGCCCGTGTGGGTCGCGGCCTGCGTCTCTCCGCCGCCGTCTGACCGCGCGTCGCTGTCGGACGTTCGCATTACCACCCCGGCGCCAGCGACCTGCGAAGTGACGCGCAACGGGGCGATCACCTACCGCCTGCCCAGCACGCCCGGCACCATTCCGGCTGGCAGCCTAACGGAGCGCTCAGTCGTGGCGTGTACTTGGCTGAACGCCGCCGGAGCGCCGGTCAAGGGCACCTCTGGTGTCGGCAGCACGGCCTTTGTGGTGCCGGGCCCTGGGGAAATCGCCTTCCCGCCAGGATAGGGCAATGATCAGTCGGACGCCGGCAGCCCACTTCCGGCCAGGCCTGGTTGAACGATTGGGGCGCTCGAAGCCGGTGCTACCGCCAGCGCCGGTGCATCCATAGCCACTGGCCGGGATGTTCGCGGACCCAGCCCTCGATCACGGCGTTTATCGAGGCAGTCGCGGCTGGCACATCCACGGTGCCGTCGAGGCTGCGCGGCAGGACGATCTCCTCCGTCAGATCGAGGCGGATGCGACCGTTCGCAAGCCGCACGGCGCGCGTACCGTGCACCGGCACATCGTAGCGCCCAGCCAAATTCGCAAGCAAAGGATTGGCCGGGCATTCACGGCCCAAGAAAGTGATGCGGGGCCCTCGGCCAAAGCGCTGGTCCACCAGCATCCCGACATGCATGCCTTCGGCAAGGAACTTTGCCAATCGCGTCGGTGCCATCAGCCCGGCTGGCACCAGGCGCCCCATCATCGGTTCGCGCAGCGCCAGGATGTCGGCGGCCACGGCCTTGTTGTTTGGCGTGCGGTAGAGCACGGCGGCCGGCAAGCCCAGCGCATGGGCCGCAACCGCCGGCAGTTCCCAATTTGCCAAATGGGCGGCGAAGACCAGCGCGCCTTTGCCATCTTCGCGAAGGGTCACGAAGCGGGCCGAGGTCTCGGCATCGCAAAACACGCGCCGGTCCAGATTCTGCGGATTTTCGAGGTCGAGGTCCCACATCGTCTGCAGATGCACGTATTCGCAGGCGGTACGGCCCAGATTGTCCCAGGCCTGTCGCGCGACGGCGCGGTGCCAGGCTCGGCTCGCGCTCGGAAACGAGGCGCTGATGTTGTCCATCGCGATGCGATGCGGCGGGGTCAGCGGGCCCAGCGTGCGGGCCACCGCGGCGCCAATGCGCGGCGCCCAGGTTGACCCGAGGAGGCGTAGCAGCCCAAAGCCCATACGTACCAGGGCGGCGACCAGCCGTTCCATGCGGGTCAGATCGTAACGACGATCTTGCCGAACACCCGCCGGGTCTCCAGCCGGTCGAGCCCTTCAGAAAAGCGGTCCATCGGCACGATGGTGTCCAGCACAGGCAGCAGCCCGGCCTCCATCTTCGCCAGCCCATCGGCGATGTTGCGCATGGCAGCACCGAAAGAGCCGAAAATGTGCAACTGCCGCTGGAACAGCATCATCAGGTTGGTCTCCGCGGAAACGCCGGAGGTGCTGCCGCAGGTCACCAACCGCCCACCCATGCGCAGCGACAGCAACGACCCCGCCCAGGTATCGGCGCCGACGTGTTCGAACACGACGTCCACGCCGCGCTTGCCCGTGACGCGGCGGGCGACGGAGGAAAAGTTTTTGGTGGCATAATTGACCGCGTGATCGGCGCCGAGTGCGATCGCCTGGGCACATTTTTCGTCCGACCCGGCGGTCGCGATGACGGTGCAGCCCATGGCCTTGGCGATCCGGATCGCGACGGTGCCGATGCCGCTGCCTGCCGCGTGAATGAGAATGGTCTCGCCAGGCTGCAGCTTCGCATTGTCGAACAGCATGTGTTCGACGGTGGAGAAGGTGACGGCGGCACAAGCCGCGTCCTCCCACGCGATGGCTTTCGGCATGCGCACCATCAACCGCGCCTGCACGTTGCAGAATTCGCGCGCGAAACCGTCCACATGGAAGCCCATGATACCAGAGACATGTTCGCACAGATTGTCGCGGCCGCTGGTGCAGGCGTCGCAAACGCCGCAGGTCAGCGCGCCATAGGGGGCGACGTGGTCGCCGATGGCCCAGCCGGTAACGCCTTCGCCCAGCGCCACGATTTCGCCGGCAGCCTCGACACCCACGACAATGGGCAATTCGCGCTTGGCGAAGGCCATGCCGCGCCAACCCCAGACGTCGATGTGGTTCAGCGCGATGGCATGGATACGCAGCCGCACCTCACCGGGGCCGGGCGGCGGTGGCTCGGGGATATCATCGATCCGCAGGTCGCGGTCGCCATGCAGGCGAAGGGCGCGCATCAGCTGGGTTCCGCCGCCAGCACCAGGCAGACATTCTGCCCGCCGAAGCCGAAGGAGTTGGAGAGCACGGCGCGCACGCGGGCGGGGCGCTGCACATTGGGCACGACATCCAGCGGCACGTTGGGATCCGGTTCGTCGTAGTTGATGGTCGGTGGCAGCACCTGGTCGCGGATGGTCAGCAGGCTGAAGGCAGCCTCCAGCGCGCCCGCTGCCGACAGCGTGTGGCCAATCATGGATTTGTTGGAAGAGATCGGAGGCGGCGTTTCGCCAAAGACGGCGCGCATGCCAAAGGTCTCCATGCGGTCGTTTTCTGGTGTGCCGGTGCCATGGCCGTTGACGTAGTCGATCTGGTCCGGCCGCAGCCCGGCATCGGCCAGGGCGTTGCGCATCGCACCCAGAATCGCCGTGCCATCGGGGTTGCTGCGGGTGCGGTGGAAACTGTCGGCGCGTTCGCCGCAGCCCAGCACGATGCCGATGATGTTCGCCCCGCGGGCACGGGCGGCGTCATAGTCCTCCAACACCAAGGCCGCCGCACCTTCCGACATGACGAAGCCGTCGCGCGATTTCTCGAAGGGGCGCGACGCCTTGGTGGGGTCGTCGTTGCGGGTGGACAGGGCGGAGAGCAGGGAGAATCGGATCAACGCCTCGGCGTGTACCGACCCATCGGCGCCGGTCGCGATGCAGGCGGTGCACGCGCCGCGCTGGATGGCTTCGACGCCGAGTTGGATCGCGCTCGCGCCCGTGGCGCAGGCGGTGGTCAGCGTGATCGGCGCGCCGCGCGTGCCGAAGCGGTCGGCCAGGCGCTCGCCCACGCCGCCGAACAGATAGTTTTCGTAGATATCGTGCCGCCCGGCCGCGGCCGCGACAAAGCCCGGATAGCCCGGCGCATTGGCCCGACGGGTCAGGTCCAGCCGCGTGGGCCATTCCACGTCCACCGGCGGCATGCCGAGGAACAGCGGACCGGGAAAGGCGCCGGGGACGCCAAGCCCGGCCTCGGCCACGGCTTCGCCGATGGCAAAGGCCGCCATGCGTTCCACGCGTTCCGGGCTGGAAAAGGGGTTGCCCGCGACCTCCCCCGGCACATCCACCGTGCCGGCGATCGTGGTGCGCAGATGGTCGGTCGGGAAGCGCGTGATGCGGCGTATGCCGGACACCCCACCACGGATTGCCGCCCAGTTTTCCGCCGTGCCGAAGCCCAGAGAGGTCACAGTGCCGATGCCGGTCACTGCAACCAGCGGGCGGCCGAGACTGTCCTTCATGGCGCAACCCCCGACAGCAGGGCCAGGGCCTCTCCCCGCCATTGCCCCACCCCGGTCACCAGCATGGACGCCGGCGCCGCATCGCCGGTGTCGGCCGGGTCGAGAAGGCCCGGCATCGCGCCGCGGAACAGGGCGAGGGCAGCGAGCGCCACATGGGCGGGAAACGCGGCCTCTACCCCATGTCCGATTCGCGAGGCGGGCGTGCGGACGGCTTCGGGGGATAACCCCGCGACAAAGCGCTGTTCCTCGGCTGTGGCGGGCAGGGCGCCGGTCGCACCGGAGATCACCCCAAGCGGCCCGGCAGCACGGCGCGGCGCCATGCGCTGCCACAGCCCCGTCAGGCTCGCAGCCACATCGCCGGGGCGGCGACGGCGGCTGGCGTCCGTCAGGACCTCATCCAGTCGCGCCAGCGCGCGCGCGCCGCGGGCGCGGGCGTGGCTTTGCGTTTCCAGCACCAGGAAGGCTGCCATGCCGCCCAACACGATGCCGCCACCCGCGCGTTGGGACACAGGGCTCCAGGCGCCCTCAAGCAACACGCCGCCGGGCTTGTACAGCATCAGCATGTCCCAGCGCGCCGCGACGAAGGCGCCGCCCACCAGGGCGATGCCGCCCCGGCCCTCGGCCAGACGCTCGGCGGCGATCCGGAGGCTGTCGGCCGCGGCGAGTTCTTCACCCATGAACGTGCGGGAGGACCCGGTGACGCCATGCACGATCGAGATGTTGCCCGCCATCAGGTTGGACAGTTGCGCCAGGAACAGCGTCGGCCGCAGCCCCGTTGAAAGGCGCTCGTTCAGCAAAGGCCCGTGGTCAGGCAAGCGCGCAAGCTCACTGGCGACGGCCTCATCCAGCGCGATGTCGCGCTCGCCCCCGCCCGCGGCCACGACCAGGTGCATGTCGGCCACCAGGGCGCGGGCATCGGCATGGTCGAGCGCAAGGCCAGCGGCATAGGTGCCCAGGCGTTGCCAGGGCTCCATCTGGCGCTGATCGCCCTTCTTCGGAATCTGCCGGTCCAGGTTCAGCGCCGGTACCGGGTGGACGGGAAAGGGGGCGAAGCCAGTCGTGTCCAGCACCGGCGTACCGGTCGAGTCCGACAGCGCGGTCCAGTTCTCCTCCGGACCCTCACCCAGAGAAGTGACCAGGCCAATGCCAGTGATCAGGACAGGCTCGCGGGTCATCAGCCGGGCAGTCCGATCTCGACGGCGCGGGCACGCATGGAGGCCGCTATGGTGTCGTTGGGAAAGGGCATGGTGCGCAGCGTCAGTTGGGCATCCGCGATGCGTTTGCCTTCGCAGTCGATGCGCGCCTTAGTGACGGCGAAGCCGGAGCCGTCATGCTCGAGCCGGGCGGTCACATCGAGTGCGGCACCCGGCCCGACGAAGCTGCGGAACTTCGCGTCCTTCACCATCATCAGGAACGGCATTGCCGAAAAACCCTGCATACCGATCAGCAGCCAACCGCTGGCCTGGGCCATGGTTTCGATCAACAGGACGCCGGGCACCAGCGGATGGCCCGGAAAATGCCCTTCGAACACGGGCGACGCCTCCGGCACCCGGGCGGCCACCGTAATCGTATCAGCCCCAAGCGACACGACCCGGTCGACCATCTGGAAGTATTCGAGACGCAAGACGCGCGGGCCGCGTCAGCCCTGCTTCGCGGCGACGAGTTCCTCGACGCGCGTGGCCAGGTTCTTCATCACGAAGTAGCGGTCAGGCGGGGCCTCTCCAGCATTGACTTCCTGTGTCCACTTCTCGACCGGCACCTTGATGCCGAAAGCCTTGTCGATGGCGAAGACAATGTCCAGGAAGTCCAGGCTGTCGATGCCCAGATCGTTGATCACGTGGCTGTCCGGGCTGATCTTGTCGCGCGGGACTTCGCTGTTTTCAGCGATGATCTCGGCGATACGGTCGAACGCGCCCGTGGGTGACGAGGCGGACATGGGCGGCTCCTGACACAAGACCTGGATGGGCAGCGGTTTAGCGCCGCTGTCTGCCCCGTTCCCGCTGTTTAGGCAAGCGCCAGGGGTAGCGGGGCTGCCTCCCCCCTCCGCCTTGCGCCTTGGCCGTGGCCGGCGGCCATGGTAGCGCGCCTGTCATGTCGGACTTCATCAGCATCGCCCGCGAACGCGGGTTCCTGCACCAGATTACGGACGAGCCGGCGTTGGCAGCGCGCCTGGCCGTTCACGGTCATGGACCCCGGGCCGCCGCCTATGTCGGCTTCGACTGCACGGCCGACAGCCTGCATGTCGGGCACCTGCTTTCGATCATGCTGCTGCGGCTGTTCCAGCGCTGCGGCCATCAACCGGTGGCGCTTCTGGGCGGCGGCACCACCAAGATAGGCGACCCCTCGGGCCGCGACGAGTCCCGCCAACTGCTGACAGACGCCGACATCGAGGCAAACAAGACCGGCATCCGCCGCACCTTCGCGGCCTTCCTGGATTTCTCCGACGACGCCGCGTTGATGCTGGACAACGCCGCCTGGCTGGACCAGCTCGCCTACATCCCCTTCCTGCGCGACGTAGGGCGGCATTTTTCGGTCAACCGCATGCTGACCATGGACAGCGTAAAGCTGCGGCTGGACCGAGACCAGCCGCTCAGCTTCCTCGAATTCAACTACATGCTGCTGCAGTCCTACGACTTCCTGGAACTCCAACGGCGCCACCGCGTGGTCTTGCAGATGGGCGGGTCGGACCAGTGGGGCAATATCATCATGGGGGTCGAGTTGAACCGCCGCGTCGATGCTGCACAGACCTTCGGCTTGACCACGCCGCTGCTGACCACCGCGTCCGGCACCAAGATGGGCAAGACGGCCGCCGGCGCTGTCTGGCTGAATCCCGACAGGCTGGCGCCCTACGGCTACTGGCAGTTTTGGCGCAACACGGAAGACGAGGACGTAGCCCGCTTCCTGGCGCTGTTCACGGACCTGCCGATGTCCGAGGTGGCAAGGCTCGCCGCACTCGGGGGGGCCGAGGTCAATGAGGCCAAGAAGATTCTGGCGACGGAAGCGACGGCGCTTCTGCACGGCCGGCCCGCCGCCGAAACAGCCGCCGAAACCGCCACCCGGGTGTTCGAATCCGGCGAGGCGGCCGAAACCTTGCCAAGCATCGAGGCCACGTTGCCGGCGCCGCTATTGGACCTGCTGGCCCAGTCGGGGCTGGTCGCCAGCAAGGCCGAAGCGCGGCGCATGATCCGTCAGGGCGGCGTGCGGCTGAACGACGTGGCCATCAGCGATGAAACGGTCCAGGTGAGCGCCATGCATCTCAGGGACGGGGCGGCGAAGCTCTCGCTGGGGCGGAAACGGCATGTGCTAGTGCGGGTGGGCGAGAAGCGCCTCTAAGCCGCGACCTGCATCGCTCCAGTGTCGACCAGGCGCCAAGCCGGTAGCGTGAGCCATGCTCGGGCGCCGACGCCATCGGCGGCTTCCAGTACGAGTTCGCCGCCGTGAGCGCGCAGCAGGTCGCGCGCCATGGCGAGGCCCAGGTCCAAGCCGCGTGTGCCGGCCCGGGCACTGCCTGGGTCGAGGTCGCCTGCTGGGTGCCCGGCGCCCTCGTCGTCTACCACCAGCGCGAAAACATCGGACGTGGGCACGAAGCGCAGGGCGATGCGGTCATCGGGCGACGTTTCGCGCAGGCTGCGTTGCAAAACAGCGCGAAGGGCTGCGCGCAGCGCGCGGGGGTCTGCAGTCACGCAAATGCCGTCCATCGTCGGGTCAACGCGCCAACGGCGACCGGGCACGTCCAGCATGGCTATGACGTCTTTGATCAGATTGCCTAGGGTGAAACGCTCCTCACGTAGAGTTCGAGGGCCAGCCTGGGCAGCAAGCAGGTCGGCGGCCTGGTCAGCCAGGTCGAAAAGACGCCGCGCCGGCGCACTCGCAACCGGCATGTCCCGTGCGGGGGCCTGCAAGGCGTCAGTGAGAAGCGCCAGGGCGCGGGTCAGAGCAGCCGCGCGGTGACTTTCGCGCTGTAGCATCGCGTCGCTGCGCTGAACGCGCATAAGCAAGGCGCCCACGACAGCACAAAGGCAAAAGGACACAACGACGGAGATAACGCTTATGGCAGGCATGCCTCAAGTTAGAGGCAGCTTCCTTAAGCTGGAGTTAAGCGCCTCACCGACCTATGCCCGGATCAGGCGGCAGCCGCGTCGCGCTTGACCTTGGCGCGCAGGATGCGGCGCTTCAGCACCTGCGCCTCAACCGGCAGGTTCCGGTTCGGCGTCGTGATCAGGAAAGCGTCGAGACCACCATTGTGTTCCACCGTTCGAATGCCGTTGGTCGACAGCCGCATCTTCACCGGCGTGCCAAGCACGTCTGAAAAGAAGGATGCTTCCTGCAGGTTTGGAAGGAAACGGCGACGGGTCTTGTTGTTCGCGTGGCTGACGTTGTTGCCGGCCTGAACGCCCTTGCCGGTAATGCCGCAGCGGCGAGCCATGGTGATGTCCTGTCTGGTCAATGGCGTGGGCAGCCCACGCGAAGAGTCTGGAAGCGAAGGCGGCGTATGGCGGCCGGCCGTCGGGGAGTCAACCCTTGGCCGGCGGCTGACCCACGCGGAACTCGCCGCTTTCCACGGAATTCAGCGCCTGACGCAGGATCTGCGCGACCGCCCGGTCGTCCAGCGTGCGCTGCAGCAGCCCCAAGGCCCCGCCAAGAAGCGCCGAAGCAACGATGACTGCGGGCAGATTCTGCTCCAGCATGTATTCGATCGCCTTATCGACGACCGATCCGGCGTGGCTGAGGTCCTGCGGCAGGGCTTCGCCGGGGTCTTCCTGGGTCAAGATGCGATACTTTCATAAGGATCGGCGTCAAATAGGGGTGGAAGGGCGCCGCCAAAACCCCCCCCGCCCGGTACATTGGCTTCAGGCCGGCAGGGTCTCGCCCGGGCGCACGGCGCGGGGCTGGTCAAGGTCGGCCGCGGCCTGGGCCGCTGCGGCTGCTTCCGCTGCTGCAACCGCTTCGGACTGCAACGCCCACATCTGGGCGTAGAGCCCGCCGGCCGCGATCAGCGCGCCATGGCTGCCGCGTTCGGCGATGCGACCGTCGGCCAGCACGATGATCTCGTCCGCCTCCACCACGGTGGACAGGCGATGGGCGATGACCAAGGTGGTGCGGCCGGTGGCAACGCTGCGCAGCGCCGCCTGGATCTCCTGCTCGGTGCGCGTGTCCAGCGCGCTGGTGGCCTCATCCAGGATCAGCACGCGGGGGTTTTTCAAGATGGTGCGGGCGATGGCAACCCGCTGCTTCTCGCCGCCCGACAGCTTCAGCCCGCGTTCGCCAACCCGTGTCTTGTAGCCATCGGGCATGCGCAGGACGAAGTCGTGCACCTGGGCGAGGCGGGCGGCTTCCTCGACCTCGGCATCCGTCGCATCCGGCCGACCGTACGCGATGTTGTAGCGGATGGTGTCGTTGAACAGCACGGTGTCCTGCGGCACCACGCCGATCGCCTGGCGCACGCTGTCCTGCGTCACGGTCTTCACATCCTGCCCGTCGATCAGCACGCGGCCCGACCCGACATCATAGAAGCGAAACAGCAGGCGGCTGATGGTGGACTTGCCGGCTCCCGTCGGGCCGACGATAGCCAGCGTCTGCCCGGCCGCAACGGTGAAGCTGACACCCTTCAGGATCTCGCGGTCGGGGCGATAGCCAAAGTGCACCATGTCGAAGCGCACCTCGCCCGGCCCCGGCACTAGCGGTTCCGCCCCCGGCGCATCGGCGATTTCACGTTCCGTGCCGAGCAGGGTGAACATCTCCTGCATGTCGACCAGGCCCTGCTTGAGTTCGCGATAGACAAAGCCCAGCACGTTCAGCGGCAGATAGAGTTGAATGAGGTAGGTGTTGACCAGCACGAAGTCGCCGACCGTCAGTCGCCCCGCGGCCACACCATTGGCGGCCAGCAGCATGACCGAGGTCAGCCCGACCGCGATGATTGCCGCCTGGCCCGCGTTCAGCCCGTTCAGGGTCTGCTCCGACTGGGCATAGGCGTTTTCGTACCGAGCAAGCGACAGGTCGTAGCGGCGCGCCTCGTGCGCCTCGTTGTTGAAATACTTTACCGTCTCGAAGTTCAGTAGGCTGTCTACGGCCTTGGTGTTGGCCTGCTGGTCCTCGTCGTTCATCCGACGGCGAAACTGTAGTCGCCAGTCCGTGAAAATAAAAGTAAATGTGATGTAGACGGCGATGGTAGCAAGTGTAAAAGCCGCAAAAGTCCAGTCGAACATTCGCCACAGAATCACCGCAACGAGCAAAATTTCAATGAAGGTAGGGACGATCGAGAACAGTAGGAAATTGAGCACAAAATTGATGCCGCGTACGCCACGTTCGATCACCCGCGACAGCCCGCCCGTCTGCCGATCCAGATGATAACGCAGAGACAGCGCATGCAGGTGGCGAAATACATCCAACGCGATGACCCGCGCCGCACGCGCCTGAACGCGCACGAACACCACGTTGCGCAGTTCCTGGAAGCCCGAAGACAGCATCCGCAGCAGACCGTACCCGACGATGAAGGCGACCGGCACCGTGGCAATGGCGACTGTGCCGGCGCTGGCGCCTAGCTGCGGCGTCAGTGCATCCACGGCGCGGGCGTAGGCGATGGGCACCAGCACATTCGCCGCTTTGGCTGCGATCAGCAACCCAACCGCGATGACCACGCGCGCCCGCAGCGCCGGCTGGTTGGCGGGCCAGAGATAGGGAGCAAGTGACAAAAGCGTTGAAATCTGACCGCGCGGGGTCTGTGCAGCAGGGGGCAAGGGGCTGGTCCGAGACGTGTCGTCTTCAGATAGGGGCGAAGCCACCGGGTCGGTAAC
>JBBQHE010000036.1:0-25301 GCA_038323655.1 Acetobacterales bacterium | reverse complement strand
GGTGGTCGGCCGCGGCAGATTGCGTTGCTGCGCCACCACGGTGTTGAAGCAGATGGCCGAGACGAAGGCATCCATCCCCGTCCAGGTCATCGGGCTGCGGTCGCTGCGCATGTTGGGCCGCAGCGCATCGGCCCCGGCGGGGGTATAGGGTTCAAGCATGTCCAGCCCCTGCATCTGCAGCAGCGAAAACACCGAAACACCCCAGACCACATCGGCGCGCGGATTGGCCCGTTCGGCCAGCAGCCGGGCGGTGATGACGCCGGTGCTGTCGCGCACCCAGGCGACTTCGATCGACGGCACGGCGGCTTCGGCCGCGGCCTTCAGCGGCGCCAGCTGTTCGTTTTCCAGTGCGGTATAGACGGTGACGCGGGTCCGGCTCTGCGCCTCGGCAGGGGGGGCCGCCAGGGCGAAGGCGACGAGAGTGGCGAGGCAGGCGAGGGCTCGGCGCATCGGCGCACTCCTGTTTGTGGCTGGGGCGTAGCCTGGGGCCTGCGACGGTTTCGTGGCAGTACCATTTCAGCCGGATGACGTGGCCGGGCGCATGTGCTGGCGCGGCAAGCGGCAGCGGCCGGGCGGTCTGCCCAAGCCCCCGGCAGGGTCCATCCACGCACGCAATCCACAGGCGAATTCGGCATTCAAGCATCGGGATTATGGGCTAAGGAAAAGCGTGTTTTCCGTGGTTTAAAGATTTTCCCTGAAGCGTGCCGCCAAGTCGTGCGCAGCTTCGCCCACAGAGTTTTCCACAAGTCCCGCAGCCAACCGCGCGGCGGCCAGATCTTCGCCGGCCCAGCCGACAGACTTGAACACCGTGATCTCCTGCGGGTGGCGGCGGCCGGGGTGGGTGCCCCGGCACACGTCGGCCAGGTCGGCGGCGATATGGGCTGGGCCGATCGCGCCCTCGGCGATCGCCTGGAGGATGTCGCCAGCCTCGGCCAGCGCGCCAGGACGCGTGTCCACCACAAGGGTCGCGGCGGCCAGCAGGGCGGCGTCGGCCTCGCGCATGTCGGGGCGGAAGGCGCCGACCAGATCGACATGGGTGCCATGCCTGACCGCGGCGCCATGGATCAGCGGGGCGGTGGCCAGCGTTGCGGCGGCGACGATGTCGAAGCGGCTGGGGTCGGGGGTGGGCACGGCCTGTGCCGGCAGGCCCTCGGCCACCAGGCGGGCCGCCAGCCGCGGCGCGCTGACCCCGCCGGGCGACCAGATCGCGATCTCGGTCAGCGGAAAGCGCCAAGCATAGGCCTGGGCCAGGACATGGGCCACGCGCCCGGCGCCCAGCAGCAGCAACCGCCTGCTGTCCGGTCGCGCCAGGTAGCCTGCCGCCAATACGCTGGCCGCGGCGGTGCGCCGGTCGGTCAGGGTGGGGCCGTCCAGGAGGGCCAGCGGGGCGCCGGTTCGCGCATCGCTCAAAAGATAGGCCGCGTGGACGGCGGGCAGGCCGCGAGCGCCGTTTCCCGCGGCGACATGGACGATCTTGACCCCGGTGTGGTCGGCGTCCCAGGCCGGCATCAACAGCAGCGCCGTGGGCGGGCCGGGGGGCTGCTCGACCGCATGGCGATGCCGTAGCGGCGCCTCGCATCCATGGCAGAACATGATGCGCAGGGCGATTTCCAGCGCGTCCCAGGGCAGGCGGGCGGCGACGGCCGCGGCATCGAGCGTGATCATCGCCGCAGCGTCGCATCGCGGCCGCCCGGCGCAAAGCGGCCTCCTGGCGCGATGTTTGCTTGGCAACCTCGCGCGGCCCACGCCCGGCAGCCATCGCAGATACGACGTTGCCCTTGCGTCATCCATGGCGCAGCATCGGGGCGGGAGATGCACCTGGGCCGGGTCACCGGGCTTGGTGCAGCAACGAACACTGGGAGAGTCACCATGCCCTTGCGGCACATTCTGAAAATGGCGGCCGTCGCCGTGTTGGCCGGCACCACCGCCGCCCCGGTGATGGCGCAAGCCCCCGGCTCGCCGACGCTGGACGCAATCCGCAGCCGCGGGTCGCTGATCTGCGGGGTAAACACGGGCCTGGCCGGTTTCGCCCAGCCGGACAGCCAGGGCGTCTGGCGCGGCTTCGACGTGGATTACTGCCGTGCGATCGCCGGCGCTGTGCTCGGCGACGCCAGCAAGGTGCGCTACGTGCCCACCACCGCGTCGAACCGCTTTACGGCGTTGCAGTCCGGCGAAGTGGATGTGCTGTCGCGCAACACGACCTGGACGCTGTCGCGCGACACCTCGCTCGGCTTCGACTTCACCGGGATCAATTTCTACGACGGCCAGGGCTTCATGGTGAAGGCCAGCCTGAACCTGCGGTCCGCGCGGGAGCTGGATGGCGCGACGATCTGCGTGCAGCCCGGCACGACGACGGAACAGAACCTGACCGACTGGGCCCGGTCCAACCGCATCAACTTCCGGCCCGTGGTGATCGAGCGGTTGGAGGAGGTCGTGGGCGCCTTCGTCTCAGGCCGCTGCGATGCCTATACTACCGACGTCTCGGGTCTCGCCGCCACGCGCGCGGTGCAGCAGCGTCCGGCTGACTACGTGATCCTGCCGGAAGTCATCAGCAAGGAACCGCTGGGCCCGCTGGTGCGCCATGGCGACCAGCGCTTCGCCGATATCGTGCGCTGGGTGCACTTCGCGCTGATCGGCGCCGAGGAAGCCGGCCTGACGGCGGCGAATGTGGACCAGGCCGTGGCCAGCGATGCGCGGCCGGAAGTGCAGCGTATGCTGGGCCGCAACGGGGACCTGGGGCAGATGCTGGGCATCCAGCCGAACTGGGTGGTCACCGTACTGAAGGCGACCGGTAACTACGGCGAAATCTTCCAACGCAACCTGGTGCCGATCGGCGTGCAGCGCTGGCCGAACGCGCTGTGGACCACCGCGGGCGGTCTGCAGTACTCGCCGCCGTTCCGGTGATCAACGGGGCCGGCGGTTCACCGCCGGCCTTTTGTCCCCCTCGATGAAGGCACCGCGATGAGCAGCACCATCGATCCACGCCTTCTGCGGACGCCACCCAAGAAGGGTATTCGGCTGTCTTGGGCCGATGAGCGCTTTCGCGCCATCATTTGGCAGATCCTGATCGTCGGCATCGTCGTCACCATTGTCTGGTGGCTGGTGCGCAACACCCAGCACAATCTGGAAGTGCGGCGCATTGCCACGGGCTTTGGCTTCCTGCAGCGCGAGGCGGGGCTGCCGATCGCCGAAAGCCTGATCGAGTACACGCCGCAGAACAGCTACCTCGTGGCCTTGACCGTGGGGGTGCTGAACACGCTGAAGGTTGCCGTCGTCGGGGTGATCCTGGCGACTATCCTGGGTACGATGGTCGGCATCGCGCGGTTGTCGAAGAACTGGCTCGTGGCCAAGATCGCCGCGGTCTATGTCGAGGTCATCCGCGACCTGCCGCTGCTGCTGCAACTGTTGTTCTGGTACACGATCCTGCAGTCTCTGCCGGGTCCGCGCCAGGCGATCAACCCGGTGTCAGGGGTGTTCCTGTCGAACCGCGGGCTGAAGCTGCCGTGGATCGACTGGCAGGGCGCGCATACGGCGGCGATGTGGGTCTTCGTCGCGGGCTGCATCGCGCTGTTCTTCGTGCGGGCCGAACTGCGCAAGCGGCAATACGCCGACGGCCAGCCGCGGGCGATGTGGCCCTGGGCCCTGGGGCTGCTGGGCCTGGCGCCCATCGCCGTCTGGGCGGCGATGGGCGCGCCCTGGACGGTGGACTGGCCGGCACTGCGCGGCTTCAATTTCAGCGGCGGCGTGAACATGTCGCCCGAGTATTTCGCGCTGCTGATCGGGCTTGTGACCTACACCGCAGGCTTCATCGCCGAGATCGTGCGCGCCGGCATCCTCGCGGTGCAGCAGGGCCAGTGGGAAGCGGCCGAGGCGCTTGGCCTGCGCCGGCCGCAGGTGCTGAAGCTGATCGTGCTGCCGCAGGCGCTTCGGGTGATCATCCCGCCGATGACCAGCCAGTTCCTGAACCTGACCAAGAACTCCTCGCTCGCCGTCGCCATCGGGTATCAGGACATCGTCAGCATCGCCAACACCACGCTGAACCAGACCGGCCAGGCGATCGAGGGCATTGCCATCATCATGGGCGTGTACCTGACCATCAGCCTGTCGATCAGCCTGTTCATGAACTGGTACAATGCCCGCATCGCCCTGGTGGAAAGGTAGCGCCCGATGAGCGACATCACCTTGGGGACGGCCGCCGTGCCGCTGACGACGCCGTCGCGCACGCCGCCCGTGCTGGTGGCGGGGCCGGTCGCCTGGATGCGAACCAACCTGTTCTCGGGCTGGTTTTCCACGGCGGTCACGCTGGCGCTCGGCTACCTGATCATCACCCGCGCGATCAGCTTCATAGATTGGGCCTTTCTCAGCGCCGTCTGGTCCGTTCCCGGCGGCAACCAGACCCAGGTCTGCCGCGACATGAAGGGGATCGGCGCCTGCTGGGCGGTGATCACCGAAAAGCACCGCTTCATCCTGTTCGGTACCTATCCCTTCGACGAACACTGGCGCCCGGCGCTGGCCTGTCTGCTGTTCGTCGGCCTGTATGTGGTCAGCGCCATGCGCCGCTTTTGGCGCAAGGAACTGGCGCTGATCTGGATCGGCATGCTGACCGCGATCGGGATCCTGATGTGGGGCGGTATCCTCGGGCTGTCCTTCGTGCCGCAGGAACGTTGGGGCGGGCTGCCGATCACGCTGATCCTGTCCACCTTCGGGCTGGCCTTTGCCTTCCCGCTGTCGATCCTGGTGGCGCTGGGCCGGCGGTCGAAGATGCCGGCGATCAAGATGCTCTGCGTGCTGTATGTAGAACTCATCCGCGGCGTGCCGCTGATCAGCCTGCTGTTCATGGCATCGGTGATGTTCCCGCTGTTCCTGCCGGAGGGCATGAACATCGACAAGCTGCTGCGCGCGCAGGTCGCGATCATCCTCTTCGCCGGCGCCTATCTGGCCGAGGTGGTTCGCGCCGGGCTGCAGGCGCTGCCCAAAGGGCAATATGAAGCCGCCGATGCGATGGGCCTGACCTATTGGCAAAAGACCAGCTTCATCGTGCTGCCGCAGGCGTTGAAGACGGTGATCCCGCCGCTGGTGAACACCTTCATCGGCTTCTTCAAGGATACCTCGCTGGTGCTGATCATCGGCATCTTCGACCTGCTGACCGCGGGCAAGACCGCGATCGTCGAACCCGCCTGGCAGGGCTTCGGGGTGGAGGTCTATGTCTTCGTCGGCGTGATCTACTTCCTGTTCTGCTACGCCATGTCCAAGTACAGCCAGGGCCTTGAGGCCGAGCTGAACAACCGCCGCCGCTGATCGGACACCGGAGAGCACACCATGAGCGACACTATCGAAGCCGGTCCGCATATCGGATCCGTCGTCCGTGCCGATGCGCCGCCGGCCATCGTCATGGACAAGGTCAACAAATGGTTCGGCGCGCTGCATGTGCTGCGCGACGTGTCCTTGAACGTGGCACTTGGCGAACGCGTCGTGGTCTGCGGCCCGTCCGGCTCGGGCAAGTCCACGCTGATCCGCTGCATCAATCGCCTGGAGCAGCACCAGGAAGGGCGCATCGTCGTCGAGGGCAATGAACTGACCGACGACCTGCGCAGCCTGGACGCGATCCGGCGCGAGGTCGGCATGGTGTTCCAGTCCTTCAACCTGTTCCCGCACCTGACCATTCTGGAGAACTGCACCCTGGCGCCGATCTGGGTCCGCAAGATGCCCAAGGCCGAGGCCGAGGCGCTGGCGATGGAATACCTCGAACGGGTGAAGATCCCCGAGCAGGCCAAGAAGTACCCCGGCCAGTTGTCGGGCGGTCAGCAGCAGCGTGTCGCCATCGCCCGCGCGCTGTGCATGAAGCCCAAGATCATGCTGTTCGACGAACCAACCAGCGCGCTGGACCCCGAGATGATCAAGGAGGTCCTGGACACCATGGTGGGCCTGGCTGCCGACGGCATGACCATGGTCTGCGTAACGCACGAGATGGGCTTTGCCCGCCAGGTCGCCGACCGGGTGGTGTTCATGGACCGGGGCGAGATCGTCGAATCCGGTACGCCGACCGACATGTTCGAAACGCCCAAGACCGATCGGTTGAAACTTTTCCTCAGCCAGATCCTGCGCGGGCACTGACCCGGGTACGCGCTTGCGCGGCGGGCAGGGGGCGGCCTATGGCTAGCCGTCCCATGACCCGCACGGAAACAGCATGACCTCGCCCGGCATGAAACAACGCGCGCTGACGCCCGCCCTTCTGCTGGGCGTCATCGGCGTGGTCTATGGCGACATCGGCACCAGCCCGCTCTATGCGCTGCGCGCCGCGGCGCTGCATTTCAGCGCGGATGGGCTGGAGAGGTGGAAAATCCTCGGGCTGCTCAGCCTGATCACCTGGTCGCTGATCCTGGTGGTCACGGTGAAATACGTGACCTTCGTGATGCGCGCCGACAACCGCGGCGAAGGCGGTATCCTGGCACTGATGGCGCTGGCCCAGCGCACGGTGAAGGGCGATCGCGCGCGCTTCGCGGTCGGCGCCATCGGCGTCGGCGGGGCCTGCCTGTTCTTTGGCGACGGGGTGATCACCCCGGCGATTTCGGTGCTGTCGGCGGTGGAGGGGCTGAAGATCATCTCCCCCACCTTCGAGGGCCTGGTCATTCCCATTTCGCTGTCGGTGCTACTGGTGCTGTTCTTCGTGCAGTATCGCGGCAGCGGCAGCATGGGTGCCGTCTTCGGGCCGATCTGCGCGCTGTGGTTCGCGGTGATCGGCGTCCTCGGGCTGATCGAGATCGTCAAGCATCCGCAAATCCTGGTCGCGCTGTCGCCGGTCTATGCCGTGCAGTTCTGCATCGCCTACAAGATGGTCGCCTTCATCGCCTTCGGCTCGGTCGTCCTGGCCGTGACGGGGGCGGAGGCGCTGTATGCCGACATGGGGCATTTTGGCGCTCGGCCGATCCGGCTCGTGTGGAACTTTTTCGTCATGCCGTGCCTGGTGCTGAATTACTTCGGCCAGGGGGCGTTGTTGCTGTCGGACCCCGAGGCGATCGAGAACCCCTTCTACCTGTTGGCCCCCGAATGGTTCCGCCCGCCGCTGGTGCTGCTGGCGACGGCGGCGACCATCATCGCCAGCCAGGCGATGATCACCGGTGCCTATTCCATCGCCCGGCAATGCGTGCAGATGGGCTGGCTGCCGCGGCTGGAAGTGCGCCACACGAGCGACGTGGAGGAAGGCCAGATCTACATGCCGCAGGTGAACTTCGCCCTGCTGATCGGCGTGCTGGTGCTGGTGCTGGCCTTCCGCAATTCGGACAGCCTGGCCGCGGCCTATGGCATCGCCGTGACGGGCACCTTCCTCTGCACGTCGATGCTGGCGATGCTGGTGTTCCGTCGCACCTTCGGCTGGTCGCTGCCGCTGACCCTGGCGGTCTTCGTTCCGCTGGCGACGCTCGACCTCGTGTTCTTCGTCGCCAACGTGCTGAAGATCCCCGATGGCGGCTGGGTGCCGCTGGTGATGGGCGCCGTCCTCTTCGCGCTGATGACCACCTGGAAGCGCGGGCGCGACCTGCTCTTCGCCCGCTTCCGCCAGGACAGCCTGCCGCTGAAGTCCTTCCTGGCCCGGCTGCCGCAGTCCAAGTCCATCATCCGGGTGCCGGGCATCGCCATCTTCATGACCGGCCAGGCCGACTACGTGCCAAACGCGCTTCTGCACAACCTCAAGCACAACAAGGTGCTGCACGAGCGCGTGCTCTTCGTGACCGTCATCAACGAGGACGTGCCGCAGGCGCCGATCCGGCGCGAGGTGGTGGAGATGGCCCCCGGCATCCATCGGGTGATCCTGCGCTACGGCTTCCTGGAAAGCCCGAACATCCCGCGCGAGCTGGAAACGCTGCGCGAGGCGGGCGTCGCCTTCGAACCGATGCAGGCCTCCTACTTCCTGGGCCGCGAGCAGCTCGTGGCCGCGGTGGTGCCCAAGATGGCGCAGTGGCGGCAATGGATTTTCTCGGCACTCAGCCGCAACGCTGTGCCCGCCACGGAGTTCTTCCGTATCCCCTCCGACCGCGTGGTGGAGTTGGGGGTCCGCGTCGCCATATGAGGTCAGGCGCGGGCCGACCCCGACCAAGGAGCCTGCCATTGCCCACCGTGACGCTCGTGCTCGCCTCCGGACCGAACTACCCGGAGGGCAGCCCCGACCACCGCTACGAGTTGGACATGGCGCTGGACCGCGACGGGCACCCCGATGCCAGCGCCTGGGCGGGTGACACGGCGCCCTGGCCCGCGCGGCGCTTTCGCCCCGGCGACCCGATGCAGCCGGGCGACATCCAGTACGATGAAGATGACGGCTGGTCCTTGCGATTCTTCGGCGAGGACGAGGCCGGCGCCGATGACGCGCCGGTGGCGGCCGTGATGACGCTGGACGGGCGTTGGCGCCCCGGCGAGGTCGTGACCCTGCGCGGCCGAGGGGGCCGCGAAAGCGCCTGGCGCATTGTGGCGGTGGTGTAGGCCGCGGCGTTTCCCACCCCGCCGAACAGCGCTACCCTGGCGCGATGGCGCCCTTTGACCTCACACGCCCCCGCGCAGGACCGGGTCTCGACGTGCTGGAAGCCCGCCTGGCCCAGGACCTCGACTGGTTGGAACTGCCGGCAAAGCCCTGGGTGCCGCCGCGACCCGGGGTGACGGATGTCGCCATCATCGGCGCCGGCATGTGCGGCCTGGCCGCCGCCGTGGCACTCCGCCTGATGGGTGTCAGCAACCTGCGTGTGCTTGACCGCGCGCCGCCCGGGCAGGAAGGCCCCTGGGTCACCTTCGCCCGGATGGAGACGCTGCGGTCGCCGAAAGCCCTTGCCGGCCCCGCACTCGGCCTGCCCAGCCTGACCTTTCGCGCCTGGTTCACGGCGCAGTGGGGGCAGGCGGCCTGGGAGGCACTGGACAAGATCCCCCGCACGCAATGGATGGACTACCTCGGCTGGTATCGCCGGGTCATGGGCATCGTGGTCGAGAACGACACCGCCGTGACGGTGGTCCGCCCCCGCCCGGACGGGCTGCTGGCGCTGGAGGGTGCGGGGATTGTCGCCCGCCGGGTCATCCTGGCGACCGGGCGCGATGGCTTGGGCGGAGCCTATCTGCCCCCCATCGCGGAGGCCATCGCCCCCCGCCTCCGCGCCCATTCGCGCGATGCCATCGATTTTGCCGCCCTGGCCGGCAAGCGGCTGGGGGTGATCGGCGCCGGCGCCTCGGCGATGGACAATGCGGCGACGGCGCTGGAAGCGGGTGCGGCCAGCCTGGACCTGTTCGTCCGCCGCGCCGCCTTGCCGGCGGTAAACAAGTTCACCGGCATCGGCAGCCCCGGCGTGGTGCATGGTTTCGCCGGGCTGGCCGATGCCGACAAATGGCGCTTCCTGCATCTTGTGCTTTCGGCCCAGACCCCGCCCCCGCGCGACAGCACCCTGCGCGTCAGCCGCCACCCCAATGCCAGGCTGCACCTCGGCGCCCCCATCCTGTCCCTGGCCGAGGCCGATGGCGCGCTGCGCCTGCAAACCCCGCAGGGCGTCTTCGGGTTGGACTTTTTGATTTTCGCGACCGGCTTCCGCGTCGATCTGGCGCGGCGGCCCGAACTGGCGCTGCTGGCGCCACATATCCGTTTCTGGGGCGACCGTTTTGCGCCACCGCACGAGGAACTGGCGACCTCGCCGGACCTGGCGCCTGATTTTTCCTTTCAGGAGAACGTGCCGGGGGCCTGCCCGGCGCTCGGCCATGTGCATTGCTTCAACCATCCGGCGACGCTGAGCCATGGCAAGCTGGCGGGCGACATTCCCGCCGTCAGCCAGGGCGCCCAGCGCCTGGCCGAGGGCATCGTGCGGTCGCTGTTCACCGAGGACCAAGCCCTGCATTACGAGGCGCTCCAAGCCTTCTACCGGCCGGAACTGCTGGGGGATGAATGGCCATGACCGATTTGATCGACAGCCTCTTGGGCATCGCGCCGGACTCGCGGCTGCACCTGTTGCGCGCGCGGCGGCCCGAAGCGCGCCAGCATGCCGAAGGCGCCTGGCGCGAACTCGTGCTGCCGGCCGACCCGGGCGGGGTGTCGCTGGCCGAACGCGCCGCAATCGCCATGCGGGTGGCCAAGGCCGATGCGGCGCTGGCAGCCCATTACCGCGCCCTGGGCCCTGCCCCCGCCGAGGGTGACCGCATGGCGGTGCTCCTGCACCACGCCGACCTGGTCGCGACCAGGCCGGAAGCCGTCGGCAAGCCCGAGATCACGGCCCTGGAAGCGCTTGGCCTGACCCCGCGCGACATCGTGGCGATCACGCAGCTGGTCGCCTTCGTGCCCTTCCAGATCCGCCTGCTGGCAGGCTTGCGGCTGTTGCAGCAGGAGGCCGCATGACCCGCTTCACCCTGCGCCCGGTCGGCTGGCGCCCGCGGCTGCCGCCAGTCGATGCCGCCACGGCCACGCCGGCGCAGTTGGCGGCGCTGGAAGCCTGCCCCCCGGCGCAGCGGCGCTCGACCTATTTCCTGACGCTGGCGCATGATCCGGGGTCGCTCGGCGAACGCGGCGCGCTGTTCACCACGGTCATGTATGCCGAAGGTGGGCTGCCCTTCGCCGACCGGGAATATGCGACGGCCATCGTCAGCATCGTCAACGGCTGCGTCTACTGCACCTCGGTCCATGCCAAGCGCTTCGTGGACATTACGGGCGCGACCGAGGCGATGCAGGCGGTGCTGGAGGGCGGCACGGACGCCGACCCACGCCGCGCCGCCATCGCGGAGTTTGCCGCCGCCATGACGCGCGACCCGACCTCGGCAGATCTGGCGGGGCTGCGGGAGGAGGAGATGGCGGATCTGGAAATCCTGGACCTGATCCATTCCGTCGCGATGTTCGCCAATGCCAATCGGCTGATGCAGTCGCTGGGGGACAGCATCGTGCCGCCGGGCGCGTTTTTGGCCGGCGTGCCGAAGGGCGCGTGAATCTCGCCGAGGCCGCGCGGCTTTTTGCGGCCGGCGACCACGCCGGGGCGGAGGTCGCCTACCGCGCCCTGATCGCGGCGGGCGATGCGGGCTTCGAGGCCTGGGCCGGGCTCGGCCATGCCGCCGCCGCCTGCCTGGAATACGGCACTGCCATCCCGGCCATGCGGAAGGCCCTGTCGCTGGCGCCACACCAGGTCTGGCTGCGGGTGAACCTTGCCAAGGCCTTGTTCGCGCTCGGCCATGTCTCGGCGGCGATCGCGCAGAACGAAGCGGCGATCCGCGACGGCGATGCCGAGGTCCGGCGCATGGCCATGGCCAACCAGGCGATGATGGCGCCGGGTGACCCTGCGCTGGACAATGCCGCGATCCTGGCCATCCGCCGCCGCTTCGCCGCCGACCAGGCGGCGGGGGTGGTGCCGCTGGTCGCCGACCCGTCGCGCGGCAAAAAACTGCGCTTGGCCTATGTCGGCAGTTTCTTCGACCGGCCGAATTGGATGAAGATGTACATGGGTGTGATCAACGCCCATGACCGCGCCCGGTTCGAGGTGAACCTGATCGTGGACGGCCCGCCGCCCTGCGCCGAGGCAGGCTATATCGACCGCCCCGAGGATCGCATCTGGCAGGTCACGGGGGTCTCCAACGCCGATCTGGCCGGGCATATCGCCGCGGCCGGGATCGAGGTCCTGGTGGACCTCAACGGCTACAGCCACATGGCGCGGATCGCCCTGCCGCTGCATCGGGCGGCGCCGGTGCAGATCGCCTGGAACGGCATGTATGGCACCACGGGCCTGCCGCATATGAACGCGCTGATCGGCGACCATTGGGCCAGCCCGCCGGAGGAGGACGCCTTCTGCACCGAACCCGTGCGGCGCGTGGCAGGGACGTATCTGCCCTTCCACATCTTCGCCCCTATGCCGCCGGTGGCACCCCCGCCGTGCCTAGCCACCGGGCGGATCACCTTCGGCAGCCTGGCCTCGGCCTACAAGATCACGGAGCCCACCATCGCGCTCTGGGCCGCGGTGCTGCGCGCCTGCCCCGACGCCGGGCTGCTGTTGCGAAACCGGGCGCTGGACCAGGCTTCGAACCAGGCCGACCTGCTGGCGCGTTTCGCAGCGCAGGGCATCGGCGCCGAACGGCTGACCCTGCTGGGCGGCGCCAGCCACGGGGATTTCCTGGACACCTATGACCGGATCGACATCGCCTTGGACACCACCCCCTACAGCGGCGGCACCACGACGGTGGAGGCGCTGTGGCAGGGCGTGCCGGTGCTGACCATGCAGGGCGATCGCTGGGCCGCGCGCACCAGCCTGTCGATCCTGATGGCCGCGGGTTTTGCCGAAGACGTGGCGCCTGACACTGCCGGGTTGGTCGCCCTGGCCCGCGCCCGGGCGGAAAACCCGGCCGCCCTGGCCGCCCGCCGCGCGGGGCAGCGCGCGCGGATCGCCGCCAGCCCGGCCGCCAACCCCGCCCCCCTGTGCCGGCAGTTGGAAGCGCTCTACCTGGCCTGACCGAAGACGCCGCCCCAGCCCCGCACCAGCGCAGGATCGGCCCCCGCCGCCCGCAGCGCCCCCCAGAGCGTCGTTGCCACCGTGTCGATCGCGGGGAGGCCCGTCGCGGCCTCCACCGCCACCGCGGGCCGTGCGCCGCGCATATTGGTGGAGACCAGCGCGATGGCCTGCGGCCGGGTGGCCGCGACCGCTTCGGTCATCGCCTGCACCACCGCCTCGTCGTAATCCGCAAAGGTGTAGTTGCCGGGGTCGTTGAGGTGGCGTTCGGCGGTGACCGTCAGCCCTTCCGCTGCCAGCACCTGCACCGTCGCGGCCTGCACGTCATGCAGGAAGGGGGTCACCAGGCCGATGCGCGTGGCGCCCTGGGCCGCCAGCAGTTCGAGCAGCGACAGCATCGCCGTGCTGGCCGGAATGGCGAAATGCCGGGTGATGGCGGCGACAAGATCCCGGTCATGGCCGATGCCGGTGTAGCAGGAGGCCGTCGCATTCAGCGCGATGCTATGGACCTTGGCATCGGCCAGCATTTCGGCCGCGATCATCAGCGCCTCGGCGGTGAACTGCGCCAGCGCCGCGGGGTCCTGGTCCAGCCGCGTCACGCGAAACCGCGCGATGTGCAGCGAGACCCCCGGCACGTCGCGCAGCATGGCCACCGTCGTCGGCTCGGCGACGGTGTTGGACGAGGGCATCAGCATCCCGATGCGGATCATGCGTGTTCCCAATCCTCCAGGCTGGCGGTGTTGGGGGGCGAGGTACCCAGCACATCCCCGGCCGTGGTCACGCCCAGCCCGTTCAGCAGCCGGTTCGAGTAGTTGAAATAAGCGCAGACCTGGTTCGCTTCCAGAATCTCGCCATCGCTGGCCCCGGCGGCGCGGGCGGATAGCACATCGGCCTCGGCCATCGATTGCGGCTGCAATGTCAGTTTCCGCACGTAGTGCAACAACGCCAATTCGCGTCCTGCAAAGACGCGCTCCGGTTCGCCGGCCGCAAGTGCTACATAAATCGCATCCGCCCGCGGCTGGTCGGCCAGCAGCCGCGACAGCCCGGCGAAGTGATGCGCGACCGAGTAGTCGCAGGCATTGCTGAGGCTGGTATAAACGCCGAGGCATTCCAGGAACCACACCGGCAGCACATTGCCGGTGTGGTGCAGCACGGCTTTGTACAGCGCGCTGTGGCCTTCCATCGTATGCGGCCGCAGGCTGTGCGCCCGCATCACATTGTCGATCAGCCCGCCCGGCCCCTTTACCCGGTCATACAGCGTGCGGAGATAGCCGCTGCTGTCGTCGTAGGGGACCAGGTGAATCCAGGCGGGGTTGTCGTCAGGCTTGGGCGTGGCTTTCTCAGGCGGATGGCAAAGCGGCGTTCGGCCCGGGCGGCCAGGGCCGACAGGGTCACGCAGAGGATGAAGTAGAAAAGGGCCACGACCAGCCAGGTTTCGAACACCCGGTTGGTGGTGGCGGCGACCTCATTGCCCATGAAGGCCAGGTCCTGGATCGACACCAGCGAGATGATGGAACTGTCCTTGACCAGCGACACCGCCTGGCCGGTCAGCGGCGGCACGGTGCGGGCCACGGCCTGGGGCAGGATCACCAGGCGCAGCGTGCGGCGGCGCGACAGGCCGAGCGCGCCCGCGGCCTCCCACTGGCCGGCCGGGAGCGACTGGATGCCGCCGCGCACGATTTCGGTGACATAGGCGCCTTCGAACAGCCCCAGGCACAGGATGGCGGCAAAAACCCCCGCGGCCTGGGCCGGCGGGCCGAACAGCACTTCCATCCACCACAGCGTGCCGGGTGGCTGGCGGCGTATCCAATCCTCGATGCCCAAGGCCGGCAGCACCTGGCTGCTGACAAAGAAGTAGAAGACGAAGACGAAGACCAGCGGCGGGATGTTGCGGATCGTCTCGACATAAAACCCAGCCACCAGCCGCGGGAACAGCGGGCGGGAGGCACGGGCGATGCCCATCAGCACGCCGACGCAGGCTGCGATCATCCCGGCCCAGAAGGACACGCGCAGCGTGGTCAGCAACCCCTGCAACAGCAGGTTCGCCACCCACCCCCGCTGCGGATCGTGCCGCGCAACGAAACCCCAGACCGGCCCGAAGTCCCAGGCGTAGTTCAGCGCCCCCCCGGCACGCCAGCCGACCCAGCCGACCACGCCCAGCACGACAGCCAGGATGGCCGCATCCAGCGCACCGAACCCCCGGCCGCGGCGGGCAAAGGGCCCGCCGGTGGCTTGCTGCTCGCTCAGCCCGGCACCTGGTCACGCCATTCGCGGGCGCCGAACCAATAGGCATGGCGCTCGGGCAGCCAGCCGTCGAGCTGCCGCGACAGCACCCAGTTGTCCAGGAAATTCAGCGCATCGGGGTCGCCCTTGCGGACGGCCATGGCATCCGCCTGGCGCATCAGCGGCTGCGGGAAGGGGCTGAACAGCACCTCGGCATTGTCCAGCACCGCGAACAGCGGCCGTGGCATGCTGCCGACCATGGCATGCGCCCTTCCGCCCACGACCTCCAGGATCGCCTGGGCGTCATCGTCGAACTGGCGGAAGGTCGCCCGCGGCATCAGCCGCTGCGCCGCCACGATCGCCGAGGTGCCCCGCCTGCCGGCGATGGTGACATTCGGGCGGTTGTAGGCCTCCAGCGTCACCATCCCATCGGCCAGGCGTTTGTTCGCCGCCATGTCCACGCCGTTGGCGGAATAGGAGGAGGTGAAATTGGCCGACAGGTTGCGCGCGGCGGTGATGCTCATGCCGCCGATGATCGCATCGAAGCGCCCGGCCAGCAGCGCCGGCACGATACCGTCCCAGGCGGTGGGGATGAATTCGGCGCGCACCGACATGTCCTGCGCCAGGCGGTTGGCGACATCGACCTCAAAGCCGATCAGTTCGCCGGCGCGGTTGCGGAAGGCCCAGGGCACGAAGGTGGACAGGCCGACGCGGAGCGTGCCGCGCCGCTTCACCTCCTCGATCATTGAGGCCGCGGCCAGGGCCGCGCGGGCATCCGCCCCTTGGGCCGCCGCGGGCCTGCTGCCGAAGACGAAAGCGCCCAGGGCGGCGAGCCCCCCAGCGGCAGGGGCGATCAGGCGGCGGCGCATGTCTGTCTCGTTCATCCAGGGAACCTCCTTTTGGTGGAAAACTCAGGCCGCATGGCCGCGCAGCCGGCGTTCCAGCAGACCGACGCCGGCCGACAATGGAACGGTGATGCATAGATAGAGTGCCGCGACGGTTAGCCAGATCTCGAAGGTCATGAAGGTGTCGCTGATCACGTTCCGGCCTTCGTTCATCAGGTCAAAAACCGCGATGACGCTGACGATGGCCGAATGCTTGATCAGCGACACGCCGAGGCCCGCCAGCGGCGGCAGCATCACTCGCAGCGCCTGCGGCAGCACGACATGGCGCAGCGCCCGGCCCCGCGACAGGCCGAGCGCCCAGGCCGCTTCCCATTGCCCCATCCGCACGGCCTGGATGCCGCCGCGAAAAATCTCAGCGGCAAAGGCGCCCTCGAACACCGCCAGGCACAGCACCCCGGCCCAGAAGCGGTCGATGCCCAAGACCGGCGCCAGCACGAAATAGACGATATAGAGCTGCACCAGCAGCGGGGTGTTGCGGATCGCCTCGATATAGCCGACCGCGAGCCAGCGCCCCGCGACCGACCCCGACAGCCGCAGCAGCGCCACGCCAAGCCCGATCACGATGGTCAGCAGCATGGCGAGGCCGCTGATATGCAGCGTGACCAGCAGCCCCTTCAGCAGCGGCCCCGCGTAGAATTCGCCATCGACATGTTGGAACAGGAAGCGCGGCACCCGCACCCATTGCCAGTTGTAGCCCATGCCCTGGGCGCCGCCGACCAGCAGCCAGGCCAGCAGCCCGAGGAACAGGCCAAATTGCAGCAGCTGCATCGCCACCGCGCGCCGGCGGCGCCAGGCCAAGGCTGTGGGTTCAGTCCTCACGCGGGGTGATCGGCCGCGGCGGGCGCGACAACAGCCGGGCCAGCATCGGCGCGAAGGTGGCCAGCGGCGCCTCGGGCTGGCCCGGCATGATCGTGGTCTGGTCGTAGCGTTCGACGAAATCCGCGGTCGGCGCGAAATCCGCATGCCCGCGCCAGTGTTCGCGCAGGGCGCTGTTGTCCGCTTCCTCGGGGTGTTCGTGGTAGTGATGGGCCAGGAAGATCTGGTGATGTTCCAGCAGCCAGCGCGACCGGTCCGACACATAGGGCCCAAGCAGGCTGGCGGCGAAGGCGCCGTGATTGGTCGGGCAGACGGTGTAGCCGACGTCATGCAGCAGGGCGACGACGACGTATTCCTCGTCACGCCCATCGATCATCGCCGCCGTCGCGGTCTGCAGGCTGTGGCGGAAGTTGTTGACCTGGTAGCCGAAGGACGGATCGGCGGCCGAGGCTTCCAGCAGCCGCAGCACATGCGCCACATGCTGTTCTGCATCGAAGATGCGGCGCTGTTCGCGCAAGCGCACCCAGTCCTCGGCGCGGAATCCATCCAGCGCCGGCTGGTCGACGTAGCCCCATTCGGGGCGCAGCAGCGGCGTGCGCCCCGTGTTGCCACCCAGGTCATGGCTCATCGCAGACCCCCCTTGTCATCGGACGGTCATGTTGCGCCCGGGGCGCGGTAGCGGAAAGCCTTGTCGAAGCGACCGACCACCCATTCGCCGCAGGCCACCGGCGGAAACGCCGCTTCTGCCGCTTCATCAAGCAGGTCGCGCGGATCGATGACCGTATGGAAGCCAGGGTCGAAGAAGACCGCGCAGGACTGCCGCGCCCGCCCCGAGGCATTGACCACCCGATGCGGGTTGCTGCGGAAGCGCCCATTGGTCCAGCGCTGCATCAGGTCGCCGATGTTGATGACCAGCGTGCCCGGGACAGGCGGCGCCATCACCCAGTCGCCGGAAGCCCCCTTCACCTGCAACCCGCCGGTCTGGTCCTGCGCCAGCAGGGTCAGCCCGCCATAGTCGGTATGGGGGGCGACGCCGAACTGCGCCTGGCCCGCTTCGGGCGGCTGCGGCGGGTAGAAGATCGCCGCCCCCCGCGCCAGCGGCCGGGCATAGGGGCGGACGAAGAAATCTGCCGGCCGGTCGAGGCTGAGCGCGAGACCCCGCAGCACCGCATGGCCGACGTCGAGCACCGCCTCGTACCAAGGATAGAGTGCTGCCTGCAGCGCAGGCATGGCGGCAGGCCATTGGTTCGGTCCCATCAACGGCGTGCCGGCTACGACCTCCGGGTCCGTCTCGGGCAGTTCCAGGCCCCAGACGAAGCTTTCCTTCAGGTCGGGCCGCGCGCCGCCGTGCATCTTGGCACCGCCCTGCGCCACCCAGCCGCGATGGCGCGGGTTGACCGCGACGGTCGCCTTGTCATCCGAGGGCAGGTCAAAGAAGGCGCGGGCGCCGGCAAAGGTCGCATCGGTCAGCGCCTGCGGCAGGCCGTGGCCGGCGACGTAGAAAAAGCCGATGCCCTGGCTGGCGGCGCGCATGGCCTGGCCCGCGGCCAGGCTGCCTGCCGCATCGCCCGCCACAAGGGCCGCGATATCCACGACCGGCACCGTCTCAATGCGCTGCGCCGTTGCGTAAGCCATGCCCGCTGCCCCCGTATCACGGGGCACAGCGTGCCAGGAACTGGCGGTCAGTCCAGGTTCGCGCCCGAATCCGCCACCAGGCGCTGCCAGGTCGCGAGCTCGCTGGCCAGATACGTGCCGAAGGCGGCCGGCGTCGGATCGGTGATGGGTGCGAAGCCGAGCGGCTGCATCCGCGCCCGGAAGTCATCCGCCTGCACCACCTGCACGATGGCGCGATGCAAAATGGCGATGCGGTCGGCCGGCGTGCCGGCGGGCACGTTGGTCGCGTACCAGGACTGCATGTCGATGTTGCTGCCCGCCAGGGCTTCCTTCATGCCCGGCGTGTTTTCCAGCCCGGGCACGTAGGTCACGCGATCAGCGCTGCCGACGGCCAGCGGGCGGAAACGGCCTTCGCGCACATGCGGCATCAGCGCCGGCATCACGTCGAACATCATGTCGATGGTGCCGCTGACCAGGTCGACGATGGCCGGGCCGCCGCCGCGATAGGGCACATGGGTGATGTCCACGCCGGCGAACTTGGACACTGCGCTGATCGTCAGGTGGCTGACCGTGCCGGTGCCGCTGCTGCCCATGGAAATCTTGCCCGGATTGGCGCGGGCGAAGGCGAGCATCTCAGCGAAGGTGCGATAGGGCCGGTCGCTGTTCACCACGCACAAGACGGTGCCGGTGGACACGCGCGTCACGGGCGCCAGGTCGCGGGAGGGGTCGAAGGGCATCGACCGCCGATACAGGAACGGGTTGGCCGCCATGATCGAGGCGGTAGAAAGCAGGATGGTATGGCCATCCTTCTCGGCCTTGGCCACCACATCGGCGCCGAGATTGCCGCCGGCGCCGCCGCGGTTCTCCACGATCAGCGACTGGCCCAGGATCGGCTGCAGCTTTTCCGCCAGCAACCGCCCGGTGATGTCCACCGCCCCACCCGGAGCAAAAGGCACGACGATGCGCAGGGACCGGCTGGGGAAGGCCGTCTGCCCCAAGGCAGGTGCGGCGAGCGGGGCCGCGGCGGCGGCGGCGAGCAGGGTCCTGCGGGTCGTCGTCATGGATGTGTCTCCCGGGATGAGGGCGAAGACATGGCCTTTGGCCCATCGCTGGTCAACGCATGGAAAAGAACCGCCGCCGCGGCCGAGACATTCAGGCTTTCGACGAAGCCCGATCCCGGCAGGGTCACGCGTATCTCGCAGGCGGCGATGGTGTCGGGGGCGGGGCCCGCTTCCTCATTGCCGAGCACCAGCGCAATCGGCCGG
Source organism: Acetobacterales bacterium (assembly GCA_038323655.1). Lineage (GTDB taxonomy): Bacteria > Pseudomonadota > Alphaproteobacteria > Acetobacterales > Acetobacteraceae > Humitalea. The sequence continues at coordinate 6,038 of JBBQHE010000036.1, read as the reverse complement.
TCGCGCGGGACCGCGGCCGGCGCCACGCCGCCCGCCGCCACCGCCACCACCGTCAAGGCCCGGCCCGCCAGGCCCCGCAAAACCGTGGGCAAGGGATCGCCGCGATAGAGGCTGAGATACTCCAAGCCCCCCTCCGACACGCGATACGCCGCATCCGACAAGCCCGCCCGGCCCATGCCCCCCAACAACATCGCCCGCGCGCCGAAAAACGCCGCCGAGCGCGCTATGGCGCCAAAGTTATGCGGATTGCCGATGCCATCCAGCACCGGCAACAACGCCCCCACGATCGCCAAACTGTCCGGCAAAGCCATCAACGGCCGAACCTCGGCAATCGCCACCAACCCCCCGTGATGCGGCGTGCCGGCAATGCGCGACAACTCCTCGGCCGGCACTTCGCGATACGGCCGACGCTGTTTGGCCAGCTGCGCACAATACGGCCCTGCCCGAAACCGCTGCTCCGGCAGGTAGAACAAGCGCAAGACCGACTGCGGCCGACAAGCAAAAACCGCGGCAACCGCATTGGCGCCGCAGATGCGGTCGGGTTCGGTGGCCTTCATGGGGAGGGGCGGCCTCTGGAGAGGGCTTTGCCCCCTCCAGACCTCCCCCAGCAGGGGACCGTGTCCCCTGCACCCGCCGTGTGTTTGGCCAAGGCGAGGGAGGGGCGTGGTGCGCCCTGCATCATAGGCGTGCCCGCGACGCCACTCCCTCGCCTTGGCCAAGAAAATCCATGGCGGGTCCAGGGGGCACGGCCTCCTGGTGGGGGGAGTTTGAGGGGGGCGAAGCCCCTCTCAAGGACCGCCACCCCCATCACGCCATCATCCCCCGCGCTGCGATCGGCCAGAGGCATTCGACGCGGCCTTTGCGGATGCCGACGTACCAGTCGAAGCGGTCCACGGTGGGGTCGCAGTGGCCTGGCACCAGGCGGATTTTTTCGCCCAGAGCGGGGGGTGTGCCGTCGTTGATGGTGATTTTGCCATGTTCATCGCTGGCCCCGACGTAGGCGAGGCCTGGGCGGTTCCAGACGGTGGGGTATCCGCTGTCGGTGGGGATGGCCTTGTGGCCGGCGTCCACCACGGCGACGCCGGGGACGGCGCGCGACATGACGGTGGCGAGCACGAACAGCGCGTGGCGGAAGGGTGGGGGTGATGTGTTGCGGGCGTAGTCGGCGTCCATGAAGGCGTAGGAGCCGGCCTGGATTTCCGTATAGACGCCGCTGTTGGCTTCCAGCGCGAAGGTGCCGGTCCCGGCGCCGCCGACGATGGGGCAGGGCAGGCCTTGCTGACGCAATTGTTCGACGGTGCGCCGGCTGGCTTCGCTGGCGGTGGCGATGGCGGCGATGCGGGCTTCCGGGTCGCGGATGTGTTGCGCGCTGCCGTGGTAGGCTTGCAGACCCCCGAAGATCAGGTGCGGGCTGGCGGCGATACGCTGGGCGAGGGCCACGGCTTCGGGGCCGGGGGTGACGCCGCAGCGGGCGGCGCCGACGTCGATTTCCACGAGCACGGAGAGGCGGTGGCCGGCGGCCTCGGCGGCGGCTTCGGCGGCGGCGACCTGGGCTGCGTCATCGACGCAGAGCGCGACCTTGGCGATGCCCGACAGCGCCAGCAGGCGCGCGAGTTTGCGCGGGCCGACGACTTCGTTGGAGACGAGGATATCGGCGATGCCGCCCCAGGCGAGGGCTTCGGCCTCCCCCACTTTCTGCACGCATTGGCCGATGGCGCCGCGGGCGATCTGGCGTTGCGCGATGACGGCGGATTTGTGGGTCTTGGCATGCGCCCGCAGGCGGGTGCCGGTCGGGGCCAGGGCGGCGGCCATGGTGTCGAGGTTGTGCTCGAAGGCGTCGAGGTCCAGCAGCAGGGCCGGGGTTTCGACGTCCTGCTCGTGCATGCCGGGTTCGGCGGGGGGGTGTTGCATCAGGGGCCTTCGTCGATCGCATCCAGCACGCTGGGATGGAACAGGTTTTCGGGCCCGATGCTGTTCGCGGCCAGTCCATCGGCCACCGCATAGCGGATCATCGCCGTAATCTCGTCCCGGTTCGCGGGGAAACCATAGGGCCATGGGTTGCCGCCCATGAAGCGCGACTGCTCGGCCGCTTCGTAGTGCGAAAACGGCAGCGACACGCGCAGCACATTCCCCAAGAACATCTCGCGGATCGAGGCGTTCTTGGCATCGCGAAAAGTGTTGAACAGCGCCAGCGGCAGCCAGGGGTTCGCCTCGGCCACGTCCTTGCGCACCGTCAGGCAATGCATGATCGGGAAGAAGCCGGTGGCGGCGTGGTAGTCTTCCTCGGCGATGCGCGGTTCGGTCCAGAGCCTGGCGACCGGCGCGCCGGCCTCGATCGCGCCCGTGGGCGGCCGAGGGCCAAAAAACGCATCGACACGGCCATCGATCAGCGCCTCGTCGGCCGTGCAGCCCAGGGGTGCGATGTCGATCCCCGGCGGCGGCGCGATGGCGATGCGTTCGCTGACGATGCGCCAGGCGATGCTGCGCGTATCCACGCCATGTTGTTCGCGCAGCATGCCGCGCACCCAGAGCGCCGCGGTCTGCTGGTATTCCGGCAGGGCGATGGTCCGGCCGGCGAGATCCTCCGGCCTGTGGATGCCGCGATCCGTCCTGATCCACACAGCATTGTGGCGAAACGCGCGCGACAAAAACACCGGAACGCCGACATAGCGGCTGTCGCCCCGCGCGGTGGTGACGATATGGCTGCCCATGCTCAGTTCGGCGACATCGAAGGCCGCTTCCCGCAGGGTGCGGCGAAAGATCATCTCCGGTTCGTCATGCACATGCGTGAGCGTGACGCCGGGGATGGGAAAGCGCCCGTCCAGCACCGGGCGGGTGCGGTCGGTCAGCGTGCTGGCCAGGATGATCGGGATCATGCGGCTGCCTTGAGCACGGCGCGGATGATACGGTTGTGGCTGCCGCAGCGGCACAGGTGCGGGTCCAGCGCCGCGCGCACCGCGGCCTCGTCGGGCTTGGGGTTGGCGTCCAGCAGGGCGGCGGCGCTGACCAGTATGCCCGGCAGGCACCAGCCGCATTGCCCCGCCTGTTCGTCCAGGAAGGCGGTCTGCAACCGGTGCGGCGCCTCGGGCGTGCCAAGCCCCTCCACCGTCACCACGTGCCGCCCCGCGACGGCATCCAGCGCCAGGGTGCAGGAGGGCACCGACCGCCCATCCAGCAGCACATGGCAGCAGCCGCAGGCCTCGGCGCCGCAGCCGAGTTTCGGACCCGACAGATCCAGCGGCCCGCGCAGCGCATGCAGAAGCGTGGCGTGTTCCGGCAGGTCGACCGAAACCGACCTGCCGTTCAGGGTGAATGTTGTCATCAGCCGGCCTGGATGCGCGCCATGCGGATGTATTCCGCCTGGCGGGGAATGTCGGCGCGTAGGAAGGCGTCAAATGCCGCGACCGTCATCGGCATCGGCGTCGCCCCGACGCGGGCCTGGGCCGCCTTGGTGGTTTCCAGCGCCAGGATGCGGTTCACCTCGGTGTTGATGCGCTCTACGATCTGCGTCGGCGTGCCGGTAGGCGCCATCAGCCCCAGCCAGATGCTTGCCTCATACCCCGGCAGGGTTTCGGCCAGCGGCGGGGCTTCGGGCAGCAGCACGCTGCGCGTCGGGCCGGTGGTGGCAAGGCCCCGCACCCGGCCGCCGACAATCTGTTCGCGCATGGTCGGGATGGCATCGAACATCATCGGCACCTGGCCGCCCAGCAGCGCGGTCCGGGCCTCGTTCGACCCGCGGAAGGGGATGTGGGTGAGCTCGATGCCGGCCATGGCGGCAAAGACCTCGCCGGCGATGTGATACGGCGTGCCGGGGCCGGAGGACGCGAAGTCGATCGCCCCGGGCCGCGCCTTCGCCGCCGCGATGAGTTCCGCGACGGTCGAGACATTCAGGCTCGGGTGCACCGCCAGGACGTGAAAGGCGATGTTGATGGCCGCCACCGGTGCGAGGTCCCGCATCAGCACATAGGGCCGTGCGGGGATCAGCGTCTCGTTGGCGGTATGCGTGTTACTCATCAGCAAAAGGGTGCTGCCGTCGGGCGCGGACTTGGCGACCACATCCGTGCCGATCACCGCCCCCGCGCCGGGGCGGTTTTCGATGATCACCGGCTGGCCCAGCGCCTGGGACAAGGGTTCGGACAGGAAGCGCGCCGCGACATCGGCCGAACCACCGACGCCGAAGGGCACGACGATGCGGATCGGGCGTGACTGCGCGAAGCCCGGGCGTGCCAGCAGCAACGCGGGCAGGGCCAATGTGGTGCGGCGGAACATCATGCGGCGGTCTCCCAATTGGGTGAGGGTATGCCCAGCCAGGCTTCGCGGAGCGATGCCTCCCAGGCGACACGGACGGTGGTGAGGTAGGGATCGGTTTCCACGATACGACGCTGAAAGGCGATGTCCTGCGTGCCTTCGCGCGTCACCAGCATGTCGAGCGGCAGGCCGCAGGTCAGGTTGGAGCGGATGGTGCTGTCCATGCTGACCAGCACCAGCTTGATGCCCTGTTCGATCGGCGTGTCGAAGCGCACCGCGCGGTCGAGCACCGGCTTGCCGTACTTGTGCTCGCCGATCTGCAGGAAGGGGTTGTCGGGCGTCGCCTCGATGAAGTTCCCGGCGGCATAGATCAGGTACAGCCGCTGCGGCCCCCCGGCGATCTGACCGCCCAGCATGATCGACACGTCGAAGCCGATGTTCTGCGACGACAGCATGGCGGCATCGGCGCGATAGACATCGCGGATCGCCTCGCCCACCAGCTGCGCTGCCTGGAACATGGTGTCGACGGTGAACAGGGTCTGCCTCTGGCCATGCAGGAAGATGCCCTGTTCCAGCCGGTTCCAGGCCGATTGCGTGATGGCCAGGTTGCCGGCCGACATCAGGCACAGCATCCGCTCGCCCGGCTTGGTCGCGGTGAACATTTTTGAAAATGTGGAGATGTGATCGACGCCGGCGTTGGTGCGGGTGTCGGCCAGCATCACCAACCCCTCCCGCAGGAAGAGCCCCACGCAGTATGTCATACGGTTGTCTTCCCTCGGGCGTTACCCGTGAAGATACGTGTCGGCGATCTGAACGCCAAGCGCGAGGTTGATGCCGATGATCTCGGTGATGAAGGCATGGACGCCCTGGTCCACGATGTCGTCGATCTTCGCGGCTACCAGGCGCTGGTGCAGGGCGGCCACCACGTCGTTCGCCTCGCCCCGCCGGCCGCCGGCGTCGATGCTGATGCGGTCCAGCACCTGGTCCACGCGGCGGTAGCAGGCGATCAGCGATCGCGGCAGTTCGGGCTTCAGGATCAGCAATTCGGCGACCAGCGCGGGCGTCAACCGCGCGCGATAGACGTGCTGGTAGGCGCGCAGCGATGCCACCGCCCGCAGCACCGCCTGGCATTGCGCATGGGCCGCGGCATCCTGGCGGGCGTCGGGCTCGAAGACCCTGTGGCGCACATCCAGCAGGCGCGCGGTATTGTCGGCGCGTTCCAGCATGGTGCCCAGGTGGGTGAAGCGCCAGGCCTCGCCCCGCAGCATGGTGTCGGCGGCGGCCCCGTTGAACAGCAGCGTGCGCGACTTCACCCAGTCCAGGAAGCCCGGCAGCCGGTCGCCCTGGATGGTGCCGCCATCCATGCGGCGGAATTCCAGCCAGGTCTCGTTGATCGCTTCCCACATGTCGGCGGTCACCGCGGTCCGCACGGCGCGCGCATTGCGCCGGCCGGATTCGATGCAGTTGGCGATGGAGGAAGGGTTGTCGGCATCCAGCGTCAGCCAGTGGATCGCGGCTTCCCCGGTCGCGGCCCCGTGCTTCTTGGCAAAGCCTTCCTTGCCGCCGGCGGCGGTGACCAGGCCCTGCCATTCCTGCGAGGCCGAACCGAGCGCGCCCCCCAGGGACGCCATCCGCAGCGACGCCTGCAGGCCGCGCGCGACATTGCCGGCGCGTTCGGCATAGCGGCCGAGCCAATACAGGCTGTCGGCGGTGCGGGAGAGCATCAGCCGCCCCCCTGGCTTTGGGACTGGCTCTGGGTGGGCTCATCCTCCACCACCCAGGTATCCTTG
>JBBQHE010000035.1:0-25434 GCA_038323655.1 Acetobacterales bacterium | reverse complement strand
GGGCCAGGGGCGCTATACCGATGACTTGCACCTTGCGGGCCAAGTTTACACCTACGTGCTCCGCAGCCCCTATGCGCACGGGCATCTGCGCGGGGTGGATGCCACCGAGGCCCTGGCCATGCCCGGCGTGCTGGCGGTGATCACTGCGGCCGACCTTGCGGGCTATGGCCCGATGCGCTGCGGCCTGCCGCTGAAGAACGCCGATGGCACGGCGATGAACAGCACGGCCCGCCCGCCACTGGCCACCGACCGCGTGCGTTTTGTCGGCGACCCGGTCGCCGTGGTCGTGGCCGAGACAAAGGCCCAGGCCAAGGACGCGGCCGAAGCGGTGGTGATGGACATCGACCCGCTGCCCGCGGTGACCGACGCCCGCGCCGCCGCCGCCCCCGATGCGCCGCTGCTCTATGACGGGATCGCCAACAACACCGTGCTGGACTGGCGTTTCGGCGATACCGCGAAGATCGCCGTGGCCTTTGACGGTGCCGCCCATGTCACCCGCTTGTCGATCAGCAACAACCGCATCGTGGTCTGCGCGATGGAACCTCGCGCCGCCATTGCGGTCTGGGACGAACGACCGACGCTGCACCTTGGCTGCCAGGGCGTGTTCGGCCTGCGCGCGCAACTGGCCGGCATCCTGAACGAACCGGTGGAGCATGTGCGCGTGCTGACCGGCAATGTCGGCGGCAGCTTTGGCATGAAGGCCAATGTCTATCCCGAATACGTGCCGATCCTGCATGCTGCAAAGATGCTCGGCTGCCCGGTGAAATGGACCGACGAACGCACCGGCTCCTTCCTGTCGGACCAGCACGGTCGCAGCCATGAGGTGGAGGCGGAACTGGCGCTGGATGCGGATGGCCGGTTCCTGGCCGTGCGGCTGACCGCCTACGCCGACATGGGGGCGTTCCTGTCCACCGTCTCGCCGCTCATGGGCACGGGGAATTTCGCGAAGAACGTGCAGAGCAACTACGCAACCCCGCTGATCGGCGTGCACACCTTGTCGGTGCTGACCAACACCACGCCCATTTCCGCCTATCGTGGTGCCGGGCGGCCGGAAGGCAATTACTTCATGGAGCGGCTGATCGAGGCCGCCGCCGCCGAGACCGGGCGCGACCCCATCGCGCTGCGCCGGCTGAACCATATCCCGACCGCCGCCATGCCCTATGCGGCTGCCTCCGGCAGCAGGTACGACGGTGGCGAGTTTTCCGTGATCCTGGATGAGGCGCTGGTCGCGGCCGACTGGGATGGGTTCGCCGAACGTGCCAAGGCGAGTGCGGCGCGCGGAAAACTGCGTGGTCGGGGGATCGGCAACTTCCTCGAATGCACCGCCCCGCCCTCGGCCGAGATGGGCGGCATTCGCTTCGAGAAGGACGGCACCGTCACCATCATCACCGGTACGCTGGACTACGGCCAGGGCCACTGGACGGCCTTCGCCCAGGTGCTGCACCAGAGCCTTGGCGTGCCCTTTGAGGCGATCCGCCTGCATCAGGGCGACAGTGATGAGTTGATCGCCGGCGGCGGCACCGGCGGGTCGAAGTCGCTGATGGCATCGGGTGCCGCGATCGTGGAGGCCTCGGCGATCGTCGTGGACAAGGGGCGCCTGGCGGCGAGCTGGGCGCTGGAGGCCGCAGCCGCGGATATCGACTTCGCCGCCGGTCGCTTTTCCATCGCCGGCACCGACCGCGGCATCGGCATCATGGATCTGGCCGCCCGGCTGCGCGACGCGCCGTCGCTGCCGGAGGACGTGCCCCCAACCCTGGACGTCAGCCACATCTTCAAGGAAGCGCCCCAGGCCTATCCCAACGGCTGCCACGTCGCCGAGGTCGAGATCGACCCCGAGACCGGCGAGGTCGCGGTGGTGTGCTACGCGACCGTCAACGACTTCGGCGTGATCGTGAACCCGATGCTGGTGGCGGGCCAGGCGCATGGCGGCATCGCCCAGGGCATCGGCCAGGCGCTGATGGAACGGGTGGTGTTTTCGGAGGACGGCCAGCCGCTGGCGGGGTCGTTGACCGACTACGCCCTGCCGCGCGCATCGGACGTGCCGTCCATCGGCTTCGCCAGCCACCCGGTGCCGGCCACGACCAACCCGCTCGGGGTGAAGGGCTGCGGCGAGGCAGGGTGCGCCGGGTCGCTGCCGGCGGTGATGAATGCGGTGGTCGATGCGTTGAAGCCGATGGGCATCACGCATTTCAACATGCCGGCGACGCCCGAACTGGTCTGGGCTGCGATTGCGGCGGCGCGGGGGTGAGCCGCGCCGCGCGCCGCCGGGTCAGTTGCGGGCGGGTTCGGGTGCCGCCGGTGCCGCGCGCAGCCGGGCCTCAAGCGCTGCCACCTCCGCCTGTCGCTCGGTAAGCTGCCGCTCCAGTCCGGCGGCTTCGTCGCGCAACCGTGCCAGGGCGGCCTCCGTGCTCGCGACCTCCGGCCGCAGGCGCGCCAGGCGCTCGGCGGCTTCCTCGGTACCGCGCGTGGCTTCGGCGGCGCGGGTGATCGCGGCTTCGGCCTCGGTGCGGTTCCTGGCCAGGTCGGCCTCTGAGGCGCGAACCGATTCCTGCACGGTTGTCAGGCGCTGTTCCGCACCGGCCAGGGTTTGGCGCCGGTCCGTCAGCGCGGTCTCCGCCTCGGTCGCCTCGGCGCGCATCGCCACGGTGCGGGCTTCCAACTCGGCGGCGGCACGGCTCGCGTCCTGCACGCGGCGTTCGCTCGCGGCCAGGGCCGCGGCCAGCTCCGCGACCCGTGCCTCGGCGTTGGTTCGCGCCGTCGCCGCCGTTTCGGTCGCCCCCCGCAAGGCGGCGAGCCGCGTCTCCGTCTCGCTCGCGGCCGCTGTCAGTGCCGAGCTGCGTTCCTCGGCGGCACGCAGGCGTGTGGCTGCCGTCTCGGCATTGCGCGACACCTCCGCCAGCCGCGCTTCCGCTGCGGCCAGGGCCGACTGCCGCGCGGCCTGCTCGGCTTCGGCTGCGGCAATGCTCTCACGCAGGGCGCTGGCGCGGGCTTCCGCGCCCGCCGCTGCGGCTTCTCGCGTGGTGAGCAGTTCCTGAGCACGGCCGGCCTCGGCAACCAGGGCGGCGACGCGGGCCTCGGCCGAGGCGGAGCGCGCCCCCAGATCGGTCGCGCGCGCCTCGGCCTGGCGCAGCGCGTTCTCGGCGATTTCCCGGCGGCTGCCGAGCTGCGTCAGCGCCGCGCTGCGTTCAGCCAGGGTGGTCTCGGCGGCGGTGGCTTCGGCGCGCAGCCTGGCCAGCGCCTCGGTCGCCGTGTCGCCGGCCTGCTGCAGTTCGGCGCGTCGCGCCTCTGCGGCGTTGGCAGCGGCGGTGCGTTCGGCCAGCGTGGCTTCGGCGGCAGCGAGCTGCCCACCGATTTCGGCACTGCGCTGTTCGGCAGCGGTAATCGCCGCCGCGGCGTCGCGTCCGCGGGTTTCTGCGGCGGTGTTGGCGGCCTGCAGCGCGGCCGCCCGCTGCGTCAGCGTGGCAAGGTCGCCCGCGGCCTGGCGTTCGCGCCCCAGGGTTGATTCCAACTCAGCGACGCGTGCCTCGCGTGCCCGCAGCCCCTCCTCGGCATTGGCCAGGCGTCCGCCGCGCGACGTGGCCATCGACCAGCCGACGACAAGCAGCAGGATCAGAACGCCGATGCCGCCCAGGACCGGCCAGGAGAGGCCAAATAGGCCGGGGGCAGCGGGCGATGTGCCGGCGGGCGGTTCTTGCGCCATTTCAAGGGCCTTTCAGGCTTGCTGGTGGGACGGCTGTCGCAGTCGGATGATCCGACCCTGTCGCGTATATGTCGCGTGGACGCAACAGGATGGACCGGCGCCGGTCCAGCGAAACCCTCGTGACGATTTTCCGGCGGCGATGCATCCCGCTGAAACGCGGCGCCGCCGGAAAGGATGCATGCTAACGCGGCGCGGCAGCAGACCGGGCCACCGCAAGCAGGCACAGGATTTCAAACAACATGGTCGCCCCAACAATGGCGGTGCCGCCACTGGCATCGAAGGGGGGCGAGACTTCCACCACATCGGCCCCGATCAGCTTGATCCCGGTCAACCCGCGTAAGGTTCGCAGCGCCTCGCGGGGGGTGAGGCCGCCGGTTTCCGGCGTGCCGGTACCGGGGGCGAAGGCGGGGTCCAGGCTGTCGATGTCGAAGGTGAGATAGGCGGGGCTGCCGCCGACCACGCGCCGGGCCTCCGCCGCCACGGCATCGGGGCCCATGGTTTCGCAATCGTCAATGGTCAGGATGCGGATACCCGCCTGACGCGCCCAGGCCATGTCATCGGCGTCATAGAGCGAGCCGCGGATGCCGATCTGGATGATGCGGGCGGGGTCGAGCAGGCCTTCCTCGATGGCGCGTCGGAACGGGGTGCCGTGGGTGTAGCGGTTGCCGCCGAAGTAGCTGTCGTTGGTGTCCGAATGTGCGTCGAAATGCACCATGCCGAGCGGGCCGAGGCCGGGGTTGGCGCGATGGATGCCGCGCAGGATGGGCAGCGAAATCAGGTGGTCGCCGCCCGCGACCAGCGTCGCCGCGCCGTCCGCCCGCAAGGCGGCGATGCCGTCTTCGATCAGTTTCAGGCTGGCCATCAGGTCGATCGGGTTGGTCGCGACATCACCCACATCGGCCACGGCGCAAAGGTCATAGGGTGCCACACCGGTCACGGCGTTCACCCGACGCATCAGCACGGATGCGACCCGCAGGCCCTGCGGCCCGTGCCGCGTGCCGGGGCGGTTGGTGGTGCCGCCATCGAAGGGCACGCCGCAGATGGCGATGTCGAGGCCGGTCGCGTCGGCCCGCAGCGGCAGCCGCATGAAACTGACCGGTCCCGCGAAGCGCGGGATGGTCAGGCCGTCGACGGGTTTGGGGCGGTCGGTCATGCGGGGTCCTCGGTGCGGAAGCGGGCCATGAAGGCGCACTGCGGTTGAATTGCGGGATGGCTGCCGGCGGCGGCGACCAGGATGTCAGCCGCGCCGCGCCCGGGGCGTGCAGCAGGCAAAGGGTGACGGTGCTGGTGCGGCCAACGCCGGCGGCGCAATGCAACAGCATGGGCAGGCCGGCGCGCAATACCGCAGCCTGCGTGTGCCGCCAGATGCAGAAGGCTGGAACATCTGTGGATATCCCAAAACTCTTCAGCCGAAGCGTGGCGATGGGGCAGGGCTGGGTCCCGGCGGCAATGGCGGCGACCTAACCTCGGGACTTGCGGGCGATCTCTGCTGGCCCGGTCCGGCAAAGGATGTGGTCGATGCTGATGGCAGTGATCGTCGCGGTCAGCGCGGGCAGCGGGGAGGCTGGAGTGCCCGGCCTGGCCGAAAGGTAAAGCGCGAGGCCGGGCGCCGGTGCCACGCGGCGAAGTGGCGTAGCCAGCCGAGTGCGGTCCGACACAGATACACAACCTATGAGGGTGCGGCATCGATAGTATGCACCCTATTATTACGCGACATGACGAAGAAACACGAGAAATAAACTTTCGTATCATAAAATTATACTTGTATCTAAAAACATACGACTCTAGGCTCGCGGTTCCTGGTCCAGACTGCGTTTCCCCTGATGTTCGCCAGGCGTTGCAATGGCAAGGCTGGGTGGGTCCTGCATCGGACCGGGCGAGGCGCAAGTGGCGGTGCTGATCCCGCCCCATGCTTTGTGAAGTGCTGGCCGGAAGCACATTTCACCCAGAGGCGGCCACTGGACAGCGTGTCCGTCTATCCGGCGGCGAACCGGTCGGGCAATGGGTCATGGAAAGGAACCTTGATCGGCCCGGCGTCTTTTTTTTGCTTGTTGAATCGCCCGGGCGGACCCTTATCGGCGCTTGACCTGCCACGCATAGGCAATTATCACGCACCATAACATACGGATGGCGACGGCGAGCGGGTCGAGAACGCCACGTGATGAAACCAGTTAGCAAAAGGATCATGCCATGCCAGTCCAGTTTTTCACCTCGAACTTCGGTAGCTTCAATATCGGCACCTCGACGGCAACCGGCACTGTAACGTTTGCGCAGAACGGCCAGACCAGCATCCGGTTCCTGTTGCAGGTGTCGGAAACCGGCACGGGTGGCTGGACCACGGTTGGTAACCCGGTAGCGGGCCCCGGCGGCGGACAGGATGGTTTCGCCCAGACGGTGACGTTTACCGGCGTTAACGGCGTGAACCTGGTCAACAACGACGGCTTCTTCCGGATCGTTGGCCAGCAGGTGAGCAACCAGGGCGTCCCCGGGACGCAGTTCTCCCAGTTCGCGAATTCGAGCGGCCTGACGCCGACCTGCTTCCTGGCTGGTACACACATCGCGACCCCGGCCGGCCCCGTTGCCGTTGAAGCGTTGGCGAATGGTGACATGGTGCTGACCGCCGATGGACGGTCGGTGCCAGTGCTTTGGGTTGGCCGGCAGACTGTTTCGACCGTGTTCGGCCCGGTGGATGCTGACCTGCCGGTCTGCATTTCGGCCGGCGCTCTCGGCGACAACCTCCCGTTGCGCGACCTGCGCGTCACTGGTGGCCACGCCCTGATGATCGACGGCGTGCTGATCCACGCCAGCGCGCTCGTCAACGGAACCAGCATCACCCGCGTCTCGCGCGCCGAACTCGGGGAGACCTTCACGGTCTACCATATCGAGACGGAACTCCACGAGATCGTCCTGGCCGAAGCGGCCCCGAGCGAGACCTTCGTGGACAACGTGACCCGCGCGCGTTTCGACAACTTCGGCGAGTATGTGGCGATGTTCGGCATCGAGGGCCGGCCGGTGGCCGAGCGCTCGGAGCCCCGCGCGTTGAGCCCCCGCCAGGTTCCGCCTGCGGTGCGCGCCATGATTGCCGCCCGCGCCGTGGTTCTGGCCGGCGAGACCGCCGTCGCCGCCTGAGCGATGTGACGACCCCGGCGCGGTTCTGCCGCGCCGGGTGCCGGCCGCCGAGGGCGCGCCGTGTGTATGCGTGTTCTTCGCAACACCGACTGTTTGGTTTGCGCCTTACAGCCTTCGCGGCGTCGCTCCTCTGCGCGAGCGAAAACATCTCCTGCCTTAACGCAGTGCCTGAACACACGCCGCACATGGTGCGCCAGGCCCCTTTGGCCAAAACGCTGTGCGTCAGCCCCATCGCCGCTTGATCTTTGGTTGCGCGAAAGGTAGCGCCAGCGGCGTGCAGCCAACATGACCCCTGAAGACATCTCGGCGTTCCAGTCGCGGGGCGATGCCCTTGCTGCGGAGCACGCTTTTCGCCTGGCGGTGATCGCCCATCCACAGGACGCGACACTGTGCTTTCGCCTGGTGCGGACCCTCCGCCAGATGAAGGCCGACACAGCCGCATTGCGCGTATTGGAAGCCGGCCTCGTCACGCTCGCCCCTGCGCACGCCCTGCTTTTGGAACACAGCCTCCTCCTCCTGGCCCTGCATCGCCCGGTCGAAGCGGAAGCGGCCATAGACCGCTTCGCGGCGGCCCAGCCGCAGAATCCCGAAATCTATCGCCTGCGTGGCGAACTTGCGGCCGAACGCGGCGATCATGCAGCCGCAGCGGCAGCCTATGGGGCGGCCATCGCCGCGGGTCTTGCGCCGGTCTGGATGCACCACCGCCTGGTAGCGGGCCTGCGCCGCGCCGGCGCGACCGACGCCGCATCGCTGGCGCTGGACGCTGCGCTGGTCGCCTATCCGCTGGCGGTGCCGCTCGTGATCGAACAGGTGAGCCTGCGGCGCAGCCTGGGCCAGCCGGATGCTGCGGCGGCGGCCGTGGCGCGGTTGGCCGAGATCGAGCCGACGCACCAAGCCTTGCACCGTCTGCGGGGTGATGTGGCCTTTGACCGCGCCGACTACACCGCGGCGGCAGAGGCCTTCGCGGCCACCATCGCGGCCGAGCCTTCCCCGGTCTGGGTGCATCACCGCTTGGCGCTGAGCCTGCGGCGCAGTGGGGCTGCGGAGGCTGCTTTGCTGGCCCTGGACGCCGGGCTCGCGGCGCATCCGGATGGCGCGATGCTGGTCGTCGAACAGATCAGCCTGTTGCGCGCCCTGGGGCGGCCGGATGCGGCCGCCGAGGCAGTCGCGCGGCTCGCGACGATCGACCCGCCGCACAAGGACCTGAATCGGCTTCGGGGCGACTTCGCGCTGGAACGCGGCGATCACGCCGCGGCGACCGGCTTCTACCGGGCGGATGTGGCGGCCCGGCCAGCAGACCCCGTGACACACCATCGCCTCGCGCTCAGCCTTCGCCGCGCCGGCCAGCCCGAGGCAGCCCTGGCGGTGCTGGAGGCCGCTCTTTCGGCGCTTCCCGAGGCGGCGGTCCTGCTGGCCGAGCAAGCGGGCCTGCTGGTCATTCTGGGCCAGGCGGAGGCAGCGCAGGCGGCGATCGATCGTCTGGCGCTGCGCGATCCGGCGCATGCGGCCCTGCATCGCTTGCGCGGTGAATTGGCGACGGAAACCGGCGACCACGCCGCCGCCGCCGCGGCCTACGAGGCGGCTACCAGGCAAGACCCCTCGGCGCTGTGGCCGCATCAGCGTCGGGTTGCCAGCCTGCGCCGATACGCGGCGCCGCAGGCCGTTCTGTCCGCGATCGAGACCGGGCTGGAGACCCACCCCGACGCCGCGCCGCTGGTGATCGACCGTGTCCATCTGTTGCAATGCCTGGACCGTCTTGACGAGGCGACGGAAGCGATCGCGCGCCTGGCGCAGATCGACCCCGCGCATCCGCGGCTGCCGCTGCTGCAAGCCAGCCAGGCCAATGCCCAAGGCGATGTCGAGCAAGCGGTGGCGATCCTGGCCGCGGCGCTGCCTGGGCAGCCGCAGGACTTGCCGATACGCGAGAACCTGGCACACGGGCTCCGTCGCCTGGGGCGGCTGGACGAAGCCTTGGCCCTGCTGGAGGCCGTCGGCCCGCAAACGCCGGGGCTTCGGGCGCAGACCATCGGCTGCCTGCGCGAACTCGGCCGCTATGCGGAAGCCGACCAAATCAGCGCGTCCTTGCAGCCGCAGTCGCTATGGGAGCGGGAACGCCAACTGGTCTGGGAAGCCGAAGGGGCCGTGCTGCGCCAGGACTACGCAACGGCCATCGCCTGCTGGGAAACGATCCTGGCCACCGACCCGGCCAACGGCCACGCCCTCACCCAACTGGCCTGGTCACAGACCTTTTCCTTTGAGATCGAGCGGGCGGTCGCCACCCTGACCATGCCACGCCGCGCGGCGCCGCTCGCGACGCACCTGTCTCTCCGGCTTCGCGCCGGCCAGGTCGGGCAGTTCCTCAACGAGTTCCGGCTTCGCGGCGAACAGAGCCGCCAGCTTCGCACCACCCTGCGCGATACGCCGCAAGCCGTGCCTGGCGTTGCAGCCGCCATGGTCAGGGCGGACCCTGATGCCAGCGGCCCCGCCATCGCGCTGATCACCGGACTGTCGCGCGCCGGAGCGCTGGCCCCGGGGTCTGCGCCGCCGTCCCGCCCGCGGATCCCCAATGTCATCCACCAGTTCTGGAACGATGACGAGCCCCCGCCGGACGTGTTGCGGATGATGGACCGGCTGCCGGCGCAGCATCCCGACCATGTCTATCGGCGCTGGACGGACCGGCAGGCGCTCGCCTTCCTCCAGGACAACGCCCCCCCGCGTGCCTTGCAGGCGTATCGCGCCGCGCGACACGCCGCCGTCGCCTCCGACATCTTTCGCCTGGCGGTGCTGGTTGCCCAAGGCGGCATCTATGTGGATGCGGATGATTACTGCCGCGGCCGCCTCGATACCTTGCTGCCAACGGGCGCGAGCGTGGTTCTGTTTCAGGAACAGGGCTGGATCGGGAACAACTTCATGGCGGCCGAGGCGGGGGCACCGCTGCTGCGCCAGGCGCTCAATGCCGCCGTCGATGCGGTGCTGGCCGGCGCCGTGGAATCGGCCCTGCTGGTCACCGGCCCGCTGCTGATCACCCGTATCCTGGCCCGCCGCATCGCCGAGGAGCCGGTGCTTTGCCTGCCGGCGGGCGTGTACGTCCAACCGCTCGGCAGGTTGCTCTCCGTGCTCACACCCTGGCGGCACGCTGCCTACAAGGTAACGCCGCGGCACTGGGCGCGGGCGTCGTGACCCGGCTGCCAGGAACGCGGGGCGCGGAGGGCCTTACCCCCAGCCTTGCCGCGCATTTCGCGACCATCGCGCTTGGCCACGTCAGCCGCGAATACCCGAACAAGCCCGAGCATGTCCTGGCTGGGCCTGCGGATGCGCAAACCCCCGCCGCGCTGCACCCGGTCTTCTTCGGCAGCTACGACTGGCATTCCTGCGTGCATGGTTTCTGGATGCTGGCCCGGTTGCTCCGGGCCTATCCTGACCTGCCGCAGGCGGGCGCCATCCACGCCCTGTTCGACGCGCGCATCACGCCGGCGGCGGTCGGGGCCGAATGCGTCTATCTGGCGGCACCCACGGCGCGCGCGTTCAAGCGCCCCTATGGCTGGGCCTGGTTGCTGAAGCTGGCGGCCGAGCTGTCGCATCACCCACAGGCCTGGGGACCGACCCTGTCGCCGCTGTCCGAAGTCTTCGCCCAGCGTTTCCGCGATTTCCTGCCGATCGCAACCTATCCGGTTCGAGTCGGCACGCATTTCAATACCGCCTTCGCCCTGCGTCTTGCGGCCGACTACGCCGAGGCGACACGCGACGACGCGCTGATGACGCTGCTTCGCCGCACGGCCTGGCGCTGGTACGACGCCGATGCGGAAGCGCCGGCATGGGGCGAGCCCTCGGGCGATGATTTCCTCTCCGGCACTCTGATCGAGGCGGAGTGCCTGCGCCGACTGCTGCCGGCCGGCACCTTCCTGCCCTGGTTCGATGCCTTTCTGCCGCGCTTGGCCGCCGGGCAACCCGCCACGCTGTTCCGCCCGGCCAAGGTGTCGGACCGCACCGATGGCAAGATCGCGCATCTGGACGGCCTGAATCTCAGTCGCGCCTGGTGCTGGCGTGCCTTGGCCGGGGCGCTGCCGGAAGGCGATGCACGACGGCCGGGGATGCTCGACACGGCCGAGGCACACCTGGCCTGCGCTTTGCCGCAGGTTGCAGGCGATTACATGGGTGAGCATTGGCTGGCGAGTTTCGCCACCCTGGCGCTGCTGGGCGGATCGGCGGCGTGATGGTGTTCGCGGCTTCGCTGGCACGACCGACGATCGCGTCCAGGCTCTATCTGGCAGCCGCCGCAATGATCGCCTGGGCGGCGCCGGCCACCGCCCAGGCGCCATACGACGGGGTCTATGTCGGCACAGGCCGACTGCTGTCCGGGGCCGGCTGCGCCGGCAGGGTCGGGGTCGCCTTTCCGGTCATGATGCGGATCGCGGGCGGGCAGGCCGTGATGGCATTGGTCGGTGCCAACCGCGGTATTGCGGGGCCGGTGGCGGCGGACGGTGGCTTGCAACGCCTGGCCTGGTTTGGCGACACCGGGGTGACCGACCGGTCGGCGGGTCGCGTCACGGATGAACGTTTTGAACTCGCCTACACCTACGACTGGGCTTCGGCCGGGGCCAGCCATTGTGCCTATCGCTACGAAGGCCGGCGCCAGCCCTGACCGAGCGGTGTCAGCCCCGCCCCGGCGGAATGCCCTGGCGCACCGCGGCGCAAGCCTGGCGCAGGGCATCCCGCACGGGCAAGGGTTCGGCCGGCGCATCGGCCAGGGTGGTGAACCAGTGCCCGGGTGGGTTGCGGCCGGCGGCGCGGTTCAGGCTCTGCGCCCGCAGCACCGCCTCGGCTACCGGCGGCAGGCGGTCGGGGACGGCCAGGCCGTTCAGCGTGGCCCAGAGCCCAGCCCAGCAACGCCCAACCGACCAGGGGTTGTAGCCCCCGCCGCCCAGCAGGATCAGCCGAGGGGCCCGCGGCATCACCGCTGCCAGCGTGGCGCGATAGGCGGCATTGGTCAGGGAAAGCCGGGCCAGCGGATCCTCGGCAAGGCTGTCGGCGCCCGCCTGGATCATCACCGCCTGCGGGCGCCAGCGGTCGATGATCGGCAGGATCGCCTCCTCCAGCACCAGCGCGGCCTCGGCGTCGTGGTAGCCTTGCGGCACCGGGATGTTGCGCGCCATGCCGCCGGCCCGGTCCTCCAGCGCGCCCGAAAAGGGCCAGCGCCCGGCCTCGTGGATCGACAGGGTCAGCACCCGCGGATCGTCGGCAAAGGCATCCTGCACGCCATCGCCGTGGTGCGCGTCCAGGTCCAGGTACAGCACCCGGGTCAGCCCCTGGACGAGCCATGCCAGGACGCCGAGCACGCAGTCGTTGAGGTAGCAGAAGCCGCTGGCGCGATCTGGCCGGCCGTGGTGCGTGCCGCCACCGGGCACGTGCACGATGCCGCCGTCTGCGGTCAGCGCCGCCGCCAGCAGCACACCGCCCGCGCCGGTCGCCGGGCGGCGAAAAATCTCGCGATAGACGGGGTTGCCGTCGGCGCCGATGCGATGCCGCGCGCGGTCGGCGTCGGTGACGGCCTGGGTCGCCTCGGCCCGTTGCAGGGCTGTGATGTAGTCGGGCGTGTGAAAGGCGAGCAGGTCCTCGGGCGTGGCCTGCGGGCTGGTCAGGAACTGGCTGTCCGGCAGCCAGCCCAGGGCGCGGACAAGGTCTGTCACCACCGGCACGCGGGGGATGGCGAGCGGATGTTTCGGCCCGTAGGTGCTGCCGCGGTAGATCTCGTGGCCGATGTAGACAGGCCGCCGCACCGGGTCGTGCCCCGTCACCCGTGTTCCCGGCCCTTGTCGCGCATGACCCGGGCCTTGTCGCGCTGCCAGTCGCGCGCCGCGATCGTCGCGCGCTTATCATGCGCTTGCTTACCCTCGGCGAGACCGAGTTTCACCTTCGCCCGGCCCTGTTCGTTGAACAGGATTTCCAGCGGCACGATGGTCGCCCCCTGGCGCGTCACCGCACCGGCCCAGGTACTGATCTGCTTCTGGCTCATCAGCAGTTTGCGCGGGCGGCGGGGTTCGAAGTGCGCCATGAAGGAATTGGTCTGCCATTCGGGAATGTAGCAGTTGTAGAGCCACATCTCGCCGTCCCGCTCACCCGCCCAGGCCTCGGCGATCTGCGCCCGGCCGGCGCGCAACGACTTCACCTCCGCACCCAGCAGCACCATGCCGGCTTCCAGGGTTTCGTTGATCTTGAAGTCGTAATGCGCCTTGCGGTTCATCGCCGCGGTGCCGTGGCTGATCAGGCCTTTCTTCTTCGGGTCCTTCGCCATCAGTTCAGCAGCCCGGCCCCCAGCAGGGCCGCCTTCACGCGGACGCGCGTTTCGTCGGCCACGGGGGCCAGCGGCAGGCGGCAGGTGTCGCCGGCCAGGCCCAGCAGGGCTGCCGCAACCTTCACGGGCCCGGGGCTCGCTTCACAGAACATGGAGTCATGCACCGGCGTCAGCCGGTCCTGGATGGCGATGGCTTCGGCCACGCGCCCCTCGGCCCAGGCACGATGCATCTCGGCGCAAAGCCGCGGCGCGATATTGGCAGTCACCGAAATGCAGCCATGCCCGCCGGCGGCGAGATAGGCGACGGCTGTGTGGTCCTCGCCTGACAACTGCACGAACTCGGGTCCGCAGGCCAGGCGCGTATGGATCGGGCGGGCCAGGTTCGCCGTGGCATCCTTGACGCCCACGATGTTTGGGTGCCTGGCCAGCCGCGCCATGGTTTCCACCGACATGTCCACCACGCTGCGCGGCGGGATATTATAAATGATGATCGGCAGGTCCACGGCATCGGCGATCGCCATGTAGTGGCGATACAGCCCTTCCTGCGTCGGCTTGTTATAGTAGGGGGTGACGACCAGTGCGGCATCGGCCCCCGCCTGCCTGGCGTGGCGGGTCAGGTCGATCGCCTCCGCCGTGCTGTTGCTGCCGGCCCCCGCGATCACCGGCACGCGTCCGGCGGCGGTCGCGATGCACAGTTCCACCACGCGCTTGTGCTCGGCATGCGACAGGGTCGGGCTTTCGCCGGTGGTGCCGACGGGGATCAGCCCCTCAGTGCCCTCGGCGATCTGCCAAGCAACGAAATCGACAAAGGCTTTCTCGTCCAGGCTGCCATCGGCGCGCATGGGGGTGATCAGCGCGACCAGGCTGCCTTGGAACATGGGAGTCTTCCTCGTGGGGGCCGCAAACCTAGGTGCTGCGCCGGATCGGGACAAGCGCCGCGGGATCGGCTAACCCTTCCGCCATGCGTGTCCTGCTCCTCTGCTCCCTGATCCTGGCTGCCCCTGCGGCGGCCCAACCCTGGGCGAGCGAGTCCCAGCGCGCGGCGGGCCGCCAGGCCATCGCCGCTTCCTCGGCCGGCCGCCTGGCGGAGGCCGATGCCTTTGCCGTCAGCGCCGATCCGCTCGTCCGCAAGATCGTGACCTGGGACAGGCTGCAGCGGCGTGGCCAGGCGGGCGCGGAGGAGTTGGTGCGCTTCGCCGCCGAAAACCCCGACTGGCCGGCCCAGGACGCTTTGCTGCGCCGCACCGAGGAAACCCTGGCGACCGACCCGGATGACGCCCTGGCCATCGCCCATTTCGCCCGTTTTCCTGCCCGCACGCTGGACGGTGCTGCGCGCCAGGCCGAGGCGTTGACCCGCGCCGGCCGTGGCATCGAAGCCACGGCGCCGCTGCGTGCCGCCTGGGTCGACGCGACCCCCGACGCGCTGGCGGAGGAGACGCTGTTGGCCCGCTTCGGCAGCCAGATCACGCCCGACCTGCACGCCCGCCGCTTCGACCGCATGGCCTGGGCGCGCGATTTCAGTGCCGCCGGGCGCCAGGCCGCCCGGCTGTCGGGTAACGCCCGGGCCAATGCGGACCTGCGGCTGGCCTTGTCGTCCGACCGGGGCGACCCGGATGCGGCCGCGTCCTCGCGCAATCTTGGTGTGCTCGCCGCTCGTGCGCGGTTGCTGCGCCAGCGCGACCGCGATGCCGAGGCTGCGGCCGTCTGGGCCATCGCCGCCCCCCTGCAGCGCGACGTGCCGGAGGCTGGGCAGCGCGCCATCTGGGCCGAGCGCCAGGTGCTGGCACGCAAGCTGCTGCGCCTGGGTGACGCCGCCACCGCCTATGCTGTCGCAGCCCAGCACGGCCAGGCGCAGCCGGGCGAACCCCGGCAGGAGGCCGAGTTCCTGGCCGGCTGGCTGGCGCTACGCAAGCTGAACAATCCCGCCGGCGCCCAACGACACTTTGCCGCGGTGGGCGAAGGGTCGAACAGCGTGATCACCCGCGCCCGCAGCGGATACTGGCAGGGGCGCGCGCTGATGGCCCAGCAGCAGAACGTCCGCGCCCAGGAAAAATTCGCCGAAGCGGCGGCCTGGCCGACTGCTTTCTACGGGCAACTCGCCGCACTGGCGCTGGACCCCGGGGCGGCGGCGCTGTCAGCCCGGATCAATGCGGTGCTGCCCGCCACGCTGACGCAAGCACAGGTCGTGGCCTTTGGTGACCGCGAACTGGTCCGGGTGGTCTTGGCGCTGGCTGATCTGGGCCAGGCCAACCGGACACGGCAGTTCCTGCTGCGGCTGGAGGATCTGTCCGCCGATGCCGGCGACCGGCTGATGATCGCGCGACTGGCCAATGTCACGGGGCGGCCGGACAATGCTGTCTGGGTCGCGCGCCGGGCGGGGGCCGATGGGGTGATGCTGTATCCCGAAGGTTGGCCGACACCGGTCGCGGCACCGGAGGCTGGGGCGGAAGCCGCGATGGTCTTCGCCATCGCCCGCCAGGAAAGCAACTTCGACCCCCAGGCCGTGTCTTCGGCCAATGCGCGGGGGCTGATGCAATTGATCCCGCCGACTGCCGCCAGCACCGCGCGGCGGCTTGGCGTGCCCTATGCCCTGCCCATGTTGACGCAGGACCCCAGCCTGAACCTGCGCCTGGGTTCGGCCTACCTCGCTGAGATGCTGGATCGTTTCGGGGGGTCGGTGGTGCTGGCGGCGGCGGCGTACAACGCCGGGCCTGGCCGGTCGAATGAGTGGATGTCGACCTATGGCGACCCGCGCAGCGGCACCGATCCGCTGGACTGGATCGAGCAGATCCCCTTCAGCGAGACCCGCAACTACGTCCAGCGCATCATCGAGAACCTGATCGTCTATCGCGCCCGCAACCCCGAGACGGCAGGGCGGGACCATCCGCTGCGGCCTTGGCTGGTGGGGGCGAACTGATGCGTCTGCGGCGGTTTTCAGCCCGCGACGGCTTGCCGCTGGCGGCTTGCGACTGGGCGGGTCCGGAAGACCGCACGCCGCTGCTCTGCCTGCCTGGCCTCTGCCGCACGGGGCTGGATTTCGCAGCCCTCGCCGCACGCCACGGCGGCACGCGGCGGGTCGTCGCGCTGGATTACGCGGGTCATGGCGAAAGCGGCCGGGCCGAGGACATCGGCCGCTATTCTGCGGAGGCCGCGCTGCGCGACGTGCTCGATGCCTGCACTGTCTTGGGGCTGCACCGGGCGGTTGCCGTCGGGACCTCCTTCGGCGGCTTGCTGTCGATCATCATCCCCGTGCTGCGCGCGACGTTGCTGCGGGGCGTGGTGCTGAACGACATCGGCCCCGAGATCGCCGCCGAGGGGCTGGATGAGGTGCGCGGTTTTGTCGGCACCGACCCGGCCTTGCCGGACCTCGCTGCCGCTGCAGCCTATTGCCGCGAACACATGCCCCCTCTTGGCCTGGATGATGCCGGCTGGCGCGACATGGCCACCCGCACCTATGCCCCCGGCCCCGACGGGCGGCTGCATCCGCGCTGGGACATACGCATCGCCGAGGCCGCGCGCGGCGGGGCGCCGCCCAATCTATGGCAGTTCTGGCGGGCTTCGGCCGACCTGCCGACGCTGCTGGTCTGGGGTGAGGAAAGCCAACTGCTGACCGCCGGCACCGTCGCCCGGATGCGCCGGGAAAAGCCCGATCTGCGGGTGGTGTCGGTGCCTGGCGTCGGCCATGCGCCGCCGCTGAGCGGGCCGGCGGTGGATGCGGTGCTGGATGATTTCCTCGATGGCATCGCTTAGCGATACGATTGCCTCGCTGGGCGGGGTCGGGCGGCTGCGGCCTGCGCCCGGCACCTGGGGATCGGCCGTGGTGCTGCCGCTGGCCTGGGCCGGGCCCTGGGCGTGCCTTGCAGCCTCGGCGGTACTGCTGGTCGCGGGGCTATGGGCGCTGCGCGACCGGCGGGACGATCCCGGCTGGGTGGTGGTGGATGAGGGCGCGGGCCAGGCCCTGGCCTTGGCGGCGGTGCCGGCCGTGGCGGGATGGGTCTTCGCCGCCTGGGTGCTGGCCGCTTTTGCCCTGTTCCGGCTGTTCGATATCACCAAGCCAGGCCCGATCGGTTGGATCGACCGGCAACCGGGGGCCTATGGCGTGATGGGGGATGACATGCTGGCTGGGGTTTTTGCGGGCGCGGTCATGCTGCTCGCGCGGGGGGCGATCTGATGTTGCCGCAATCGACGCTGGACCAGGCGGCCACCCTGTTGGCTTACGTGCAGGGGCGGGGGCTGACACTCGCCACCGCCGAATCCTGCACCGGCGGGCTGGTGGCCGCGGCGCTCACCGCGATCCCTGGCAGTTCGGCCAGCGTACTGGGCGGCTTCGTCACCTATTCCAACGACCAGAAGATGGCCCTGCTGGGCGTGTCTGAGGGCGTGCTGGCGACCGTCGGCGCGGTCAGCGAGGACTGCGCCCGGAGCATGGCCGAGGGCGCGCGCCTGGCCACGGGGGCGGATATCGCCGTGTCCACCACCGGCATCGCCGGCCCCGGCGGGGCCACGGCTGACAAGCCCGTGGGGCTGGTTTTCATCGGCGTGGCCAGCCAAGGCCAGGCCACGCGGGTCGAACGCCATGTCTTCCCGGGCGACCGGGCGGCGGTGCGGGCGGCGACAGTGGCGGCGGCGCTGGCGGCGATCGCCCGCGCATGACGGGTTGCGGGGTGGCGTGTTGCGCGCTAATGCCCCGCACCGCACGGATGGGCGCTTAGCTCAGCGGGAGAGCGTCCCCCTGACACGGGGAAGGTCACAGGTTCAATCCCTGTAGCGCCCACCATCCGCCCCGTCTTGCCGTGAACCCCGCAAACGCCTAACGGGCGCGCGCCATCCTGAGGGGAAGCCGCATGCCCGCCATCGTCGACATCATCGCCCGTGAAGTTCTGGACAGCCGCGGCAACCCGACGGTGGAAGCCGAGGTGGTTCTGGAGGACGGCGCCCATGGCACGGCCATCGTGCCCTCCGGCGCCAGCACCGGCGCGCATGAGGCGATGGAGCTGCGCGACGGCGACAAGGCGCGCTACGGCGGCAAGGGCGTGTTGAAGGCTTGCGCCGCGGTCGAGGGCGAGATTTTCGACGCGCTCTCGGGCCTCGACGCCTTTGACCAGGTGGCGCTGGACGAGGCGATGATCGCGCTGGACGGCACGCCGAACAAGGCGCGCCTGGGGGCCAATGCGATCCTCGCGGTGTCTCTGGCGGTCGCCAAGGCTTCGGCCCATTCGCTCGGCATTCCGCTGTATCGCCATGTCGGCGGCGTCTTTGCCCGCACCCTGCCGGTACCGATGATGAACATCATCAACGGCGGCCAGCACGCCGACAACCCGATCGACATCCAGGAATTCATGGTGATGCCGGTCGGCGCCGGCAGCATCGCCGAGGCGGTGCGCATCGGCTCCGAGATTTTCCACGCGCTGCGCAAGAAGCTGAAGGACGCCGGCCACAACACCAATGTCGGCGATGAGGGCGGCTTTGCACCCAATATCGGCTCGGCCGAGGAAGCGCTGGCCTTCATCACCCAGGCCTGCGAGGCCGCCGGTCATCGCGTGGGCGAGGATGTGGTGTTTGCCCTGGACTGCGCCGCGACCGAGTTTTTTCGCGACGGCCGCTATGTGATGGATGGGGAAGGCAAGAGCGTCGACCCTGCCGGCATGGTCGATTACCTGGCCGGGCTGTGCCAAAAATTCCCGATCGTTTCGATCGAGGATGGCTGTTCCGAGGATGACTGGGCCGGCTGGAAATTGCTGACCGATCGTCTCGGCAAGACCGTGCAACTGGTCGGCGACGATCTGTTCGTGACGAACCCTGAGCGCCTGTCGCGCGGGATCGAGACGGGCACCGCCAATGCCATCCTGGTCAAGGTCAACCAGATCGGCAGCCTGACCGAGACGCTGGAGGCGGTGGAGATGGCCCATCGCGCCGCCTATCGCTGCGTGATGTCGCACCGGTCGGGCGAGACGGAGGATGCGACCATCGCGGACCTGGCGGTTGCCACCAACTGCGGCCAGATCAAGACCGGCAGCCTGTCCCGTTCGGACCGCCTGGCCAAGTACAACCAGTTGATCCGCATCGAAAAGGAACTGGGCAGCGCCGCCCGTTACGCCGGCCGCGGCGCGCTCCGTCGCTGAATCTGCCAGCGTGATGCAGCCAGGGCTTGCATCCCGCTGAAATCATGCTTTTGTGTGAAGCAAATCGGGGTGGATCATCCGCGCCGGCGAGGTATCGCATGGGTCGTCTGCTGCTGCGCTGGATCAAGGCCATCACGCTGCCCGTCTGCTGCGGGCTGGTGGTGGTGTTTTTCGCCTGGCACACGGTGAACGGCGACCGGGGGCTGGACGCGCAGGCGCGGCGCACCGCCGAGATCGTGACCGCAAGGGCCGATCTCGCCCGGGCGGAGGCGGAGCGGGCTTCGTTGGAACGCCGGGTGCAGGGGCTGCGGGGCGATCGGATCGATGCCGACCAGCTCGATGAGCGGGCGCGCAGCCTGCTGAATTTCGTTGGCCGGGATGAAATCATTGTGCCCCTCGGACCGGCACGCCGCCCGGGTGGATGACTTAACCAGATTCCAGGCAACTGCCATTTTGCGTTGCAGCACAACGGTTTCGGGCAGGGTTCCATGCCTTGCCAGGGTGGCTGGCGGGCCCTAGGTGTGCGAAAGAACGCTTCGGCGCAAAAGCCGTAGCGGATGCTTCCCCGGGAGAGCCGCATGGCCCAGAGCGCCGACGCCACCATCAAGCGCCGCGGCAAGCTGCCCGGAAAGCCCAAGGGCCTGGACCAGGCGACGTTGCGCCAAGCCTATCGCGACATGCTGCTGATCCGCCGGTTTGAAGAGAAGGCCGGGCAGCTCTACGGCATGGGTCTGATCGGTGGGTTCTGCCACCTGTACATCGGGCAGGAAGCCGTGGTGGTCGGCATGCAGCTCTGCCTGAAGCCGGGCGATGAGGTCATCACCTCCTATCGCGATCACGGCCACATGCTGGCGACCGGCATGGAGGCGCGCGGCGTGATGGCCGAGTTGACCGGGCGCATCGGCGGCTATTCCCGCGGCAAGGGCGGGTCGATGCACATGTTCAGTCGCGAGAAGGGTTTTTTTGGCGGGCACGGCATTGTTGGCGCGCAGGTGTCGTTGGGCGCGGGGCTGGCCTTCAGCAACATGTATCGCGGCAATGACAATGTCGCCGTGACCTATTTCGGCGAGGGCGCCTCCAACCAGGGCCAGGTCTTCGAAAGCCTTAATCTGGCGGCCCTGCTGAAGCTGCCCTGCGTCTTTGTCATCGAGAACAACCGCTACGGCATGGGCACCAGCGTGGAACGCGCCAGCGCCTCCCGCGACCTCTCGCAGAACGGCAGCCCCTGGGGCATCCCGGGCGAGCAGGTGGATGGCATGAGCGTGGAGGCCGTGGCCGAGGCCGGCGCGCGGGCCGTGGCGCATTGCCGCGCTGGGCTCGGCCCGTACCTGCTGGAGATGAAGACCTATCGTTACCGCGGCCATTCCATGTCCGACCCCGCAAAGTACCGCACGCGGGAGGAAGTGCAGAAGATGCGTGAGCAGCACGACTGCATCGACACGCTGCGCACGCATCTGCTGGCCGGCGGGGTCGCGGAAGCCGACCTCAAGAGCATCGACGACCAAGTGAAGGCCATCGTCGCCGATGCCGCGGAGTTCGCCCAAGCGAGCCCGGAGCCGTCTGAGAGCGAGCTCTGGACCGATATCCTGCTGGAGGCCTGAGCCATGGGCGCCGTGATCCTGATGCCCGCTTTGTCCCCCACCATGACGGAGGGCAAACTGGCCCGCTGGCTGAAGAATGAGGGCGAGGCGGTGAAGTCCGGCGATGTGATCGCCGAAATCGAGACCGACAAGGCGACCATGGAGGTCGAGGCGGTGGATGAAGGTGTGCTGACGCGAATCCTGGTCGCCGCCGGCACTGATGGCGTGCAGGTGAATGCGCCGATCGCGGAACTGGACGGCGGCGAGGCTGCGGCCGCCGCAGCACCTGCCCCGGTCGCTGCCCCGGTCGCTGCGCCCGTGGCCGCGCCCGTCGTCATGACCGCGCCCGCCGCCGCCCCGGTTTCTGCGGTCGAAAAGGACTGGGGCGAGACCGCCCATATCACCGTGCGCGAAGCGCTGCGCGATGCCATGGCGATGGAAATGCGCGCCGATGGCGATGTGTTCCTGATCGGCGAGGAAGTCGGCCAGTACCAGGGTGCCTACAAGATCAGCCAGGGCCTGCTGGACGAATTCGGCCCCAAGCGCATCATCGACATGCCAATCACCGAGCATGGTTTTACCGGCATGGCGGTGGGTGCTGCGATGAACGGGCTGAAGCCCATCGTCGAGTTCATGACCTTCAACTTCTCGATGCAGGCGATCGACCAGATCATCAATTCGGCGGCCAAGACGCTGTACATGTCGGGCGGGCAATTGGGCTGCCCCATCGTGTTCCGCGGCGCCAATGGCGCGGCCAGCCGGGTCGCGGCGCAGCACTCGCAATGCTATGCCTCCTGGTACGCGCATTGCCCGGGTTTGAAGGTGGTCGCGCCCTGGTCGGCGGCGGACGCCAAGGGGCTGCTGCGCGCCGCGATCCGCGACCCGAACCCGGTCATCTTCCTGGAAAACGAAATCCTCTACGGCCAGTCGTTCGATTGCCCGACGGCGGATGATTTCGTGCTGCCCATCGGCCGCGCCAAGATCGAGCGCACAGGCACCGATGTCACCATCGTCGCCTTCTCCATCATGGTCGGCATGGCGATGCAGGCGGCGGAGAAGCTGGCCGAACAGGGGATCAGTGCCGAGGTCATCAACCTGCGTTCGCTGCGCCCGCTGGATACGGAAACCATCGCGGCCTCGGTCCGCAAGACCAACCGCCTGGTGACGCTGGAAGAAGGCTGGCCCTTCGCCGGCATCGGTGCGGAGATCGCGATGCAGATGGTCGAACACTGCCTCGACCACCTGGATGCGCCGCCGGTGCGGGTGCATGGGCTGGATGTGCCGATGCCCTATGCCGCCAATCTGGAAAAGCTCGCGTTGCCGCGGCTGGAACAGGTGATCGATGCGGTCAAAAGCGTGACCTACAAGTAAGGGGGGGCGGACCATGGCGACCAATATCCTGATGCCGGCGCTGAGCCCCACCATGACCGAAGGTACGCTGGCGCGCTGGCTGAAGAAGGAAGGCGATGCGGTGAAGTCCGGCGACATCATCGCCGAGATCGAGACCGATAAGGCGACGATGGAAGTCGAAGCCGTGGACGAAGGCATCCTGGGCAAGATTTTTGTACCCGACGGCACTGAGGGCGTGAAGGTGAACCAGCCGATCGCCGTGCTGGTTGAGAAGGGCGAGGCGGTGCCGACCGCTGGCGCAGCACCCGCCGCCGCCGCTGCGGCCCCGACCCTGGCCCCAGCGCCGGTGTCCCCGGGTGCCGCGCAGGGCTTCAACCCCCAGCCCGACCCGCCGCGGCCGGGCGACCGCGTCTTCGCCTCGCCTTTGGCGCGGCGCATGGCGTCGCAGGCCGGGCTGGACCTGGCCGGCATCTCCGGTTCCGGCCCGCAGGGGCGTATCGTGAAGGCGGATGTGGAAGCGGCTCTCTCGCGGCCCGCGGCTCCCGCCCCGGCCGCTGTCGCGCCGCCTCCCGTCGCGGCGCCCGCGCCAGCCCCTGCGCCCAAGCCTGCGCCAGTTGCGGTCAGTGCAGCCCATACCGCCGTGCCGAACAGCAGCATGCGCAAGGTCATCGCGCGGCGCCTGTCGGAATCGAAGCAGACGGTCCCGCATTTCTATGCCTCGATGGAGATCGAGCTGGATGCGGCGCTGAAACTGCGTGCCGAGCTCAACGCAAAAAGCCCCAAGGACGGCCCCGGCGCCTTCAAGCTTTCGGTCAACGACCTGGTGATCAAGGCCGCTGCCGCCACGCTGCGAAAGTTCCCCGGCGTGAATGCGCAATGGACCGATGACGCGATCCTGCAATTCCATGACGTGGATATCTCGGTCGCCGTCTCCATCCCCGATGGGCTGATCACGCCCATCGTGAAGCAGGCCGACCGCAAGGGCCTGGCGACCATCAGCGCCGAGATGAAGGACCTGGCGGCCCGCGCCAAGACCGGCAAGCTGAAGCCTGAGGAATTCCAGGGCGGCGGCTTTTCCATCTCCAACATGGGAATGTTCGGCATCAGCCATTTTGCGGCGATCGTGAACCCGCCGCAGGCCGGTATTCTGGCGGTTGGTGCCGGTGAACAGCGGGCCGTTGTGAAGAACGGCGCGCTGGCCATCGCCACGATGATGACGGTGACGCTGTCGGTGGATCATCGGGTGATCGACGGCGCGCTGGCGGCGGAATGGCTCGCGAGCTTCAAGCGGACCATGGAAGACCCCCTGAGCCTTATGCTGTGAGCCTGATGCTGTGATCCTGCGCGAGGCGACGCCGGCGGACCTGTCCACCATCGCCGGCTTCGTGCGCGCGCTGGCCGACTACGAACGCCTGGCGCATGAGGCGGTGGCGACCGAGGCCGACTTCGCCGCCGCCCTGTTCGCCACCCCCCGCCGCGCCGGCTGCCTGATCGCCGAGGTGGATGGCACCCCGGCCGGAATGGCCCTTTATCACTGGACCTTCTCGACCTTTCTCGGCCGCCCGGGCCGCTGGCTGGAAGATCTTTGGGTTGATCCGGCCTTTCGCCGCCGCGGTATCGCGCGCGCGCTCTTTGCCCGGCTGTCGGCGGAAACCCTGGCCGAGGGCGGCGGTCGCCTTGCCTGGAATGTGCTGGATTGGAACACGCCCGCCATCGCGACCTATGACGCGATGGGGGCCAAGAGCCTGGATGAATGGACGCAGCGGCGGCTCGATGGCGAGACGCTGAAAACCCTGGCAGCGGAGGCCGCGTGATGGCTGAGACATTCGACCTGATCGTGGTCGGCGGGGGCCCAGGTGGCTACGTCGCCGCGATCCGTGCCGCGCAGTTGAAGATGAAGGTGGCGCTGGTGGAGCGCGAGAACCTCGGCGGCATCTGCCTGAACTGGGGCTGCATCCCGACCAAGGCGCTGCTGCGCGCGTCGGAAATCAACCACCTGCTGCATACGCTCGATGCCTATGGCTTCGCCGCGGACAATATCCGCTTCGATTTCGCCAAGGTGGTGAAGCGGTCGCGCGCCGTCGCCGGGCAGTTGTCGGGCGGCGTGAATCACCTGATGAAGAAGAACAAGGTCACGGTGTTCGACGGGCAGGGGGCGCTGGCCGGGCCGGGCCGCGTCGCCGTGACCCGAGACGGCAAGCCGGTCGCCGATCTCGCGGCAAAAAACATCATTCTGGCCACCGGGGCCCGCGCGCGGACCATCCCGGGCATCGAGGCCGACGGCAAGCTGATCTGGACCTATCGCGAGGCGATGACGCCGGCTGCCCTGCCCAAGAAGCTGATCGTTATCGGATCCGGCGCCATCGGGGCCGAATTCGCCAGTTTTTATCAGAACATGGGGTCGCAGGTGACCCTGGTCGAAGTGATGGACCGCATCCTGCCGGTTGAGGACGCAGAGATCGGCGCCTTTGTCCAGAAAGCCTTCGTGAAGCAGGGCATGACCGTGCTGACCAAGGCCCAGGTGCAGGGCGTGCGCCGCGGCGCCGACAACGTCACCGCGGTGGTCGAGGTCGATGGCAAAGTGTCGGAAATCGTCGCCGATCGGCTGATTTCGGCGGTCGGCATCGTTGGCAATGTCGAAGGTATCGGGCTGGAAGGCACCAAGGTTGTTGTCGAGCGCACGCATGTCGTGGCCGACGCCATGGGGCGCACTGGCGAGCCTGGCATTTTTGCCATCGGCGACCTGACCGGTGCGCCCTGGCTGGCGCACAAGGCGAGCCATGAAGGGGTCATTGCCGCCGAGGCGATCGCGCAGGCGCTCGGCAACAAGGACGTCCACCCGCATCCGATGGACAAGCTCAACATCCCCGGCTGCACCTATTGCCACCCGCAAGTCGCCAGCGTCGGGCTGACCGAGGCCAAGGCCAAGGAAGCCGGCTACGACGTCAGGGCCGGCACCTTCCCGTTCATCGGCAACGGCAAGGCAATCGCGCTCGGCGAGGCCGAAGGCTTTGTGAAGACGGTGTTCGACGCGAAGACCGGCGAGCTGCTCGGCGCGCACATGGTCGGGGCCGAGGTCACCGAGCTGATCCAGGGCTACACCGTCGGCAAGACCGCGGAGCTGGTCGAAACCGACTTCATCAACACCGTTTTTCCGCATCCGACCTTGTCGGAGATGATGCACGAGGCGGTTCTCGAGGCATACGGCCGAGCGCTGCATATTTAGGCTTCTCGTCACCCTGAACTTGTTTCAGGGTCCAT
>JBBQHE010000034.1:0-25865 GCA_038323655.1 Acetobacterales bacterium | reverse complement strand
CTCGGCTGGCAGCGGCTTACGCCCGGTCCCGCAGCAACAGCAAGCCACCGGCGGCGATCAGCGCACAGCCCGCCAGGGCCAGCGGTGCCGGGAAATGGCTGAAGACCGCCGCGTCGAGGATCAGGGCAAAGATCAACCGCGCGTAGTGCCAGGGCGCGATGGCCGAAACCTCGGCCCGGCGCACCGCCGCGGCCAGGGCCGACAAGCCACCGGTCTGCAAGGCGGTGAACAGCACGACCAGCGCCCCGGTTTGCCAGCCGAAGGGCTGCCAGACCCAGGCGAGTGCGGGCCCAAGCAGCACCACCCCCATGATCGCCGCCTGCACCACCCCGTCGCTGGCCCGCGCCGCACCGCGCAGCCGCCGCATCTGCACCTGATAAAGCGCATAGGTCAGGGCTGAGGCGATGGGCACCAGGGCGGCGGCGCGGAACACCTCACCGCCCGGCCGCACGATCAGCAGCATGCCGGCGAAGCCGCAGCCGACCGCAACCCAGCGTCGCGGCCCCGCGCTTTCCCGCAACATGGTCGCCCCCAGCACCACGGTGATCAGCGGCGCGGTGAAGCCCAGCGCCGCGGCCTCGGTCACCGGCAGCAGCGCATAGGCGAGCACGCCAAGCAGGGTGGAGACGATCAGCACCGCCCCCGCCGCGCGCTGCGCCCAGGCGCTGGGCGGGGCAATGGCGCGGGCCAGCGCGCCGGGCCGTGGCGCCATCACCCCGCCCCAGACGCTCAGCACCAGGGCCGAGCGGAGGAAGGTGATCTGGATGGGGTCGAGCTCCGCCGACAGCACTTTTGCGAGGGCATAGCCGCAGGCGTAGAGCGCGTTGCACAGCAGGGTGAAACCGATGGCGGCGACAGGCACGGCCGCACCGGGCCACGCCCCCGCCGAAGGGTCAACCCGTCAGACGGGTTCCAGCCGGCGGTGCGGACCGGGCGGCAGGTCCAGGCCGATGGCATCGCCCGGCAGCACATCGCCGCCGACCAGCACGATCGCCATGATCCCCGCCTTGCGGACCAGGCGACCCGCGGCGTCGCGGTCGAGGGTCGCCGCCATCAGCCCCGGCTGGAAGCGGTCGAGTTGCAGGCAGGGATTGCGCAGGCCGGTGACTTCGACGATGGCGTCGGCGCCCAGGCGCAGCAGCGCCCCAGTCGGCAAAGCCAGCAGGTCCAGGCCGCGGGTGGTCACATTCTCGCCCAAGGCGCCGGGGGACACGGCGAAACCGGCAGCCGACAGTTCGTCGAGCAGTTCCGCATGGAGAAGATGCACCTGGCGTAGGTTCGGCCTTGTGGGGTCGGCCGCGACGCGGGAGCGGTGCTTCACCGTCACCCCCGCATGGGCGTCACCCTCCACACCCAGCCCTGCCGCCAGCCGGATGGAAAAGGCAGGTGTCTTGCTGAAGCGATGGCCGGGCGCGCGGGCGACGGCCTCGACCAGCAAGCCTCAGCCCTCGACCGGGCCGCGGCTGCCCTGGATCATCGCCAGGAATTCGCGCCGCGTCGCCGCATCGTCACGGAAGGCGCCGAGCATGCGGCTGGTCACCATCGACACGCCGGTCTTGTGCACGCCGCGGGTGGTCATGCACTGGTGCGCGGCCTCGATCACCACGGCGACACCCTTGGGCTGCAACACCTCCTGGATGGTGTTGGCGACCTGGGCGGTCAGCTTTTCCTGGATCTGCAGGCGCTTGCCGAAAGCATCGACCACGCGCGCCAGCTTGCTGATGCCGACCACGCGCCCGGCGGGCAGGTAGGCGACATGCACGCGGCCGATGATCGGCGCCATGTGGTGTTCGCAGACCGATTCCAGCCGGATGTCGCGCAACACGACCATCTCGTCATAGCCGTCCACTTCCTCGAACGAACGGGCGAGCAGTTCGCGCGGGTCCTCGTCGTAGCCGCAGAACCATTCGCGGTAGGCCTTGGCGACGCGCTTGGGCGTGTCCAGCAACCCCTCGCGGTGCGGGTCGTCACCGGCCCAGAGCAGCAGGGTCCGCACCGCGGCCTCGGCTTCCGCCTGGCTCGGCCGAAGCGTCTCGGTGGCCTGGGATTCGGCGATGGCGGCCGGCGGGGTCTGGATGTTCACGCGATCTTTTCCTTGAAGCACACATGACAACGGTTTCGTGGCGGCATCGCAAATGGGGCGGGGTGCGGCCCTGGCAAGCCGGGGCGTCACCAGGGGAGGCATGTGCGGTCCCAATGGAGTAGCATGGTTCCGTTGCGACCGAATGAAGGACCCACGCGTGCCCGACGGCACCCTCAACCGCCCCGAAGCCATGCGCCCTGACGGCACCCTGCCCGGCCCTGCCGCGCGGCCGGGGTTCCGCGCCCGCATCTCGCCGCTGCTCAAGCGCATCCTGCTGCTGAACGCGCTGCCGCCGGCCCTGCTGGCCGCGGCGCTGCTGTACCTGGACCAGTATCAGAACGGGTTGCTGGGGGCCGAGGTGAACGCGCTCCGCACCCAGGCCCGCATCTATGCCGGCGCCATCGCCGAGGCCGCGGTGCGGGTGCAGGACGATCGCCCCGTGCTGGTGCCCGAAGCCGCCCGCCCGCTGCTGCGCCGCCTGGTGGACCCTTCGCCCAACACCCAGGCCCGGCTGTTCGACAATACCGGGCAGGTGGTGGCTGACAGCCGGCTGCGCGAAGGCCCGGGCGGCGCGGTCGCGACCGAGCCACTGCCGCCGCCGCAACCACGGGGCCCGCTGGCCGGGTCGGTGGTGGGGCTTTACGAAAAACTGCTCTCGGCCTTCCCGCGCAGCACGGACGCGGCCGGCCCGGGGCTTGTCGTGGTGGACCAGACGCCGGATGCGCCGTCCTTCGACTGGCAACCAGACCTGGGGCCCGACCGGCGGGAAGAACTCCGCCTGGCGCTGGAAGGCGGTGTGCAGCCTTATGTCCGTCGCACGGCGGACGGCCGGCTGCTGATTTCGGTCGCCGAACCCGCGCGCCGGGCCAACCAGGGCGTCGGTATCGTGCTGCTGACGCGGGAAGCGCGGGACGTGGACCAGCGGTTGATGGAAATCCGCGTCTCGGTGCTGGGATTGTTCCTGATCTCGCTGATCCTGACGGTGGCGCTGTCGGTCTATCTGGCGCGCACCCTGGCCACGCCGATCCTGGAACTGGCGCGGGCCGCGGGCCGCATGCGGGCCGGCGAGGGGCGGTCCGGCAGCGTGCCGCCCGCGCTGCTGGCGCGCGGGGATGAGATCGGCGTGCTGGCGCGCGACCTGCAGGATGCGGCGAATGCGCTCTGGGCCCGGGTGGACAGCAACGAACGCTTCGCGGCCGACGTGGCGCATGAATTGAAGAACCCGCTGACCAGCGTGCGCAGCGCGATCGAAACCCTGCGCCGCATCGAAAAGCCGGAACAACGCCTGCGCCTGCTGGC
The DNA here is from genome assembly GCA_038323655.1 of Acetobacterales bacterium. Taxonomy (GTDB): domain Bacteria; phylum Pseudomonadota; class Alphaproteobacteria; order Acetobacterales; family Acetobacteraceae; genus Humitalea. Next base: position 22,483 of record JBBQHE010000034.1, on the reverse strand, counting down.
GATCATCGCCGAGGATGCCGTGCGGATGGACCGGCTGATCAGCGACATCGCCGACAGTTCCCGCGTCGATGCCGAATTGTCGCGCACCGCGGTGGAACCGGTGGACCTGGCGCCGATCCTGGCCGCGCTGGCCGACCTGCATGCCGCCACCATGGCCGAGGACGACCCGACGGTCGCGCTGGAAGCCCCGCCCGAGGGGCTGGTGGTGCGCGGGGTCGAGGGGCGGGTGGTGCAGGTGCTGCGCAACCTGCTGGGCAACGCGGTCAGCTTCAGCCCCGCCAACGGCCGCGTCTGGCTGCGCGCCCGGCAGACCGGGGCGGTGGTGGAAGTGTCGGTCGAGGATGAAGGCCCGGGCATTCCCGAAGCCAACCTAGAAAGCATTTTCGACCGCTTCTATTCCGAGCGGCCGCGCGGGGAACGGTTCGGGCAGCATTCGGGCCTCGGCCTGTCGATCAGCCGGCAGATCGTCGAGGGCCTGGGCGGGCGTATCGGCGCGGAGAACCGGCGCGATGCCACGGGCAAGGTGGTGGGCGCGCGCTTCGTGGTGCGCCTGCCCGCCGCGTGAAACGGCCGGGCCCGCTGCGGCGTTGACAGGGCGAACCAGCACAAGGCCGCCCGATGACACGCATCCTGATTGTCCTGACCAGCCACGCCGCCCTGGGCGATACGGGGCGCAAGACGGGCTTCTTCTGGGAAGAACTCTGCGTGCCCTATGCCGCCTTCCGCCAGGCGGGGTGCACGGTCGATCTGGCGAGCATCGCCGGCGGGATGCCGCCCGCCGACCCGACCAGCGTTGCCACCGAGGCGCCGGAGGTCGCGGCCTTCCTTGCCGACCCCGGTGCGATGGCGGCGCTGGCCGACACCATGCCGGTCGCGGCGGTGCAGTTTGCCGACTACGACGCGGTCTTCCTGCCGGGCGGGCATGGCACGATGTGGGACCTGCCGGGCAGCGAGCCGCTGGCGGCGCTGATCGGCCGGATGTTCGATGCGGGGCGGGTGGTCGCGGCGGTGTGTCACGGCCCGGCGGGGCTGGTGAACGCGCGGCGCGCCGACGGGCAGCCGATCGTGGCCGGGCTTCGGGTCAGCGGTTTCACTGATGCCGAGGAAGCGGCATCGGGCCTGACCGATGTGGTCCCCTTCCTGCTGGAAAGCCGGCTGCGGGGCCTGGGGGCCGTGTTCAAGGCGGGGCCGGATTTTGCAGCGCAGGCCGTGCGCGACGGCAATCTGGTGACCGGACAGAACCCGGCCTCAAGCGCCCTGGTGGCCGAATTGACGCTGGAGGCCCTGCACATCACGGCCTAGGCCGCCATGCGACGCGCCGCGGCTCAGTCACGACAATTTGCAAAGAGTCTTGAGCCGCAACGATCAGTTGGCCGATACATCCTTCCCGGATCGACTCGACGGGAAGGGAGAAAACGATGGCGGAGTTTGCGTTCGGATCGGAAATCACCAAGCGCGGTGGCCAGTTCAAACCGTTCAGTCACGGCGAGTTCCTCGACCAGAGGCCGGACATGATGAAGCGCGGACACTGCTACGGCCTGACGCTGGTCTGGCTGTCCCGCTATGTCCGCGACCGGCGGGCCGGGGCGGATCTGCTGGGCAACCTGAACTTCACGCAGGCGTCGAAAGACCCGCAAACGATCATGATCATTCGCCAGATCCAGAACATGGCGCATTCGCGCGCGACCACAATGGACATGGTGGGCGATAATAGAGCAAAGGCCCAAGTCAAATATGCGGAAATCACCAGGGTCTTCGGCGACTCGGATGATACCATGATTAACGGCATCATGAAAAGCCTGAACGCCCCAGGCATTCAATTTATTGGCGTCGAAGTCAATTCGACGGACAAGGGCGACAGCATGATCGCTTTAATGGAGCGCGTGAGTGATGGCTTGTACTCAATCATCCTGGGCAATCATGTGGTCGGCGCAATTGTCGACAAGCCGAAGAACGTCTTCAAGTTCCTCGATGTGAACTTCGGCCAGGGGGTGTGGAAGACCCGGGCGGGCGCGGCGCCGATGGCCGGGCCTGCACCCAACCTGGGCGACGGATTCTTCGGATTCCTGCGGGCCTATTTGGCCGACCCGGACAACCGCGTGAGCTATGCGTTGGAGAACCACAAGGGCGTGCTCGGCTACGCCACAGCCGGCTTGCCCTGACGCGATCACGGCAGCTTGGTGGTCTGCGCCGCGCGCACGATGCCCTTGGGGCGCGCGGCCTTTTCGGCGATGCCCGATATCCCTTCGCGACGGCCGAGCTCGCCCCAGACTTCCTCCGGCGCGATCCCCTGGTCCACCCAGAGGACGACCAGGTGGTAGAGCACGTCCGCACTCTCCAGCACGGCAGCGCGGCGGTTGCCGAGCGTCGCCTCGATCACCAGCTCGACCGCTTCCTCGCCCAGCTTCTGTGCGACCTTGGCCGTGCCGCGCGCGAGCAGCCGCGCGGAATGCGAAGCCGCAACATTGCCGGTCGCCTGACGCACCAGCACGGTGCGGTGCAGGCTTTCCATCACCGCCGAGGTCGACGGCACGTCCATCGCTTCACGCAGCGGTGTCAAAGTGGCGCGTTCGGCGCGCAGCACGGCCTTCGGCGCCTTGGACCTGGCCGGCGCCGGAATCGCTGCCGGCAGCGGCAGCGGCGCAGCGACAACCTTCTTCTTCACCTTGATCTTCGGTGCCTTCGCCGGCTTGGCGGCCTTGACCATGCTTCCTTCGCCCCTCACTGGGTTGCGCGCCGGGGCGCATGCCGAACGGGCAGGCCGGCGGCTTCCAGCGCCGCCTTTGCATCGCCGATCCGCATTTCGGCATAGTGAAAAACGCTGGCGGCGAGCAGCCCGGTCGCTCCGGCTTCGGCCCCCGCGATGAAATGCGCCGCCGTGCCAACCCCGCCGCTGGCCACCAGCGGCAGCCGCACCGCGCCACGGATGGCCCGCAGCAGGTCCAGGTCGAAGCCCTGCTTGGTGCCGTCGCGGTCCATGCTGGTGACCAGCAGTTCGCCAGCCCCTGCTTGGGCCATGCGTTGCGCCCAGCCGACCGCGTCGATGCCGGTGCCGCGCCGGCCTCCATGGGTGAAGATTTCCCAAGTGTCGTTCACGCGCCGGGCGTCGATCGCGACGACGATGGCCTGGCTACCAAAAGCCTCGGCGCAGCGGGTGACCAGGGCCGGTTCGGCGACGGCGGCGGAATTGATGCTGGCCTTGTCGGCCCCGGCCAGCAACAGCCGGCGCACGTCCTCCACGCTGCGCACGCCGCCACCGACGGTCATGGGGATGAAGACCTGGGCTGCGGTGCGGGCGATCACATCCAGCATGGTATCTCGGTTCTCATGGGTCGCGCCGATGTCGAGGAAGGTGATCTCGTCAGCGCCTTCGGCATCATAGGCCGCGGCTTGTTCCACCGGGTCGCCCGCGTCGCGCAGTTCCAAAAAGTTCACGCCTTTGACGACGCGGCCTTCCTTGACGTCCAGGCACGGGATCACGCGCAGGGCGAGCAACGGATGAATATTCCCAGATGTCGGATAGGGCATGAAAAATGCTTGTCAGACGCGCGATGCGGCGGAATAGCCCGCGGGTCAAGGGGTCTGTGCATGCGACCTACCGGCCGGGCGCCGACACGCCTATGTGGTTTGCATGCCGCCTCGCCACCGCTCCGTCACGCCGCAGGATGCAGCCCTTTGGGCCGGCTGGGCCGAGCAATCGGGGGTGGCGCCGCTGCCGGGGAAAGCGCTGCCGGTGCTGCCGGCTGCACCCCCCGCACCGTCTGTGCCGCCGGCCGGGCCGGTCGCCTCGCCACCGCTGCCGCGCCGCCCGCCGGGCTGGGAACTGGCCGTGGGCGCAGCCCCGCCCGGCATCGATACGCGGCGTTGGAAGGACCTGCGCCGCGGCCGCACCCGCCCGGAACGCACGCTGGATCTGCACGGCCGAACGGCCCAGCAGGCGCATGGCGCCGTGCGCGCCTTCCTGTCCGACGCCCAGGCCGATGGGTTGCGCTGTGTCTGCATCGTCACCGGCAAGGGGCCGGTGCCGCATGGCGGGGTACTGAAGCGGGAACTGCCATTCTGGCTGAACGCGCCCGACCTGCGGCCCTTGGTGCTGGCGCTCGCCCATCCCCATGCCGCCAACTGGGGGTCGGTCCATGTGTTGCTGCGCCGGCGCCGCGGATGACGCCCTTTGGCGAAAGGCTGCGCGCACTGCGCCAGGCCCGCGGCATGCGGCAGAAGGACCTGGCCGACATGCTGCAGATTTCCGCGGCCTATCTCTCGGCGCTGGAACACGGCCGCCGCGGCCGGCCGGGGCCGGGGCTGGTGCACCAGGTGAACGAGGTCTTTGGCCTGATCTGGGACGAGGCCGAGGAGATCGCAGTCCTGGCGAGGGACAGCCGGCCGAAGGTCACGCTCGACACCGCGGGGCTCGACCCGGCCAAGACGCTGCTGGCCAACCAACTGGCCCGCGCCCTGCCGGCGCTACCGCCGGCTGCAGTATCGGAGATCGCGGCGGTGCTGGACCGCCACGCCAAATCAGGCAAGCCAGCGGCCGCCGCCTATGGCGACGGCCGGCGAAAGCGCTGACGCCTCAGCCCTGGCGTTCGACCATCAGCTGCTTGATCTTGCCGATCGCCTGCGCCGGGTTCAGCCCCTTGGGGCAGGTCTGGGTGCAGTTCATGATCGTGTGGCAGCGATACAGGCGGAAGGGGTCTTCCAGATTGTCCAGCCTGTCGCCGGTGCGTTCGTCACGGCTGTCGGCGATCCAGCGATAGGCGGCCAGCAGCACGGCGGGGCCGAGGTAGCGGTCGCCGTTCCACCAGTAGGACGGGCAGGCGGTCGAGCAGCAGAAGCACAGGATGCATTCCCACATGCCGTCCAGCTTGGCGCGTTCTTCCTTGGACTGGCGGCGCTCCTCATCCGGCGGCGGCGGGGTGTCGGACTTCAGCCAGGGTTCGATGCTGCGATACTGCGCGTAAAGCTGCGACAGGTCGGGCACCAGATCCTTCATCACCGGCATGTGCGGCAGCGGGTTGATCTTCACCTCGCCCTTCACATCCTCGATCGGCTTGAGGCAAGCGAGGGTATTGGTCCCGTCGATATTCATCGCGCAGGAGCCGCAGATGCCCTCGCGGCAGGACCGGCGGAAGGTCAGGCTGCTGTCGACCTCGTTCTTGATCTTGATGAGCGCGTCCAGGACCATCGGTCCGGTCTTGTCCAGGTCGATCTCAAAGGTGTCGCGGCGCGGGGCGTCGTCGCTGTCCGGATCCCAGCGATAGATGCTGAAGGCGCGCGTGTTGGTCGCGCCCGCCGGTGCCTTGTGCACCGTGCCGGTACCGACCTTGCTGTTCTTCGGAAGCGTGAAGGTCGCCATGGTTCAGTACACCCGTGCCTTCGGCGGGAAGACCTGCACTTCATTGGTCAGGGTCCGCATCTTCACGTCGCGGTAGTCGAGCTTCACGTTCCCGTTGTTGTCACACCAGGCGAGCGTGTGCTTCATCCAGTTGGCGTCGTCGCGGTCGGGGAAGTTTTCATGCGCATGGGCGCCGCGGCTTTCGTGCCGGGCATCGGCGCTGACCATGGTGGTCATCGCATTGCCCATCAGGTTTTCCAGCTCCAGCGCTTCCACCAGGTCAGAATTCCAGATCAGCGAGCGGTCGGAGACCTTGAGGTCCCGCGCGGCGTCATAGACGCCCTGCATCTTGGCGACACCCTCGCTCAACAGTTCGGCGTTGCGGAACACCGCCGCATGGGTCTGCATGGTCTTCTGCATCGCCAGCCGGATTTCGGCCGTGTTGGTCGAACCCTTGGCATGGCGGGTGCGGTCGAGACGATCCAGCGACGCCTCACCGGCCCGCGCCGGCAGCGGCGGCTGCGACGCGCCGGGCTTGATCACATCGGCGGCGCGCAAGGCCGCGGCGCGGCCAAAGACCACGAGGTCGAGCAGCGAATTGGTGCCGAGGCGATTGGCGCCATGCACCGACACGCAGGCAGCCTCCCCCACCGCCATCAGCCCGGGCACGATGGCGTCCTGGTCCTTCGCGGTCGGGCGCAGCACCTCAGTATGGATGTTCGTGGGGATGCCACCCATGTTGTAATGAACGGTCGGGAGCATCGGGATCGGCTCCTTGGTCACGTCCACGCCGGCAAAGACCTTGGCGGTTTCGGAAATGCCGGGCAGGCGTTCGTGCAGCAGGTCGGCGCCCAGGTGCTCCAGGTGCAGCATGATGTGGTCCTTGTTCGGACCGCAGCCGCGCCCCTCGCGGATTTCCACCGACATGGCGCGGGAGACGACGTCGCGCGACGCGAGGTCCTTCGCCGTGGGGGCGTAGCGCTCCATGAAGCGCTCGCCTTCGGAATTGGTCAGGTAGCCGCCTTCGCCGCGGGCGCCCTCGGTCACCAGGCAGCCGGCGCCGTAGATGCCGGTCGGGTGGAACTGCACGAATTCCATGTCCTGCATCGGCAGGCCGGCGCGCAGCACCATGCCGCCACCATCGCCCGTGCAGGTATGGGCCGAGGTGCAGGAGAAATAGGCCCGGCCATAGCCACCCGTCGCCAGCACCACCTGCTGGGCGCGGAAGCGATGCATGGTCCCGTCTTCCAGGTTCCAGGCCATCACACCGCGGCAGACGCCCTCATCATCCATGATCAGGTCTAGCGCGAAATATTCCACGAAGAACTCGACCGAATGCTTCAGCGACTGCTGGTACAGGGTGTGCAGGATGGCATGGCCGGTGCGGTCGGCCGCCGCACAGGCGCGCATCGCCGGCGTCTTGCCATAATCCTGCATGTGGCCGCCGAAGGGGCGCTGGTAGATCTTGCCGTCCTCGGTGCGGCTGAATGGCACGCCGTAGTGTTCGAGCTCGATGATCGCCGGGATCGCCTCGCGGCACATGTATTCGATGGCGTCCTGGTCACCCAGCCAGTCCGACCCCTTGACGGTGTCGTACATGTGCCAGCGCCAGTCGTCCTCGCCCATGTTGCCCAGCGCCGCGCCGATGCCGCCTTGGGCTGCCACCGTGTGCGACCGGGTCGGGAAGACCTTGGTGATGCAGGCGGTCTTCAGCCCCGCCGCCCCCATGCCGAAGGTGGCGCGCAGCCCCGCCCCGCCGGCGCCGACCACCACCACGTCATAGGTGTGGTCCACGACCCGATAGGCACCGATCGAAGGCTTGCTGATGGCGTTCATCGTCCCGTTCCATTCGTCGCGGGGCTTTTGGCCCCCAAAACCTGCCGGGCGACGATACGCCCGGGCCCCGTCACTCAGATCGCGATGCGCAAAACTGCCAACACCGAGGCGATCGCCATCAGCCAGCAGGCTGCCTTGACCGCCATCAGCGTCGCGATGCGCGCCCCCGGGGCTCGCACATAGTCCTCGATCACCACCTGCAAACCCGCGTTGGTGTGATGAAAGGTCAAAAGCAGCGTCGCGATCAGCAGAACCGCATTCAAGGGCGCGCCGATGAAGGCCAGCGCCTGCGCATGGGTGGCCCCCGCCAGCGACACGGCTGAAATAGCAAACCACAGCGTCAGCGGCAGCAGCGCCACCGAGGTCAGTCGCTGGGCCCACCAGTGATGCGTGCCGCCCCGAGCGGAGCCCAGGCCGCGCACGCGGCCAAGGGGGGTCTGCAGCCGCAGCGCGGCTTCGTGTTCGTGGTTCATGGCGCTCACCAGACGATCACGGCGACGATCCAGGTGAGGATCGTCAGGACGGCGGTGCCCGCCAGCACGGCGTAGCCGCTGGCATGGGTGGTCGGCAGGTCGAAGCCATGGCCTGCATCCCAGACCAGGTGCCGGATGCCGCCCAGCGTGTGGTACCAGGCCGCCGCGGTCATCCCGAACAGGATCAGCAGCCCGAGGAACGACCCCAGAAACCACTGCACGGCGGCAAAGGCGTCCGGACCGGTGGCGGCGGCGATCAGCCACCAGACCAGCAGGACGACGCCAAAGGCCCAGGCGCAGCCGGTGATCCGGTTGAAGATAGACAGCGCGCTGGTGATCTGCGGCCGGTAGACCTGCAGATGCGGTGATAGCGGCCGCCGCACCGTGCTGCCGTCGGTTCGGCGCCCGTGGAAGCCGGCGTCGCGGGGATCGTGCGTCAGGGACATTGTGGTGGGGCCCATCGGTCTCTGGCCCCCAGGCGGCGGGAAATTCCCGCCGGCAGGATAAGCCTGTATAGGGTGTATGTTGCACTGCGGGGTGCGGTCAACGCGGGCTGACGCATGATGAACATGACAAACCTCCCACCCCGGCAGGATTGCAAGCACGGGTTGCGGGAAAGCCTCTTCCCTTCCGGACCAGACCTCTCGAATCTGTGCTCATATGGGGGCGCGCGAAATTCGGGGGCTGAGGACCACCGCTGCCAGTCTGGTGCTGGCGGCCTGGCTTTGCTGCGGCCCGGCGCTGGCGCAAGACGAGGTGCCGGCGACCGGCAGCAATTTTGGCGGGGTCGGGCTGATCGAAACCCGCAACGCCCGGTTTCGTCCCGATGGCACGCTGGAAGCCGGGGCGGCGATCCGCAACCAAAGGCGCTTCTGGTTCGTCTCCTTCCAGGCGCTGCCCTTCCTGGAGGCGACCTTCCGCCTGGCCGAACGGCTGAACGGCACCACCGGCGAAGGCATCACGACCGACCGATCCTTTGACCTGAAGCTGCGGCTGGTTGACGAAGGCGCCTGGACCCCGGCCATCGCCATCGGCGCGCAGGACATCATCGGCACCGGCATCTACAGCGGCGAATACATCGTCGCGTCCCGCCGTTGGGGGCGGGTGGATGTCACGGCCGGCATGGGCTGGGGCCGCATGGCCACCGGCCAGGACCTGACCAACCCGCTGATAGAAGTCTCGCCCTCCTTCGCCACCAGGCCGCGCGACGTCGGCCAGGGCGGGACGCTGACCAATACCTACTTCCGCGGGCAGTACGCCGGGGTTTTCGGCGGCGTCGAGGTTTCGCTGCCGCCGCTGCCGACACCCTGGGGCGATGTCGATGGGTTCCGCTTCAAGGCCGAATATTCGTCGGACAACCTGCGCGACGAACGCGGCGGCTACCCGGCCAACACCACCAATCTGCGTGGCCAGGCGGCGTCGCGCTTCAACGCCGGGCTGCAATGGTCGAACGACAGCGTCGATGCCGGGCTGTTCGGCGTGAATGGAACCGACCTGCTGTTCCGCCTGAGCCTGCGGATGAACCCGGACGACCCGCCCAACATCGCCCGCCCGCCGCCGCCGCCGATGCCGGCCCGACCCCCGCCGGACCCGGCGACCCCGGCCGAGGCCAGCCTGGCCGCCGAGGTTTTCAGCGCCCTGCGTGCCGCCGGCCTGCAACCCGTCGCCTTCGGGATCGAGGGCGCGGAGGCGCGGATCGCCGTCACCGGCGGTGGCTTCCGCACCATCGCCCAGATCGCTACCCGCACGCTGCGCGCGGTGAATGGCCTGCTGCCCGATGACGTGCAGATGCTGCGCCTGGCCTGGTGGAATGCCGGGGTCGAGGTGTCGGAGATGCTCATCCCCCGCGCCGTGCTGGAAGCGGTCGGCCGGCGCGAGGCCTCGCCCGAGGAAGCCTATGCCGCCGCCTTCCTGCTGCCGGCGGAAACCCAGGTCTGGCGCGGCGCCACGCGTGCGCCGGGGCCGTTCTTCAACTGGGGCGTAGCACCCCGGCTGAACATCATCCTGGGCGACCCCTCGCGCACCGCGCGCTACCAGTTCGGCGTGGCCCTGGGCGGGCGCGTGGAGCTGGGCGCGGGCTTTGCCGTGGCCGGCGCGGTCGGCCAGGCGCTGTTCGGCAACATGGCGGGCGGTGCGCCGTCGGACAGTGTGCTGCCGCGGGTCCGCAGCGACTACGCGCTCTACGCGGCGGATGGGACGACGACGGTCCCGGCCCTGTATGTCGAACGGATCTGGACCCCGCGGCCGGATTTTTTCGCCCGCGTGACGGCGGGGTTGCTGGAGCCGATGTTCGGCGGGATTTCGACCGAACTGCTCTGGCGGCCGGAGGCCAGCCCGGTCGCGCTGGGCGTGGACGTCAACTATGTGCGCCAGCGCAGCACCGAGCAGCAGTTCGGCTTCCGCGACTACAGCGTGGGCACCGGCCAGGCCTCGCTCTACGCCGACCTGCCGCTGTGGAACCTGTACACGGTGCTGCGCGCGGGCCGCTACCTGGCGGGGGACTGGGGCGGGACGGTGGAATTGGGCCGGCGCTTCGACAGCGGGATCGAGGTCGGCGGCTTCGCCACCTTCACCGATGTGTCGGCGGCGCGCTTCGGCGAAGGCAGCTTCGACAAGGGCATCTATGTCAGGCTGCCGCTGCTGTTGTTCGGGGCGCAAACGCGGGATGTCGGCACCGTGGTGATCCGCCCGGTGCAGCGCGACGGCGGCCAGCGGTTGGCAGTGGACAGCCCGCTCTGGTCAGTCACACGCGAAGGCCGCGCCGATGCGCTGCGGCGGGGCATGGCTGGCTTCGCGCAGTAGGGCGCTTGACCGGAGACCCGGCGTTGTCCGCCAGCCCGCCGCAACGCTACTCGCCGTAGGCAAAGGCCGGCAGCGCCCGGATGTTGTCTGGTGTCGCATCCGGCAGCAGCAGGCCCTGGCCGCTCACGGGCGCCAGAAGCCGGGAGACGGGCACCGCGACCAGATGGGTGTTCAGCCCCAGGAAGCCGCCGACCGACAAGATGGCCACCGGCGCGCCGCCGCCCTGCGGCAGGATGATTTCCTCCACCTCGCCGACCGCACGCTCACCGGCGCCGGTCACCTTGGCGCCGATCATCTGGCTGACCCGGCGCCCGACCCGCAGGCCGGTGGGCTCTGCCTGCGCGACCGGCGGGGTCGGGGCGATCAGGGCCGATGGTGCGCCGGTCGCCGGCGGTTGGGCCGGCGTGACACCCATGATGCCCTGCGGCGTGATGCCGGTGGCGTCCGGGGCGGGGGCCGCGGGCACGGGGTGGTCCGGCGGGGCGGGCAGGGCCTGGCCCAAGGCGAACAGCGGCAGGCTGAGCACCGCCGCGCTGAGCATGCCCAGCAACAGGTTGCGGACGAATCCTGGCTGGGTCATGGCGCGACGCTCCGGCGGCGCACCGCGAGGGCCGGACGCCTGGTGGTTGAACGCCAGCACCGGCGCCAGGTTGCCGTCAGCCGGTGGGCTCGCCCGCGATCGGTTCGGCCGCCATGTCGGTCAGCATCGCCGTGATGGCCGCGATCGCCGCGGCGACGGCGGCAGGCTCGGTGCCCTTGGCGACCAGCGCCACCCCGCCGCCGCCCGGGGCGCCGGCGCGGTAGAAGGGGTAGGAGCCGATGTCGAGGTCCGGGAAGCGGTGCTGGATCGCCTCCAGCCCCGCCGCGATCTGGCCTTCATAGACGCCGAGCGCATGCACCGCCCCGGATCGGATCGGCGCGCCGCCTTCCAGGCTCGGGGCCAGGGCCTCGAACATCGCCTGCATGATGCGCGGTACGCCGGCCATCACATGCACATTGCCCATGGAAAAGCCGGGCGCCGTGGTCGCCGGGTTGCGGATCGGCACCGCGCCCTTCGGCAGGGTCGCCATGCGCAGCCGGGCGGCGTTGAATTCCACGGGCGGGGTGCGGGCTGCGTATTCGGCGGCCATCAGCGCGCGGGTTTCCTCATGGACCTCCCACGCCACGCCGAAGGCGCGGGCGACACACTCGGATGTGATGTCGTCATGCGTCGGCCCGATGCCACCGGTGGTGAAGACATGGTCGAATTTTTGCCGCACGGCATTCACCGTGGCGATGATCGTCTCGGCCACGTCGGGGATCACCCGCACTTCCCGCAGGGGGATGCCGATTTCGCCCAGGCGCGTCGCCAGGAACTGGATATTCGCATCGCGCGTGCGGCCCGACAGAACCTCATTGCCGATGATCAGCAGGCAGGCGGTTGGGTTCATCATCTTCGGCCTTGCTCAGAGGAAATCGCGCAGCATCGCCACCAGCGGCACATCCGCCGGCGGCATCGGGTAGTCGGCCAGTTTCTGCGGCCGCACCCAGGCGAGCGCCTGGCCTTCCCGCGCCGTGACCGTGCCCTGCCAGCGCCGGCAGAGATACAGCGGCATCAGCAGGTGAAAGGCCGGATAGGCGTGGCTGGCGAAGGTGAAGGGGCCGAGGCAGGCCGCCGTAACATCGATGCCCAGTTCTTCGTGCAATTCACGGATCAGGGCGGCTTCCGGGGTCTCGCCGGGGTCCACCTTGCCGCCGGGGAATTCCCAAAGGCCGGCGAGCGGCTTGCCCTCCGGCCGGCGCGCCAGCAGCACCCGGCCGTCGGTGTCGATCAGCGCACAGGCGGCGACCAGCAGGATGCGCGACGCAACGGGTGCGGCCGCGGGCGCCGGGGCGGCCGCGACCGGCAGGCTGTCGCGGGTGGCAACAAACCGCAGCACCCGCATGGCGCCGCCGCGCGAGACGAAATCCGCCTCCCCCTCGCCATCGCCCAAAAAACCGATGCGTTGCAGCACCGCGATGCTGCGGGCGTTGTCGGGCAGGGCCTGGGCGCGGATCCGGGCCAGCGGCAGCGTCGCCAGCGCCCAGGCGGCCAGCCGCCCCGCGGCCTCGGCCGCCAGGCCCTGCCCCCAGAACCGGCGCCCGATCCAGTAGCCGAGTTCGGCCTCGTCCCCCGTCACCGTCAGCCCGGCGCAGCCGACCAGCGCGCCGTCGCGTTCGATCGCCAGCGAATAGGCCCGCCCGGTCGCCAGTCGCTCCTGCGTGTCGGTGATCCAGCGATCGGCCAGGTCGCGTGGGTAGGGGAAGGGCACATGCGCCAGGTTCTTGGCCACGTCCCAGTCATTCACCAGCCGGTGCAGGTCGGCCGCGTCGGTGTCACGCAGCGGCCGCAGCAGCAGCCGTGCCGTGGCGAGCGGGGTCAGGACCGGTAGGACCCGTTGATATCGATGTAGCCATGCGTGAGGTCGCAGGTCCAGACCGTGGATTTGCCTGTGCCGAGGCCGATGTCCACGGTGATGTCGATCTCCCGCCCCTTCATGTGGGCGACGACCGGGGCCTCGTCGTAGCCGGCGACGATCTCGCCCTCGCGTGCCATCCAGGTGCCGCCGACGCCGACCGAAAGCCGGTCGCGGTCGGCCGGTTCGCCTGCCTTGCCGACCGCCATGACGATACGGCCCCAGTTGGCGTCCTCGCCCGCGATGGCGGTCTTCACCAGGGGGGAATTGGCGATCGACATGGCGATGCGCTGGGCAGACTTGGCGCTGACCGCCCCGGTCACGTCGATGCGGATCAGTTTTTGGGCGCCTTCACCGTCGCGCACGACCTGCAGCGCCAGGTCCAGCAGCAGGTCGGCCAGGGCGGCGCGGAAGGCGCGGACGGCGCTGGCCGGCGCATCGGCGGCGATCTTGCCGTGTTTCGCCTGGCCGGTCGCAAACACCAGCACGGTGTCGCTGGTCGAGGTGTCGGAATCGACCGTGGTGCGGTTGAAGGAGGTATCGACCCCGGCCTTCAGCGCCGCCTGCAACACCGGCGCCGGCAGTTTCGCGTCGGTCGCGATGAAGCACAGCATGGTCGCCATGTCGGGCGCGATCATACCGCTGCCCTTGGCGATGCCGGCGAGGGTGACCTCGGCCCCGCCCAGCATCACGCGGCGCACGCAGGCCTTTGGGAAGGTGTCGGTGGTCATGATCGCGCGGGCGGCTTCGGACCAGCGGTCGGGGTCGAGGCCGGCGAAGACCGACGGCAAGGCAGCGGTCAGTTTCTCCGTCGGCAGTTTTTCGCCGATCACCCCGGTCGAGCAGAGGAACACTTCGCGGGGCTTGCAGCCCGCCAGTTCCGCCATGGCCTTGGCCGTCGCGGTGCAGGTGTCGCGCCCGGCCTTGCCGGTAAACACGTTCGAATTGCCGGCGGTCACAACCAGCGCGCGGGCGCGGCCGCCCTTGAGCGCGGCCCGGCACCAGTCCACCGGCGCCCCAGGGCAGAGGTTGCGGGTGAACACGCCCGCGACGGTGGTGCCGGCGGGAAAGGTCATCATCGTGACGTCTTCGCGCGTCGCGTAGCGGATGCCGGCGGCGCCGATGCCGATGGCGACCCCCGCGACCGGCGGCACCTCGGGCAAGGGCACCAGCAGCGGCGACACGGGCAGGGCCTTGGCAGCCATGGGTGGAATCCTCGTCAGGAAAGATGTTGGCAGCGGTTTACGCGCGGGCGCCGCGCCACGCCAAGGGGCAGCCGCTTTCATCCCGCCTTCACCAAACCCGGCGATACCGCCTTACGCTGTTTTCCTGCGTCGTCCTGGGCCAGCGGCCGGAGACTCTGCCGATGCGACCGCCCCGCCTGATCTCCCTGGTCCTGATCCGCCTGGTGCTGGTCACCCTGTGCCTGCCGCCCGCCGGGGCCCTGGCCGACCGCGCCGCCGCGGATCGCTGCGCCACGGCACTGACCGGCACATCCCGGACGATGTACGACGGGGCCCTGCCCGCGGTCGCCGGGGGTACGGCTGTTCCCGATGCCCTGCGCGGCCTCGCGCGTGGCATGGTGATGACCGGCGCCGTCAGCCGCGAAGTGGCCCGCCCCATGGCGGAAGCCGCCGGCGCGTGCTTGGCCCAACTGCGCTGATCGCATCGACCGCAAGGAAGCCTGCCTATGATCCGCCTGCTACCCATGGCTGCCCTGGCCGTGCTAGCCGCCACCCCGGTGCCGGCCGAGGCGGTGGTCTATTGCCGGGAGGTCGGCGTGCCGCGCGGTTGCGTGGCGCGCCCCGCGGCGCCTGTGGCGCGGGCCGTCACGCCGGGGCTGGGCGCGCCCGGCGTCGGCGTCACCCCGCGGCCGGGCGTGGGCGTGCCCGGTGTGGGGGCGCCCGGCGTTGGCCGTGGCGGGGCGAACCTGGGCGGGGCGGTCAACCGCGTCGGCCCGCGCTGAACCTCAGCGCCGCGCCGGGGCCGGGCTGGCGGCAGGCGGCGGCGGCACCGCATCCGGCAGGCGGGCCGGCGCGGGTGCGGCCAGCGGGCTGCCGTCCATGTTGAAGCGTTCGATCGTCGCGGCGGCGCGGATGCGCTCGACGATCTGCCCCACGGTCTCTTCCACCGCCTGCTGGCGCAGCGTGTCACGGGCCTCGTCGAAGGACGGCGGCGGCGCGCTGCGGCGTTCCTCGACTTTGATGACATGCCAGCCGAACTGGCTCTGCACTGGGGCCTCGGCGATCTGGCCTGGCTGCAGGGCGAAGGCCGCCGTCGCGAATTCCGGCACCATGTCGTCGCGCTTGAAGAAGCCCAGGTCGCCGCCCGCCTGGGTGCCCGGGCCGGTGCCGCGGCGCCGGGCCAGGTCGGCGAAATCCACGCCCGGGCGCCGCGCCTCGCCGAGGATGGTGCGGGCCTCGGCCTCGGTCGGGACCAGGATGTGGCGGGCGCGCACCTCCTCCACGCCCGAGCGGGCGGTCGCGGCGTAGCGGGCGCGCAGCGCGTCATCGGTGATCAGCGGGGCGACTTCGCGCGAAATCAGCGCCTGTTGCAGTTCCACCTCCTCGGCCCGCTGGATACGCCGCTGCACGATGGGGTCGTTCTGCAGGCCACGGGCGCGAGCGGTGGCGACGATCGCCTTCTGGGCGATCATCTGGTCCAGCATCAGCGGATAGAGCATGGCGGGCGGCGCGTTGCGGTATTCATCCGGCAGGCCGGCCATGGCTTCCTGCACGTCCGACAGGCGGATTTCGACGCCATCGACGCGCGCCACCACCGGGTCGGGCGGGGCGGCGGGGGCCTGGGCGAAGGCCGGGGCAGCCATCAGGCCAAGGCAAACGGCGAAGATGGGGACAAGGATGGGGGCAAGGCGACGCATGGGACGGGGTTCCTGAACAAGCGTCCGACCTTGGCCGAACGCACCAGAAGCGACAACTGGGGGCTTGGTTTCTTCCCGTAACCCCCAGCCGCGTTGACCCGACCCTTCGCCGCGCCTAGATGCGCGAAGTCCAGAATTCCCTTGGGCATGCCCACGGCGCCCGCCGCCCCCGCCCGACCGGGACGCGGCGCCCGGGCTGACGGAGACCGGGTTTTCCATGTTCAGCCGCCTTGCCGCCGCGATCTTCGGCACGTCCAACGACCGGGTGCTCAAGCGCCACAAGGCGCGCGTGCCGGCCATCAACGCCCTTGAGGCGGCCATGCAGGCCCTGCCGGACGAGGCTTTGGCCCGGCAGACCGTGCTGTTTCGCGAACGCCTGGCAAAGGGCGAGACGCTGGACGACCTGCTGCCCGAAGCCTTCGCCACGGTGCGCGAAGCCTCCCGCCGGGCGCTCGGCATGCGGCATTTCGATGTGCAGATGATCGGCGGGATGGTGCTGCACGACGGCCGCATCGCCGAGATGAAGACCGGCGAAGGCAAGACCCTTGTTGCAACCCTGCCGTGTTATCTGAACGCGCTGGCGGGCAAGGGCGTGCATGTCGTGACGGTCAACGACTACCTGGCCAGCCGTGACGCCGACTGGATGGGCCAGCTTTATGGCTTCCTCGGGCTGACCACCGGCAAGATCGTCTATGGGCTGACCGATGACGAACGCCGCGCGGCCTATGCCTGCGACATCACCTACGGCACCAACAACGAATTCGGCTTTGACTACTTGCGCGACAACATGAAGTATCGGCAGGACGAAATGGTCCAGCGCGAGTTCTTCTTCGCCATCGTAGACGAAGTGGACAGCATCCTGGTGGATGAGGCGCGGACGCCACTGATCATCTCCGGCCCGACCGATGAGACATCGGAACTGTACCAGACCGTGGATGCGGTGGTGAAGGAACTGGTGAAGGACACCAGCACCTTCGACAAGGACGAAAAGCAGAAGACCGTCAGCCTGACCGAGGACGGCACCGAGACGATTGAGCAGAACCTGCGCGACGCCGGGATCATCGAAGAAGGCGGGCTGTACGACACGCAAAACATTTCGGTTGTGCACCATGTCAACCAGTCGCTACGGGCGCATGTGCTGTTCAGCCGCGATGTTGACTACATGGTCCGGCAGGGCAAGATCGTCATCATCGACGAATTCACCGGCCGCGCGATGGAAGGCCGCCGCTATTCCGAAGGCCTGCACCAGGCGCTTGAGGCCAAGGAACACGTCCAGGTCCAGCCGGAAAACCAGACGCTCGCCTCCATCACCTTCCAGAATTACTTCCGGTTGTTCCCCAAGCTGGCGGGCATGACCGGCACGGCCTCGACCGAAGCCGATGAGTTCGCCGAGATCTACCGACTGGAAGTGGTGGAAATCCCGACCAACGTCGATGTCATCCGCAAGGATGAGGATGACGAGGTCTATCGCAGCGCGATGGAGAAATACGAAGCCGTCGCCATCCTGATCGAGGAATGCCGCGCCCGCGAACAGCCCGTGCTGGTCGGCACCACGAGCATCGAGAAGTCGGAGCTGATCAGCAGCCTGCTGACCAAGAAGAACATTCCGCACAAGGTGCTTAATGCGCGCCATCACGACCAGGAGGCGGTCATCGTCGCCCAGGCCGGGCGCCCCGGCGCCGTGACCATCGCGACCAACATGGCCGGCCGCGGCACCGACATCAAACTTGGCGGCAATGCCGAGATGCTGGCCGCCGCGGTCTTTGCCGGTGAGCCGGAGGGGCCCGAGTTCGAGCGCACGCTGGCGGATATCAAGGCCGAGGTCGCGGTTTCGGCCGAGCGGGTGAAAAAGGCCGGCGGGCTGTTCGTGATCGGCACGGAACGCCACGAAAGCCGCCGTATCGACAACCAGCTGCGCGGCCGGTCGGGCCGCCAGGGCGACCCCGGCGGCAGCCGCTTCTTCCTGTCGCTGGAAGACGACCTGATGCGTATTTTCGGCAGTGACCGCATGGGCGGGATGTTGACGAAGCTGGGGCTGAAGGAAGGCGAGGCCATCGTCCACCCCTGGATCAACAAGGCCTTGGAAAAGGCCCAGAAGAAGGTCGAGGCGCGCAACTTCGACACTCGCAAGAACCTGCTGAAATACGACGACGTGATGAACGACCAGCGCAAGGAGGTCTATGCGCAGCGCCGTGCCTTCATGCGCGCCGACAACCTGGCCGAGACGGTGGCCGAAATGCGCCGCGAGGTGATCCGCGACATGGTCGATCGCGCGATCCCGGAAAACGCCTATGCCGAGCAATGGGACATCGTCGGCCTGCAGAAGAAGGTCGCCGATATCCTCGGGCTGGAACTGCCGGTCGAGGCTTGGGGGAAAGAGGAAGGCATCGACGAGGTCGCGGTGCACGACCGCATTTCGGAAGCCGCCGAAGTGCGTGCCGCCCAGCGCGCGGCGGATTTCGGGCCGGAGCGCATGCGTCAGGTGGAAAAGGCGCTGCTGCTGCAGATCTTCGATGCGGTCTGGAAGGAACACCTGCTGGCGCTGGACCATCTGCGCCAGGGCATTGGCCTGCGCGCCTATGGCCAGCGCGACCCGCTGAACGAATACAAGTCCGAAGCCTTCGCGCTGTTCAACAACATGCTGTCGGATCTGCGGGAGCGGACGACGCAATGGATCCTGCGCATCGATTTGATGCCCGACCAGCCGCTGCCGGAACCCGAGCCCATCCGCGTGACCGACATGCGCCACCCGAACCCGGATGGGTCGGAGCCGATGGCCGGGGAATACGGGGCTGCGGTGACGGCGCCGAGCGGCGGGGCGGAGGGTTATTCGCCGGGCGTGGACCCGATGGACCCTTCGACGTGGAACCGCACGCCGCGCAATGCCGCATGTCCGTGCGGGTCGGGGCGGAAGTACAAGCACTGCCATGGGAAGGGGTAAGGCGCGCCGCAGAGTTTCGCGGCGTCGACGGTCGCACAACCCCTGCCAATAAGCGACCCAAGCTGCTAACCTGCCCCGCAACAGGAGCGGCCATGCACATCACTTCGCCCGCCTTCAAGCAGAACGCGCATGCGGCGCTGAACGACGCCAGCCTGCAAAAGGCTTTGAAACACGCGCGGCCGATGTTCACCGGCAACCGCGCCCGTGCCGTCGCCAACCTGCCCGAGTTCGAACAGCTCCGCGACATCGGCCGGGACATCAAGAACCACACGCTGGCCAACCTCGACTGGTACCTGGAAACCTACGCCGCGCAGGTGGAGCGGTCGGGCGGCACGGTGCATTGGTGCAGCACCGCCGATGAAGCCCGAGCCACGGTGCTGAAGATCTGCCGCGACGCCGGGGCGCGCACGGTGACCAAGGGCAAGTCGATGGTCTCCGAGGAACTGGGGATCAACGAGCACCTGGCGAAACACGGCATCACCCCGGTCGAAACCGACCTTGGCGAATACATCCTGCAGATCCGCGACGAAGGCCCGTCGCATATCATCGCCCCCGCCTTCCACCTGAACCGGGAAGACTGGGAAAAGACCTTTCGGGCGGTGCACACCGACCTGCCGGCCGATCGCGTCTTCTCCGACCGCCGCGACATTCTGACCGAGGCCCGCACCCGGCTGCGTCAGAAATTCCTCGCTGCCGACGTCGGGATCACCGGGGCCAATTTCCTGATCGCCGAAACCGGCTCATCGGTCATCGTCACCAATGAAGGCAATGGCGACCTGACGCAGACCCTGCCGCGCGTTCATATCGCGCTGGCCAGCATCGAAAAGGTGGTGCCGACGCTGGAGGATGCGACCAGCCTGCTCCGCCTGCTGGCACGCTCCGCCACTGGCCAGGATTTCTCAGTCTACACGACCTTTTCCACCGGCGCGCGGCGCGTGGCGGACCTCGACGGGCCGCAGGAATACCACGTCGTGCTGATCGACAACGGCCGGTCGAACATGATGGGCACCGACTTCCAGGAGATGCTGCGCTGCATCCGCTGCGCCGCCTGCATGAACCATTGCCCGGTCTATGGCGCGACCGGCGGGCATGCCTACGGCTGGGTCTATCCGGGGCCGATGGGGTCGGTGCTGACGCCCACGCTGATCGGCGTGGACAAGGCCGGGCACCTGCCGAATGCCAGCACCTTTTGCGGCAAGTGCGAGAGCGTGTGCCCGGTCAAAATCCCGCTGCCGAAGATGATGCGCCATTGGCGCGAACGCGAGTTCGAACGGCATCTGTCACCGTCTTCGATCCGCGCGGGGCTGGGCGTCTGGGGCTGGTTCGCCAAGCGGCCAGGCGCCTATCGCCTGGCGACGCGGGCGATGATCGGGGCGCTGGGGTTGCTTGGCCGTAAGAAGGGGTCCTTCCGCAGCCTGCCGTTGGCCGGCGGCTGGACCGCGGGGCGCGACCTGCCGGTGCCCGAGGGCGGGACCTTCATGGCGCGCTACGCCGCCGGCCAGAGGCAGGGGCGTTGAGCGGCAGCGAGCAGGCAAAAGCCATGAGCGTCATCGGAACGATGCCATGAGCAAAGACGCCATCCTCGGCGCCATCCGCCGCGGGCTGCGGCGCGGCCCCCTGCCGGCCGACCAGGCCGCCATGCTGGCCGGGCGGCTGGCGACCCATCCGCGCCACCTGATCCCCGCCCGGTCGCGCGTGCCCCGGCCCGAACAGATCGCGCTGTTCATCCGCAACGTGGAAAAGGAATACGGCACGGTTCAGCGCCTGCCCGATGGTGCCGCGGTGCCCGGCGCCGTCGCCGACTGGCTGGCGGCGCAGAACCTGGAACCGCGCTTCGTCCTCGGCCCCCACCCCGAACTGCTGGCCCTGCCCTGGGCCGACCGACCTTTGCTCGCCTTCGAACCCCGCCGCGCCGAGGGCGACGACACCGTCTCGGTCCAGCACGGCTGGGCGGCGGTGGCCGAGACCGGGACCATTCTCTTCCCCTCCGACCCCACCCGCCCCGCGACGCTGAACCTGCTGCCGGAATCGGAAATCGTGGTGCTGCGGACGAGCCGCATCGTCGGTGCCTATGAGGAAGCCTGGGACCTGCTGCGGGCCGAACGGCAGGATGCGGAAACCGGCGGCTTCATGCCCCGCAACCTGATGCTGGTCACGGGGCCGAGCCGCAGTGCCGATATCGAGCAGACGCTGGAACTCGGCGCGCACGGACCGCGCCGTCTGCATGTGCTGCTGATCGAGGATGACCCCGCGGCGCGTTAACGCCGCGCCGTCTCCGCCTCCGCCAGGAAGCCGCGCAGCGCCTCGTTCCAGAAGCGTGCATTGCCGGTCGTGCCATGGCCGAAGGTTTCGGCACTGGCCGGGATGACCAGCAGCCGCCCGTTGCGGACCCGCTGCATCGCAGCTTGCATCACCCCCGTCTCGATCGGGTTGCGCTCGTCATCCGCCGAGTTGATGGCCAGCA
Source organism: Acetobacterales bacterium (assembly GCA_038323655.1). Classification (GTDB taxonomy): domain Bacteria; phylum Pseudomonadota; class Alphaproteobacteria; order Acetobacterales; family Acetobacteraceae; genus Humitalea. The sequence goes on along the minus strand of JBBQHE010000034.1, from coordinate 1,316 downwards.
CCCGCGCCTGGATGCGTTCCAGCGCCTGCCCCGGGTTGTAGTCGCGCGACGAATCCCACTGGTAGACGAAGTCATTCGCATCGGCAGTCACCGGCGCCGTCAGCATCCGGTCCACTGCGCTATTCGCCGTGGCCGTAGTGCCGTTCGTGGCCTGCAGGCGCAGCGTGCCGCCGTTGGTCGCGGTCGCGTAGAAGGCATTGGCCAGGCGCAGCACCGGCGGCTGCTCGGTGTAGTTTCCGCCGTTGTAGCCAGGGTCGCGGCGGATCGTTTCCACCATCAGCCGCCGCAGCATCCAGTTGCGGCTGGCCATCTCGGTGGGCTGCGAGGCCATGGGCACCAACGCCTCCATGAAGCCCGGATAGGTCGTCCCCCAGACCCACGCGTGCATGCCGCCCATCGAATTGCCGAGCACCAGGCGCAGCCGCGTCAGCCCCAGCCCCTCGGTCACCAGCCGGTACTGGGCCAGCACCATGTCATCGTAGTTGTAGCGCGGGAAATTCGCTCGCTGGCCGTCAGATGGCTTGGTCGACCGACCGGCGCCCAGCGCGTCCGGGATGATGATGAAATACCGGCTGGCATCCAGCGCCTGGCCCGCGCCGAACAATTCGCCGGCGAAGGTCGGCGTCAGCAGGCTGCGCGCGGACCCCGCCGTGCCGTGCAGGATCAGCACCGGCTGGCCGGTGGGTTCGCCGATCGTGGTGTAGTGCAGCCGGACTTCCGGCATCGTCTCGCCGGAATGGAAGCGGAAATCACGGGCGACCCAGGTGGCTTCTCGCGGCTGCGGATAGTCCGCGGCGAAGCCGGGCGCTAGGCCGATGCAGACAACAAACGCGGCAAGCCGCAGCCAGGCCAGGACCGTCATCGTCGTTTCTCCCGTTGGTTCTTGTTGCCGTGATGCTACCGCTTCACCTGCCGGCCGGCCAGTTGCTTTTGCGTCCGGCCCGGCGTCAGCCGGCCAGCAGGGTGCGATTCCGCCCTGCAGCCTTGGCGGCATACAGCGCCTTGCCCGCGGCGTTGAATGCCGCCTCCAGCCCCGCCGTCCCGACCGGCGCGATGCCCGCCACCATCGTCAACTGGCGGTCCGGTGCGCCAGGGTGGGCGACCTCCGTGATGATGGTATGGCGCAGGCGGTCCTCAATAGGCTGGGCGCCCTGCGGCGTGAGCCCGGGCAGGACGGCGGCGAATGCCTCGCCAACCACGCGACCCAGCGCATCCTGGCGCCACATCGCCTGGCGCAGGCAGGCGGCGATGCCGCGCAGCGCGGCATCGCCCGCAGCATGGCCGTGACCATCGTTCACCGCCTTGAAGTGGTCGAT
>JBBQHE010000033.1:0-26129 GCA_038323655.1 Acetobacterales bacterium | reverse complement strand
TGCAGGCCGACCGACATCATCTTCGGTGCCGTGGCGCCCTCGTGATAGAGGACATCGAAGGCATCGCGGACGAGGCCGAACCACTGGTCCGAATGCACCATGCCGGCGGCATATTTGCCGTCGTTGTTGGTGAGCGAATAGGGCACGACCAGGTGCGGCGTTTCGCCGACGCGGGTCCAGAAGGGCAGGTCATCGGCGTAGGAATCGCTGTCGTAGGCAAAGCCGCCGTGTTCCACGAGCAGCCGGCGCGTGTTCTCCGAGGGGCCATAGCGGCAGTACCAGCCATCGGGGGCCGCACCCAGGGTCTGTTTCAGGCTGGCGACGGCGCGGGCGATGCGGCCGCGTTCCTCGTCTTCGGTCAGGGAGAAATGGTTTTCCCAGCGCCAGCCGTGGCAGCAGATGTCGAGGCCCGCCTCGCGGATCGCCGCGGCCGCCGGCGGGTTGCGTTCCAGCGCCAGGGCGCAGGCGAAGATGGTCGGCGGGGCGCCGGCCTCGGCCAGGATGCGCATCAGTCGCCAGAAGCCGGCCCGGGCGCCGTATTCGAACATGCCCTCGGCCGCCAGATCCCGCCCCGTGATGCCGCGCGGCGGGCCGGCGGCGTCCGATACCCCGGTTTCGGTCGCCGCATCGCCATCGGCGATCGAGGGTTCGGAGCCTTCCTCGAAGTTGATCACGATATTGACCGCGATCTTGGCGCCGCCTGGCCACTGCGGGTCGGGCGTGGTGCGGCCGTAGCCCAAAAAGTCGCGTTGCACGCTGTAGGTCATCAGAAGGCCATCCATCCACCATCCACGAGCAGATTGTGCCCGGTGACGTAGGAGGCGTCATCGGACGCCAGATACAGCGCCGCCCCGGCGACATCGGCAGGCGTGCCAAGCCGCGGCCAGGGCGTGCGGCTGTGGCTGTAGTCCACCCAGCGGGGCTCGACCGCACGGCCGCCTTTGCCGGTCATGATCTTGCCGGGCGCCACCGCATTGCAGACGATGCCGGAGGCCGCGTAGTCCACCGCCACCTGGCGCGTCATGTACACCACGCCGGCTTTCGCGGTGCCGTAGGCGATGTCCTCGGGGCTCGCGACCATGCCGTGCTGGCTGCTGATGTTGACGATGCGGCCGCGGACGTCGGGCAAGCCACCTTCGGGCGGTTCCTGGGCGGTCATCGCGCGCACCGCGGCCTTGGTCATCATGAAGACGCCGGTCAGCCCCACCGCCATCATCCGGTCCCACTCCGTGCGGGTTACGTCGAGCAGCGGCTTGCCGAGGCGGACCACGGCATTGTTCACCAACACGTCGATACGGCCGTGGCGGGCGAGGGTTTGCGCGATGGCAGCCTCGCAATCGGCCTCCTCCGCCACGTCGCAGCGCAGCCAGGTGCAGGAGAGGCCTTCGGCAGTGGCGATGTCATGGGTGGGCGTGCCGCCTTCCAGCACATCCGTCGTGATGTCGCCGATGACGACAAGCGCGCCTTCGCGGCAGAACCGCAGGGCGATGGCGCGGCCAATGCCCGAGGCCCCGCCGGTGATCAGCACGACCCTGTTTTTCAGCCGCATGTTCCGCCCTTTCTCAATCGGCCAGCGTCGCGATCTCAGCGCGCAACGCGGCGATGCCGGTCCCGGCCTGGCTGCTGGTCAGCAGGATCGCGGGCAGGGCTGCGGCGCGGATCTTTGCATAACCCGTCACCTCGCGCGCCTTGTCGGCCAGTTTCCGGGCGGGCACGTCATCGATCTTGGTCAGCACGATCTGGAAGGCGACGGCGGCCTGGGCCAGCAGGTCCATCACCTGGAAATCCACAGCCTTTGTTTCGATCCGCGCATCCAGCAGCAGCATCAGCCGCTTCAGTGTCGGCCGCCCGCGCAAAAAGTCGAACATCAGCCCCTGCCAGTCCTCCTTGATGGTCTTGGAGGCCTCGGCGTAGCCGTAGCCCGGCATGTCGACCAGCGTGAGCCGGCCTTCGGCCAGGTCGAAGAAGTTCAACTGCCGGGTGCGACCTGGCGTGCGCGACACGCGGGCCAGCGCGTTCTGGCCGGTCAGCGCATTGATCAGCGAGGATTTGCCGACATTGGAGCGGCCGCAGAAGGCGATTTCGGCGCCGCGGGCCTCGGGCAGTTGGTCGATGCGCTGGGCGGCGAAGAAGAAGGTGCAGGGCCGGGCGAACAACAGCCGCCCGGTGTCGAGCCAGGCCTCGCGCGCCGCGGGTTCCAGGGGGCCGGGGGCGATCGGGTCGGCGGGGGTGGATTTCGGCGGGGGCTTTGGCTTTTCGGGTTTTTCCGCAGCACGTGGGTTCATCCAGGCCGGGCGGGTGCCGAAGGCGCCTTTGGGCCGCTTGGGGCCCTTGGGCTCGGGTGGTTCCTGCGGCACGGCGAGTTTGGTCGCGCGCACGCGCAGCGTCACCTTGGGCTTGGGTGCCTTGATGACGGTCTTGGCCGTCTCGCCCGAGGCGGGACGGGTGGAGGCGCGGCCGCCGCCGGCGCGATGCCCGCCGACGGCGGGCCGCTTGCCGCCAGCAGGTGGCTTCACTTGGCGCCCTTGGTCAGCGCCCGTTCCACCCGGCGCTTCGCCCGTTCTTCCCGCATGATGTAATACTGCTGGCCGATCGACAGCAGGTTGTTCCAGGACCAGTAGATCACCAGGCCCGCCGGGAAGCCCGCCAGCATGAAGGTGAAGATCAGCGGCATGAAGGCGAAGATCTTGGCCTGGATCGGGTCGGGCGGTGCCGGGTTCAACTTGAACTGCAGGAACATCGTGATGCCCATGATGATCGCCCAGGCCGGCAGGTGCAGGAAGGCGGGGGCATCGAAGGGCAGCAGGCCGAACAGGGTGAAGGCATTGGTCGGGTCCGGCGCCGAAAGATCGCGGATCCAGCCGTAGAACGGCTGGTGCCGCATCTCGATGGTCACGAACAGCACCTTGTAGAGCGCGAAGAAAACCGGGATCTGGATCAGGATCGGCAGGCAGCCGGCCGCCGGGTTGATCTTCTCCGCCTTGTACATCTCCATCATGGCCTTTTGCATGCCCGGGGAGTCGTCCTTGAAGCGTTCCTTCAGCTCGGCCATCTTCGGGCCGAGGATTTTCATCTTGCTCATGGACTTGTAGGATTTGTTCGACAGCGGGAAGAACAGGATCTTCACGAACAGCGTAAAGATCAGGATGGCCACGCCGAAATTGCCGGTCTGGTGGAACAGCCAGTCCAGCGCATAGAAGAACGGCTTGGTCATGAAATAGAACCAGCCGAAGTCGATCGCCTTGTCGAAGTCGATGACGCCCAGCGTCTCGCGATAGGCATCCAGCAGGCGGACCTCCTTGGCCCCGGCAAACAGCCGGCTGGCCATGTTGGCAGTCTCACCCGGGGCGGTGGTGGCGGCGGTCGGCGGGGCCAGGTCCACCTGCCAGCGGTCGTTGCCAGGCGCGGTGCCGCCCTCGGCGATGTGGCGGAAGGCGAAGCGCTGGCGCGGGCTGCCTGCGGCCTGTTCGACCGGCATGATCGCCGCCAGCCAGTACTTGTCGGTGAAGCCGGCCCAGCCGCCGGGGCTTTCGGCTTCCAGCGCCGCACCGCGGCGCTTGTTCGCCTCGGTCTTGGCGTCGGCATAGCTGGTTTCGGTCAGGCGCCCGTCGAGCACGCCGACAAAGCCCTCATGCAGCAGGTAGAAGCCCTCCACCCGCGGCGTGCGTTCGCGCCGCACGCGCGACCAGGGTAGGACCGAAATCGCCTGGTCGGTGCGGTTCAAAACCCGCTGGTCGACCGAGAACATGTAGTTGGCGTCCAGGCTCATCGCGATCTGGAAGGTCACGCCCGCGCCATTGTCCCAGGTCAGCAAGATCGGGTTGCCCGAGGAGAGTGGGCCGGGCGAGGCGGTCCAGTCGGTGTCGGGCCCGGGGACGGCGGTGCGGTTGTCGGCCGAGGTCCAGCCCCATTGCGCGAAATAGGGGTTGAGGTCCTCGCGCCCGGCGAACAGCCGCACCAGCGCGCTGTTGGCTTCCACCGTCTCGCGGTAGTCGCGCAGCACGAGGTCATCCAGCCGGGCGCCGCGCAGGTTGAGGCTGCCCGACAGGCGCGCGCTTTCGATCGCCAGGCGCGCGGCCGGGGCGGCGACGGCAGCGGCGGGGTCGGTGCCGGTGGCGGGGCCCGCGGCCAAAGCCGTCGCGCTCGGCAGCGGCACGCCAGCGGCGGTCGCGGTGGGTGGTGCGGCCTGCTGCGCTGCCACCTGGGCCGCCTGCTGGGCGGCACGACTGGCGGCATCGCGCTGCGGCCGGTTGTACACGTCGAACAGCAACAGAATCCCGATCGAGATCGCAATCGCGGCAAGCAGGCGCTTATTGTCCATCGGTCTCTCGGCTTGGGGTCGTGCGCGTCAGATCGGGGCGTCGCAGGTGAAGCGGGCCGGCGGTACGGGATCGTAGCCGCCGGGATGCCAGGGGTTGCAGCGGCCGATGCGGCGCACGGTCAGCAGGCCACCGCGCAGCGCGCCGTGTTCGGCCAGGGCCTGCATCGCATAGTCGCTGCAATGGGGGTGGAAGCGGCAATGCGGGCCGATGAAGGGCCGCAGCGTCCAGCGGTAGGTGACTACCGCGGCGCGCAGGGCGTGGGCGGCGGGGCTCATGCCGGCAGCCTCGGCCGGACGCCGCAGCGTTCCAGCGCGGCGCGCAGGTCAGCGACCAGCAGGCCGAAATTGCGCGTGGGCGTCGCGTCGCGGCCGATCAGCACGAGGTCCCAGCCCGCGGGCGGCGAGGTTGCGAGCACCGCGCGGGCTGCTTCGCGGAGGCGGCGCTTGGCCCGGTTGCGGACCACCGCATTGCCGACCTTCTTGGTCACGGTAAAACCGAGGCGCAACGGCGGTTCGGCACCGGGTTGGCGGTGCGCCAGGGCCTGCAGCACCAGCCCGTCACGGGCGGCGCGCTTGCCCTTGCTTGCCGCCAGCAGGAACTCGCGGCGGCGTTTCAACCGTGGCAGGCGGGCTTGGGCGGGCATGTTGTGCGGGCCCCCATGGTCCCCGGGTACCGACAGGCTCCGGGGCGGGCGGAGCCGTCAGGCCGAGAGCTTCTTGCGGCCCTTGGAACGCCGGTTGGCGATCACATTGCGGCCGCCGACGGTCTCCATCCGGCTGCGAAAGCCATGGCGACGCTTCCGGACGAGCTTGGAGGGCTGATAGGTCCGCTTCACGACGGCAACTCCTGAAACCGAAACGCCGGACGCACCGGCGCAGAAAAAAGCCGGCGGCAGAACGCCCCGGCGGGATGGGCTGCGTATAGGTAGGGCAGGGGCTTCGCGTCAACCGCCGTTACCCTGCGCAGGCGGTGCCGCCCCGCGCGCAATGGACGCCGCCCGGCCGATCCGCCATCTCTGCCAGCCCCGAACCGCCAGGAACAGACCCGATGGACCGCACGGATATCGTCATCATCGGCGCAGGGGCCGCGGGGCTTTCGGTGGCCGCCCTGTCCGCTGCCCTGGGCCTGCGGGTCGTTCTGGTCGAACGCGGGCGGATGGGGGGCGACTGCCTGAATTATGGCTGCGTGCCCTCCAAGGCGTTGCTCGCCGCCGGACACGCCGCCCAGGCCGCGCGCGACGCCGCGCGCTTTGGCATCCACACCGGGCCCGTCAGCGTGGATTGGGCCGCGGTCCAGGCGCATGTCCAGGGCGCCATCGCCGCCATCGCGCCCAACGACTCGGTGGCCCGCTTCCGCGGCATGGGCGTCGATGTCATCCAGGCATCGGCCCATTTCACCGCCCCTGACGAGATCGAGGCCGGCACCCGGCGCATCCGCTTCCGTCGCTGCGTCATCGCTGCGGGGTCCTCGGCGATCGTGCCCGACCTGCCTGGCCTCGCCGGCCTGCCGTACCTGACCAACGAAACCCTGTTCGACCTGGCAGAGCCCCCCGAACACCTGCTCATTCTGGGCGGCGGCCCGATCGGGATCGAGATGGCCCAGGCGCATGCACGCCTCGGCTGCGCCGTGACGCTGGTCGAGGCCGCTGCCTCGATTGCCGGCCGGGACGACCCCGAGGCGGTGGACGGGCTGCGTCAGGCCCTGGCGCGGGGCGGGGTGACCATCCTGGAAGGCACCGCCGCCGTCGCCGCCGAGCCCGACCCCCAGGGGCTTGCGCTGCTGCTGGCCGACGGGCGGCGTATCGCCGGCAGCCACCTGCTGCTGGCGCTCGGCCGGGCGCCGCGCCTGGCGGCACTCGACCTCGCCGCCGGCGGCATCGCCGCCACCGCGCGCGGCATCGCCACCGGCGCCGACCTGCGCAGCACCAGCAACCGCAGGGTTTGGGCCGCCGGCGACATCGCCGACCCCACGGGCATCGGCCCACGCGCCTTCACCCATGTCGCGAGCCAGCACGCCGGGCTGATCGCCCGGTCCATGCTGTTCCGCCTGCCGGCCAGGCTGTCCTACGACGCGCTGCCGCGGGTGACCTATTGCGACCCCGAACTCGCCCAGGTCGGGCTGACCGAGGCCGAGGCCCGCGCCGCCGGGCGCTTGCATGAGGTGGTGCGCTGGCCGCTGGCGGAAAACGACCGCGCCGTGGCCGAAGGGATCGAGGCGGGTTTCGTGAAGCTGGTGCTGGACCGGCGCGGCCGCCTGGTCGGTGCCACCGTCCTGGCGCCCCGGGCCGGTGACTGGGCCGGGATGTTCGGGCTGATGATCGGCCGCGCCATGCCCCTGACCGCGCTGGCCGGGCTGGTGCTGCCCTATCCGACCCTGCCGGAAGCCGCCAAGCGTGCCGCGACGGATTATCTGGGGGGCAAGCTGCTGACGCCGCTGGTGAAGCGCATCGCCGGGCTGCTGATGCGCCTGGGGTAGGACGCGCCTCCGCCGCGCGGAAAGGCCTCAGGCGATCGCGGCTGCGGCGCGAAAGCCTTCGATCATCGCGGTCTTGAGCAGATGCGCCCGCGCCCGGACGGGATCGGCGGCCGTGACCCGCAGCATGGACAGGCGTTCCTGGCGGCGGGCCGGGTCCTTCTCCTCCAGGTTCTGCTTGTTGGCGATGGTCATGGCCTGGAGGAAGGCATTGGCGACGTGGCGGCGCTGCCGGTCGTAGCGGTCGAGCAGCGCGTCATCCGCGCCGTTGAGCACGGCTGTGAGTTTCTCGGCCGCATTGGCGGCGTCATGGATGCCGAAGTTCATCCCCATGCCGCCCAGCGGATTGTTCACATGCGCCGCATCGCCGGCGAGCAGGACGCGCCCCCGGCGAAAGACCGAGGCGACGCGCTGGTGAACGGCGTAGAGATTGGTGTGCACCACCGCGTATTTTTCGCCACGTGGGATCAGCCCTTGCAGGCGGGCCTCGGCAGCGGCGAAATCGAGCAGGGCGACTTCGTCGGCGGCGGGGTCGGTCGGGAAGACCACGCGCCACAGCCCCTGCGGCGTGGTGCCCGGCACCTTGAACAAGGCGCACCATTCACGCGGGTCGGAGACATAGGAGGAGATCGCAAAGCCATCATCGGCAAAGTCGTGCGGCGTGGTGATGACCAGGAAGCGTTCGGGATAGGTGAAGCCCTCGAAGCCGATGGCTTGCGACTTGCGCACCACGCTGCGCCCGCCATCGGCGCCGATGGCGTAATCGGCGCGGATTTTTCCCGCACTGGTGGAAAGCGTCACGCCGTCACCGTCCTGCTCCACATCGCTGACCGCGGCGTCCCAGACGACGCGGGCTTGCGGGAAGGCGCTGAGTTTCTCCGCCAGGATCTCCACCAGCTTGTGCTGTTCGCATTGCAGCCGGTACGGGTAGGGGGTTTCATCGGCCAGCAGCCCGAGGTCGAAGGCCGCGACGACACCTTCCTCGCGCCCGCGGAATTGCCAGATGGGGGCCACGATGCCGCGCGCATGCAGCCCCGCGGTGACGCCGCTTTCGGCGTAGAGTTCCATCGTCGGTGGATGGATGGTCGCCGCCCGCGGGTCTTCGAAGGGTTGCGCGTGGCGTTCCAGCACGGTGACCTGCACACCCGCGCGTGCCAGGAACAGCGCCGCGGTCATGCCCGAAGGCCCGGCGCCGGCGATGGCGACATGGCCCGGCATCAGAATTCCTCCAGGATGCGCCCGCGGCCGAAGACGCGGTCCTCGATGCCCATGCGTCGCAGGCTGTCCCAGTAGGTGACGGCGTTGATCGACAGCACGGGCTTGGCGAGCCAGCGTTCGGCCTCCGCGGCGACCTCGATGGCGGCAAGGTTGGTGCCGACCTGCACCAGCGCATCGACATCCGGCCCGTCCAGCGCGCGCAGCGCGTCGCGCAGCTGGGCTGCGGTGACTTCGCCGATCGCCTTGGGCGAGGCGCATTTCAGCCCGGTCAGCCGCACGACCTCAAACCCCGCTTCGGCGAGATAGGCCTGCACCATCGCATCGCCGCGCGGCTGGTGCGGTGTCAACACCGCGATGCGCTTGGCACCGAAGCGCTTCAGCGCCGCGACCGTCGCGGTCGAGCCCATCGAGACACCCACGCCCGCACGCGCGGACAATTCGGCCTGCATCGCATCGGCCGCCGCGACGCCGCCCCAGAAGGCTTCCAGCGCGACACCCATGATCAGATGCGTGGGCCCGCAGGTCATCACCTGGTCGGTCGCCGCCCCGATGCCGTCGCGCATCGCCTGCACATGTTCCAAAAAAGCCTGGTCGCTGGTCAGCGGCCTTTCCTTGATGGTGATGCGGGCGATGTGGTTGGTGACGCCATGCGGGCGCAGCGGTTCGCATTCGGGCTGCACGATGGTGTTGGTGGAGGGCACCACGATCCCGATCTTGCCGCGCCAACCCAATGCATCCGTCATGTCGAAGCCTCGTTCGATGAGGCTCCAAGTCTAGGCGCGGAAAAAAGTTCGTCCAGCAGGGGGTTGGGAAAACGTCGGCCGCGGGTGATCGCGAAAAACCCTTCGCGCAGCCGCGGCACGGCGCAGCGTTCGACCAGCAGGCCCTGGCGCAATTCGTCCAACACCACGATCGGCGGCACCAGTGTCACGCCCGGGGCTTCGCGCGCCAGCAGGCGCAGCATCGCCATGTCATCGACCTCGGCCATGATGATGGGGCGTATGCCGGCCTGGTCCATCAGCAGGTCGAAGCCGCGCCGGATGTCGCTGGCGAGCGAGGGCAGCAGCACCGGCGTGTGCCGCAGGTCGTCGGGGAAGCGGAAGGGCGTGTCGCTCGGCGGGCCGACCAGGCTGACCGGCTGCTCGTCCAGCAGTTGCGTGGTCCAGCCTGTTTCGGCGTCGCGCGGTGGCGCCTGGTTGGACAGCACGGCGTCCAGCAACAGCGCATCCAACTGCCCCAGCAGGTCGCGCAGCGTGCCGGAGCGGACCACGAGTTCCACATCCGCCCGGCCGATCAGCGGCCGCAGCAGCCCGATCTGGAAGTTGCGCGACAGGGTGGTGATGGCGCCGATCCGCAGGAGCCTTCGCGTGGCCGTGCCGCGGCCTTGCAGCGTGTCCAGCAATTCATCCCCGGTGCGGAAGATGGTGCGGGCATGGTCCAGCGCGATGCGCCCCGCCTCGGTCAAGGCCAGCCGTCGGGAGCTGCGATCGAACAGCGGCTGGCCGAGGGCGTCCTCCAGCGCCTTGAGCTGCGTGGACAGCGCCGATTGGGCGATGTTCAGCCGGGCGGCGGCGCGGGTCAGGCTGCCTTCCTCGGCGATGGCCCAGAAGTGGCGAAGGTGGTGGTAGTTCAGGCTGGCCATGGCACTGTTCTATCAGACAGAACAATACCATCCAAACAATGTATTTTCCGAATAGATGGCCGGGCGGTAAGCCGGCCCAGACCTTCGGAGACGCCCCATGCTGCCCTGGCTTGTTGCCCTTGGCCCCGTCGCTTTGTTGGCCGCCAGCCTGCGCCCCGGGCCGCGGGTGGCGCTGGTGGCGGGGGGCCTCGCCTTTGCCGCCGCCGTGTTGGCGATGCTGGGCCTGCTGGCGGGCGGGCCGGTCGCGCATGTCTTCGTCGATACCGGGGTGGCCGGCATCGGGCTCGGTATCAGGCTCGATGCCATCTCGGCACCCATGCTGCTGCTGGTCGGCTTCATCGGCCTGATCGTGCTGCGGTTCAGCGGGCGGTATCTGGATGGCGACCCCGGGCAGGGGCGGTACTTCGCTTGGGCGTGCCGGACGCTGGCGGCCGTGCTGGCGCTGATCGTGGCGGGGAACCTCGCTCTGTTCGCGGTGGCCTGGATCGCGACCAGCCTCTGCCTGCACCAGTTGCTGATCTTCTACCCCGACCGCCCCCGCGCGGTGCTGGCGGCGCGGAAAAAGTTCATCGTCAGCCGCATGGGCGATGCCTGCCTGGTCGTGGCCTTGCTGCTGTGCCTGGCGCAATTCGGCACGCTGGAATTCGGCGCGATGCGTGACGCCGCGGCGGGGCAGGGGGGCTGGATGCCCGGCCTGTTCCTGGCGCTGGCCGCCCTGCTGAAATCAGCGCAGTTCCCAGTGCACGGCTGGCTGCCCGAGGTGATGGAAACCCCCACCCCCGTCTCGGCCCTGCTGCATGCCGGCATCATCAATGCCGGCGGCTATCTGCTGCTGCGCATGGCCGACGTGCTGGTGCAGTCGCCGGTCGCGATGGACCTGTTGATCCTGGTCGGCGGGGCGACGGCGCTCTTCGCCTCGGCGGTGATGCTGACGCAGACCAGCATCAAGGTGAGCCTGGCCTGGTCCACGCTCGCGCAGATGGGCTTCATGATCCTGCAATGCGGGCTGGGCGCCTTCTCGGCGGCGATGCTGCATATCCTGGCCCATGCGCTGTACAAGGCGCACGGCTTCCTGTCGGCCGGGTCGGTGGTGGCCGAGGCCGCGCGACCCATGGCCCAGGCCGCACCGCCCGCGGCATCCTGGCGCGCCTGTGGCCTCGCGGCGCTGGGCGTGGTGCTGGGGCTGGCCGCCGGCCTGTCGCCCGCGGTGATCCTGCTGGGCGCCATGCTGCTGGTCGGGCTTGGCCCCTTCATGACCGAGCGGCGGGACCTTGGCTTCGGCGCCGGCGTGGTGCTGGCCTGGGTCGTGCTGCAGGCGGCCGCCGCCTGGGCGCTGGCCGATGCCCTGCCCCGCACGGCCGAGATCGGTGTCCTTGGCTGGTTGCTGGCCGGGCTGGTCCTGGCGGGCTCCGCCGCGCTGGTGGTGTTGCAGTCGCGGTTGCGGAGGGCGCCGCCCGGCCCGCGGCTGCGGGCGCTGCATGTGCATCTGTCCAACGGGTTCTACATCAACGCCATGGCCGACCGGCTGCTGGCCAAGGGAGCGCGGTCATGAACGTCGCCATCAGCCCCGTCGCCACCAGCAACCTGGCCGCCGACCTCGACCGCGCCTGTGCCCGTATCGCGCCCCTGTGGTCACTGCAGGACTTCGTCGCGGTCAACCCTTTCCTCGGCCTGGCGGAACAGCCTTTCGATCAGGCCTGCGACACCATGGCCCGCGTCGCCGGCGCCGAGATGCTGATGCCGCGCGCCTTCTACCGCGCGGCCCTGGCCGATGGCCGCATCACCGATGCGGACCTGGCCGCCGCCATCGGCGGGGCGCCGGGCATCACCCCCGCCACGCTGCGCGCGCTGGCCCAGGCCGACCGCCCGCCCGTCGCCGCCACCGTCCAGACCTTCGCCGACCTCTGTGGCGTGCGGCGGCTGATGATCGACGAGATCGGCAAGACCTGCGCCGCCTGGTGCGACCAGGGCCAGGCCGCCTGGCCGATGCCGGGGCGCGAGGCCAGGCTGTGGGACGCCTGGCGCGCCACCGCCGCCCTGGATGCGACGCCCGAGGTCGCGGGCTTGCGCGGGTTCCGCGCGCGGATCGCAGCCTTGCCGCAAGACCCCTGCGCCGCCGCCGCCGATGCGCGGGCGCGGTTGGGCACGCAGGGCGATGACGACTACCTGCACCGCGTGCTGCTGGATGTCGGCGGCTGGGCGGCCTGGATGCGGCAGCGCGGCTGGCACGAAGCCGATGACGCGCTGCGCGACCTGCTGTGCATCCGCCTCGCCTGGGATGCGGCGCTGCACGCGCTGCACCCGAGGCTGCATCCGGCCTGGGCCGCGCGGCCGGCCGCCGCGGGCGCCGGGCTTGCGGCGGATGCGATGCTGCAGTCGGCCCTTGAACACGGCTGGCAGCGTGGGCTGGTCGACCGGCTGCTGGCGCGGGCCGGGGCCGTCGCCGCCCCCGCGCGGCCGGCGGCGCAGGCCGCCTTCTGCATCGATGTGCGGTCGGAGGTGTTTCGACGCGCGCTGGAAGCGACCTCGGCCGATGTCGCCACCATCGGCTTCGCCGGCTTCTTCGGCTTCGCCATCGAATATGTGCCACTGGGCGACAGCCGCGGGGCGGCGCAATGCCCGGTGTTGCTGACGCCCGGCGTGGCGGTCTGCGAAGCCGTGGGCGGTGCCAGCCCCGCCGACCAGGCCGGGATCGTCGCCGGCCGCGCGCAACGCCGGCGCCTGGCCGCGGTCTGGGACGGGTTTCGCCAGGCCGCCGTGTCCTGCTTCGCCCATGTCGAGGCGACGGGTCTGCTGTTTGCCGGCAAACTCGCCCGCGCCAGCCTCGGCCGAGCCGCGGCGCCGGCGGGGGCGGCCGGCCTCGACCCCGCGATCTTCGACCGGCTGGAGCCCAGCATCGCGCCCGGGAGCCTGGGCGCGCGGGCCACGGGCTTCACCGATACCGCGCGGCTCGACGCGGCCGAGGCGGTGCTGCGCGCCATGTCCATGACCGGCAATTTCGCCCGTCTGGTGCTGCTCTGCGGCCATGGCAGCAGCAGCGCCAACAACCCCCATGCGGCTGGGCTGGATTGTGGCGCCTGTGGCGGCCACAGCGGGCAGTCCAACGCCCGCGTCGCTGCCGCCATCATGAACGACCCCAAGGTGCGCACGGGGCTGGTGCCGCGCGGCATCACCATCCCCGAGGATACGGTCTTCCTGGGTGCCCTGCATGACACCACGACCGATGCGCTGACGCTGTTCGGCACCGCCCCCGAAAGCCATGCGCCCGACATGGCGCGCTTGCGCGGCTGGCTCGCCCAGGCCACCGCCGCCTGCCAGGCCGCGCGCGCGCCGGCGCTGGGCCTGGCGGCGGGCCCGGGCCTGGCGGCCGCACTGGTCGGGCGCAGCCGCGACTGGTCGGAGGTGCGGCCCGAATGGGGGCTGGCGAACAACGCCGCCTTCATCGCCGCCCCGCGCGCCCGGACCCAGGCGCTGGACCTCGGCGGGCGGGCCTTCCTGCATTCCTACGACTGGCAACAGGATGCGGGCTTCGGCGTGCTGGCGCTGATCATGACCGCGCCCATGGTCGTCGCGAACTGGATCAACCTTGGCTACTACGGCGCCGTGGTGGACAACGCCGCCTTCGGCAGCGGCAACAAGGTGCTGCACAATGTCGTCGGGCGGTTCGGCGTGCTGGAAGGCCAGGGCGGCGACCTGCGCGTGGGCCTGCCGTGGCAATCCGTGCATGACGGGGTGACGCTGCGGCACGACCCGCTGCGGCTGTCGGTATTCATCGAGGCACCCGAAGCCGCGATGAACGACGTGCTGCGGGCCCATCCGGCGGTGCGCCAATTGCTCGACAATGGCTGGCTGCACCTGTTTTCCATCGCCGACGAAGGCCGGGTGATCCGGCGTTACCGCGGGGCGCTGGCCTGGGAATAGGGCGCCCCGCTATTGCGGGGCGGGGGGCTGACCCGCCTGGCCGGCCCAGCCGATCGCAGCCCGGGCCAGGGCATCGATGGTATCGACCACCGGCACGCCCAGGCTGTCGCGCAAGGCGCCTTCCGGCAGGCCGAGTGGGATTTCCGTGCAGCCGAGCACGATGGCCCGGGCGCCGCGCGCCACCAGCGCGGCCGCGGCGGCCCGCAGCGGCAGGCCGGCGGCCGCGAGTTGTCCCGCCTTCACCGCGGCGATGGCGGGGGTGACGGTGGCGGCCATGGTCGCGGCATCGGGGGCCAGGACAGGCCAGCCCGCGTCCTCGAAGCGGTCCTGGTACAGGCGCATCGCAAGCGTGCCCTCGGTCGCCAGCAGCCCGATGGGGCCTTCCGTCACGCCCTGGCGCCGCAGGTCCTCGGCGGCAGCATCGACGATGTGCAGGATCGGCAGCGGGCAGGCCGCCTGCATCGCCTCGTACCAGCCATGGGCGGTGTTGCAGGGGATGGCGACGACCGTCGCACCCGCGGCCTCCAGCGCACGCAGCCCCGCGGCCAGCGCCGGCAGCGGGTCCGGCCCCTGGCCGAGGCGCGCGGCCGTGCGGTCCGGCACCCGTGGGTCGGACCAGAGCACGCAGGGGATATGGTCCTGGTCGCGCAGCGCCGGTGTCAGCAGGGTCAGTCGCGCCAGAAACTGCGCCCCCGCGAGCGGTCCCATGCCACCCAAGATGCCCAATCTCATCCCATCACCCCATCGGCCAGCAGCTTGGCGCCGGTCAGCGCCAGCAGCGTGTAAAGCAGCCGGTAGTAGGCGCGGTCATTGATCCGCCTGGCCAGCCAGATGCCGAAATACACCCCGGCCGGCGCCAGCGGCAGCAGCACCAGCGCGGTCACGAGGTTGGTCGGGTTCAACTGGCCGACGAAGAAATACGGCACCAGCTTCAGCCAGTTCATCACCCCGAAGAAGCAGACGGTGGTCGCCGTCAGCATCTGGCGCTCCAGCCCCAGCGGGTAGAGGTAGATCGCCGCCGGCGGCCCGCCGGCATGGGCGATGGTGCTGGTGAAGCCGGACAGCATCCCCCAGAAGCCGCCGCGGACGCGCGAAGGGGTCGCCTTGGGCGGCGCCACGGGGCGGGTCTTCTGCCACCATGTGCGGGCGAGGAAGGCCAGGATCACGACCCCGATCATGCCTTTCACCGCGCGTTCGGGCAGCACGCCGAAAGCAAGGCCGCCAAGGCCGATCCCCAGCACCGCGCCCGGCAGCATCGCCAGCATCTCCCGCCCGCTCCATTTGCCCCAGAGCGCCTTGAGGCCCGCGAGGTCCATCGCGCAGAGCATCGGCAGCGCAATCCCCGCCGCCTGCGGTGCCGGCACCACCAGCGACAGCAGCGGCACGGTCAGGTTGCCCGCGCCGGAGGCGAAGCCGCCCTTGCTCATGCCGGTCAGCAGGAAGGCGGGCACGGCCAGGGCGTAGAACAGCGGGTCGATGATCAGCATGGGCGCCCTTGCGAAGTGTGACCAGGATTGCACGAAACGCGGAACGACCCCGGGTGACGCTGCGGGCGCCGACGTGTAGGGCAGCGCCTCTGCCCAATTTGCCGCAGTGCAACATTCCGCGCCAGGGACCCTGCGCGTCTATCGGACCGATCCGCCATGGAGCACATGTACGATCCCCTCTGGCTCGCGGGGCTGGCCGCCGCCATGGCGCTGACCGGGCTGATGTCCGGCACGCTGGCGGGGTTGCTCGGCGTCGGCGGCGGGATCGTGATCGTGCCGGTGCTGTTTGTGGTCTTCCCGATCTTCGGCGTCGATCCCGAGATCCAGATGAAGCTGGCGGTGGGCACCTCGCTTGCCACCATCATCCCGACCTCGCTGCAATCGGCCCGCAAGCATCGGGCCAAGGGTGCGATGGATGTGGCCCTGCTGCAAAGCCTCTGGCCCAGCATCGCGATCGGGGTGCTGGCGGGGACGCTGCTCGCGATCATGGTGAAGGGCGCGGTGCACAGCGCGGTTTTTGCCGTGATCGCCCTGGCGGTCGCCGTGAACATGGGATTTACGGGCGTGGACTTCAAACTCCGCGACCGCTTCCCGACCGGGGCGGCGCGCCAGGCGACGGGCGGCTTCATCGGTGCGATCAGCGCGATGATGGGCATCGGCGGCGGCACGGTGGGCGTGCCGATCCTGTCGATGTTCGGCACGCCGATCCGGGCCGCGGTCGCGACCGCCTCGGTCTTCGGCATCATCATCTCGATCCCGGCGACGATCGGGATGGTCTATGGCGGCTGGGGCGATCCGCGGCTGCCGCCGTTCAGCCTGGGCTACGTCAACCTGATCGGCTTCGCGCTGATCGTGCCGGCGTCGCTGATCTCAACCCCCTGGGGGGTGCACCTGGCGCACAGCATCCCGCCGCTGCTGCTGAAGCGGGCCTTTGCCGTGTTCCTCGCGATCACCTCGGCGCGGATGGTATGGTCGCTGCTGGGCTGACCGCCGGTGCTGGCCGGGGGCGCTGGCCAAAGACGCCAAATCAGCTGCGCCTAATCAGGGGCGCCACGGCAGCGTGCCGGCCGGCAGGCGGCGCCCGGCCAGGCTCGCCACCAGCATCAGCAGCGCAACCACGCCAAGCGCCAGCAGCGACGTTGCCGCCGCCAGCGGTGCCTGGCCCGCGTCCTGCAAGTTGAAGACCAGCGTGCCGAGCGTGACCGCCCCCGGCCCGATCAGCAGGGCGGACACCGTGACCTCGTTCACCGCCAGCAGCACCACGACCAGCCCGCCGGCCGCCAGCGCCGGGGCCAGCGGTGGCCACCAGACCACCCGCAGCCGCCACCAGGCCCCGGCCCCCATCCCGCGCGCCGCGAGGTCAAGCCGCGGGTCGAGCCTGGCCGCCGCCGCCGCGACCGGGCGCAGCGCCACCGGCTGGAACCGTGTCAGATACGCAAGCCCGATCAGCCAGGCCGAGCCGTAGAGCGCGCCCCCACCCGGCAGGGCCAGCACGACCAGGATCATCGCGATGGCGGTGCAGGCCCCCGGCAATGCCTGCGGCAGGTCGGCGATGGCAGCGGCGATCCGCACCGGCCGCCGCGCCAAGGCCAGAGCCACCGGCACCGCCGCCAGCACCAGCACCAGCGCAGCCCCACCGGCCAGCAACAACGACACGGCCATGGCGCGCCCGGTCTGCGCCCCGGGGGCCAGCGCCGCCGCCAGATGGCGCAGCGTGACGGTGTCGAGCGAAGCCGGCACGCCGAGCGCCGGCACCAGCGCGGTGCTGGCCAGCGACAGCAGCGGCACGCCCAGCACGGCCAGCAGGTAGAGCGTCACCAGCAGCGACAAGATCCAGCCCGCAGCCAGCGGCAGCGGGGTGAAGGGGCGCCCTTCCGGCAGCGGCACCTGGCGCGCCGCCAGGAACTGCGCCAGCAGTCCCGGCAAGGCGAGAAACGCCAGCAATACCGCAAGCCCGGCCGCCTGGGCCAAGGCCTGGGTGCTGCCGGCGCCAAGCCGCTGCCACAGCAGCACGGGCAGAACCGTCCAGCGCGCGGGGATGCCGAGCACCGCGGCCACGCCGAAATTGCCCAGGGCCGCGAGCCATGCCAGCCCCGCCCCGGCCAGAAGCCCCGGCACCAGCAGGGGCCAGACCACCCGGCGCAAGGCGCCCTGCGGGGTGCAGCCGAGCGAACGTGCCGCCTGGACCGCCTCCATCGGCACCCTTCGCACCAGCGCCGCGAGCGCGAGCAGCACCAGCGGTGCGCCCTGCACGCCAAGCACGAGCGCCATGCCGGCGGGGCCATAGGCCAGGTTCGGGCTGCCGAGCGGCGGCGCCAGGTCAAAGGCCAGCAACAGCGGCGAGGCCGGCCCGCCCACCTGCGCCACGGCCAGCGCCATGACCTGCGGCGGCACCAGCAAGGGCAGGATCGCCAGGAACAGCAGCACCCGGCGGCCGGGTATGTCACGCAGCAGCAGGGCCGCGGCCAGGCTGGCGCCGAGTGTGACGGACAGCGCCGTGGCCGCCAGCGCCAGCCCCAGGCTGCGCTGCGCCGCCCGCCATGTCAGCGGGTCGGTGGGGATGCCCGAGCCCATGGCTTCGGCCAGCAACCGCCCAAGCGGCACGGCGGCCAGAACCACGAGCCAGACCAGGGCGAACAGGGCGCCGGCGCCGCGTGTCCCCCCGGCCGCGGTACCCGCGTTACTGGCCGACCAGCGTGCCAAAGCGGCGCAAGGCCTCCTCGCTTTCCGCCTGCGCCCGCTTCGCATCGAAGGGCAGGACGCGGATGCTGGCGGGGTCGGGGAAGCCCGCGGGCGGTGCCACGGCCGGATCGGCCGGCAGGAAGCCTTGGCGGGAGGCCAGGTCCTGGCCCTCACGCGACAGCAGGAAGCTGACGAAGGCGACGGCGGCGGGGACGTTGCGCGCGGTGGACAGAATCGCCGCAGGCTCGGTGATGGCCGAGACGCCGTCGGTCGGGAAGACGAAGCGCACCGGCGCGCCGCGCGCGGCTTCGCGGATCGGCAGGTAGTCGATGATCACGCCAAAGGCGCGTTCGCCCGAAGCGACCGCCTGCATCACCTGGCCGTTGCCGCCGCGCGGCTGCAGCCCGGACTCGGCCAGGCGGGTCAGGTAGGGCCAGCCCAAGCCCTCTGTCTGGGCCAGGGTCAGCACATGGATGGCAGCGGCTCCCGAGACGGCGGGCGAGGGCATGGCGGTCATGTTGCGAGCCCGCGGATCCAGCAGGTCGGCCCAGGAGCGCGGCACGAAAGGCGCCCGGGCATGGGCCAGGATGCCGGTGGTGATCAGCTTGGTGCCGAAATAACTCGCCTCGGGGTCATGCCGGTCGGGGGGCGTGCCGCCGCGCTCCACCTCGGGGGAGGGGCGGAGGCGCCCCTCGGCCTTCAGCCCTTCGAAGGTCAGGCTGTCGGCCAGCAGCAGGACGTCGGGCCGGGGTGCGCCTGCCGCGATCTCGGCGCGCAGCCGCGGCATGATCTGGTTGGTGCCACCGCGCAGCCAGTCCACCCGCACGCCCGGGTGGCGGCGGGTAAAGGCCTCGACCGTTTGCGCGGCGTCCGGCTCCAACTGAGAGGTGTAGAGCACCAGCGTGCCGGAGACGCCCTGCGCCTTTGCGGGGCCGATCAGGGCCGGGGCGGCAAGGCCCAGGGGGGCCAGCAGGGCGGCGCGTCGCGGCAGGAAGACAGTGCGGCTCATCGGGGCGTAATCCTGGACAGGGATCGCGGTGCTCTACCGCGGCCGTTCGGCGGCCGGCAGGGGCTGTCCATGAATTTTCCGCGACAGTCCTCGGCGGATCAAGCCTTAGGGTCTGGCGTCAGGACGCGCCGGCATCACCGACCGGGGGGGCGCATCACCGCGGCGCCGCGCCGGACTGCGCGCGGTGTCCGGGCGGCCTGCCCGCCAGGCCCGGGTCGTCAGCCGAGGCGTATGGGCTGCGGTGCCGTCCCTACAGAACCATGAAGCTGGACGAAGCGCTGGCGCGCTCGATCAGGGCGCGCATCGCCGGGTTTTCGGCGCTCTTGGCATCGATCAGCGCATCCATGGGGCAGAAGTACTCATGCGGATAGGGCATCGCATTGGCCGCGAAGCCCTGGTAGTGCCGCGGCCGCAGGCCATAGAGCACCCGGATGTCGCGCACCGGCAGGGCGAGTTGGCGGACCGGTTCGCTGCGGAACAGGCCGAGCTGGCGCCAGCGCGGCACCGGGTCCTCGGGCTGGGCCGGTGCCAGCAGCCAGGGCAGCGGGCAGACCGCGATCAGCGACGAGGTGTTGGGCGCGAAGCGGGAGCGCTTGTCGAGCAGGTTGGTCATCGACGAGCAGGCTTCGACACACAGGATGTCGCAGTAGGGCTCATGCGGATCGGGGCCGAAGTGCAGCCACAGCCCATCGGGCAAGGTCCGCATGTGGCTGCCGCCCGGATACTTCAGAAAGGGCTGCAGCACCGGCGACGGATCGGGCCGGCCACGCAGCCACGTGCCCGGCTGCTTGGTCGTGGGTACCGAGCCGGGTGGCCGCTGCGGCCATTGCCCCAGGCGCGTGCGGACCTGACTGTCCAGCGATGCACTGGGTCGTTCACCTGGGAGAACTTCACCTTTGACGGGCATGAAATAGAGCCTTTGCAACCGACTGGAAGGAAGGAAACAGGCTCACGAAAATGTTATCAAGAGGAAACCGCACTGTTCCTGAAAGATTTTCTGTCCGGTACCCACCGTTCGGGCGTGAATCGGGGGTTGCACTTCGCCTTTTTGTCATAGTCCGGGGTTGGTGGCCACGTAACTGGTCCTGCCGGATCGCAGCGGAGTCAGGGACTTGCCGCGACGCCCTCGCCTGCTGCGTAAACGTGCCCGGGCAGAATCAGCCGCCGCCGCGGCAAGCACAAAAAAAAGCGCCGCGGACGGGTCCGCGACGCTTTTTCCATCACATTTGACCCGCAAGAGCGGTTTGGCCTCAGCCCCGGTCGGCGATGCCCGTGTAATCACGCACCGGTGATCCGGTGTAGACCTGCCGCGGCCGGCCGATGCGCTGGGCCGGATCCTCGATCATTTCCTTCCACTGGCTGACCCAGCCGACCGTCCGCGCCACCGCGAACAGCACGGTGAACATCTCGGTCGGGATGCCCATCGCCTTCAGGATGATGCCCGAATAGAAATCGACGTTGGGATACAGCTTGCGGCTGACGAAATAATCGTCCTCCAGCGCGATCCGCTCCATCTCCATCGCCATCGCCAGGGTCTTGTCGTTCTTGATGCCAAGCTCGCCCAGCACGGCGTGGCAGGTCTCCTTCATGATCTTCGCCCGCGGGTCGAAGTTCTTGTAGACCCGGTGGCCGAAGCCCATCAGCTTGGTGTGGCTGTCCTTGTCCTTCACCTGGCGGATGAACTCGGGGATGTGTTCCGGGCTGCCGATCTCGGCCAGCATCTTCAGCACCGCCTCATTCGCCCCGCCATGCGCGGGGCCCCAGAGGGCTGCGATGCCGCCGGCGATGGCGGCATAGGGGTTGGCGCCGGTGGACCCGATCAGCCGCACCGTGCTCGTGCTCGCGTTCTGCTCATGGTCGGCGTGCAGGATCATGATCAGATCCATCGCCTTGGCCAGCACCGGGTTGGACCTGTACGGCTCGGTCGGCACCGCGTTCAGCATGTAGAGGAAATTTTCGGCATAGCCGAGGTCGTTGCGCGGATACATGAAGGGCTGGCCGACGCGGTACTTGTAGGCCCAGGCGGCGATGGTCGGCACCTTGGCGATCAGCCGGAAGCAGGCGATCTCGCGCTGCCGGGGGTCGGAGGTGTCGAGGTTGTCGTGGTAGAAGGCCGACAGGGCCCCGACCACGCCGCACATGACGGCCATGGGATGCGCGTCGCGGCGGAAGCCTTCGAAAAAGCGGCGCAGCTGTTCGTGCAGCATGGTGTGATGCGTCACGCCGTAGTGGAACTCCGCCATCTCCGCCTTGTTCGGCAATTCGCCGTTCAGCAGCAGATAGGCGACCTCCAGGAAGTCGCTCTTGTCGGCCAGTTGCTCGATCGGGTAGCCGCGGTACAGCAGCACGCCTTCATCACCGTCGATGTAGGTGATCCGGCTTTCCGTCGCCGCCGTGCCGCCGTAGCCGATGTCGTAGGTGAAGACCCCGAGCTCCGAGTAGAGCTTGCGGATATCCGCGACCTCCGGCCCGATGGTGCCGCCCAGCAGCGGCAAGGTCACCGAGCGATTGGTCCCGTCATGCGTGACGGTCAGCGAACCCTTGGGCGTGGTGGTCATGGAGGCTTCCTATCCGGCAGAGGCGGCGGCGGCCCGAGGCCCACCACCATGTTGCGACGCAATACATCGCGCCGTCGGCGCCTGGTGTAAATCGGGCGGCCCGCGGGACGTATGGACCCGATGCGGCGCCAGTTCAGCGGCGCTGGCGCCAGCCCTCGGGTCCGGCGAAGCCTGGTGCCCAGAGGCCGCGCCCGTCGCGGCGCGCGGCTGCTTCCGCAGCGCCGAGCACCGAGGCGCCGCCACCCTCGGCCAGGGCGAAGCCCGCCGTCACCAGCCCCGCGTTGAGCTCCGTCCCGCCGGCGGAACACACGCCCAGGGCGCGGCCAAAATTGTCGCGGCCACGCACCCGACAATCCACGTCCCGGTCGGCCAGCATCCGCGCCAGGACCTCGGCGGCCGCAACCCCGCAGTCGAAGCCGCGGCCGGTCGGGTCGGTGCAGCGCAGGCCGCGTTCGGGCGCCTCCAGCCCCATCAGCCGGACGGTCCGGTCGCGCAGCCGCAGCGTATCGCCATCGACCACCCGCACATCGGCCGCGGCTGCGGCCCAATCCTGTTCGCGCGGCGCGCTGCCCATCAAGGCGGAGGGCAGGCCCAGCCCGGTCAGGGCTGCGGCCAGCACGGCGGCAACACACAGCGTCGCAGCACCACGCCAGCGGGCAGGGGAAGCGGCGGGACGGAAGATGCGACGACGATGCAACACGCTTCCTCCTACCAGCGCACGGGAGCGTGAGTCCATGCCCTGAATGACATGATGTTTCGCCGTGAAATAAGGATATATGTCATTGATCGGAAACAATTTTCCAGAAATTCGGCGCTTTCTTCGCCGCCTTCCACGCAATGATTGCCGCTTCGCGCGCCCCTGCCGCACGGGCCAATGCATAGCCTTCGAGCAACCCGATGGCCCAGGGGCTGACCGCCCGCCGCCGCGCCCCTTCGTGCCCCAGCCGCGTTGCCAGATCACGCGCGACAGCGGCGTCATTGGCCACCCCCAGCGCTTCCTGCAGGGCGGCCATCCGGCGTGCGAAACGTCGGGTCGCGCGTTCGGGCCAGAGCGGCGCCATCAGTTCGGCGGCATAGCGCACGCGCTTGGCGTCCAGCCGCAGCGCATGCAGCGCTTCCATCGAGAAGGTTTCGATATCCCGCGCCGCGCGCTTCAGCCGGCGCCATCGACGGCCCAGGACCTCGGCCCCGAAGGGCGGCAGGGGGTCGTCCAGCAGGGCCGCATCCGCCACCTCGGCCCGCCAGGGCTGCAGCCGGGCGGCGGCGACCAGGTCGAGCGCCAGCAGACGCCAGGCGCTGCCTTCAAGCGCCTGGCGCAGGGTGGCATAGGCGGCATCGCGCTCCGCCTCGGCCCGGTGCAGCAGGGCCACGACGCGCTTTTCGGTCCCCGCCGCTTCGCCCAGCGCGGCGCCGATCCCGCCCAGGAACACGTCCCAATCCCGCGCCGGCCCCAGGCAGGCCGCGACATCGCGCAGTCCCGCATCCAGCCCGCGCAGCCCTGGCCCGTCGGCAACCGGACGGAACACCCGCAGCAGGCTGCGCAGACGCCGCGCCGCAACGCGCATCTGGTGCACGCCATCGGGCGTGGCCCCTGCATGCGCCAGCGGCGCCTGGATCAGCAGCACCTCGGTCAGGTGCCCGATCGCCTCGGCCAGGGCCTCGCCCAGGCTGGCCTCGGGGTCGGGCCGCGGCGCGCCGCGCCTGCGGTCGCGTGGGGCCTGGCCATATGCCAGGGCGCGGGCGGCCTCCGGCAGGCTGACCGTGGCGGGCAGGATGGGCATGTCCTGCGCCAGGGCCCGGGCGACGGCCAGGACGGCATCGGCCGGGCCTTCCAGCCGCAGCCGGGCGGCCTCCGCCTCGGCCGCCACGCAGCGCAGGCGGCCCAGATGCAGCGTTGCCACGACCTCGCCATCGCCGGCGGGCAGGCGCCAGGCGGTGCGCTTGCCGTCGAAGGCCGCGACCGCCACCAGCGGCGCCTCGGGCAGGTCGGCGTCGCTGTCGCGGGTCGGGCTGCCGGGCGGGGCGGCTTTGTCCAAGGTCACGATCAATTGCCGGTCGCCGCGTGGCCGGGCCTGCATGGCCAGGCCCTCGGCCGCCAGCGCTCCCTCCGCCGTGTCCTCCCAGATCAGCGTCTCGGCGGTGCTTTTGCCGCGGCCGAGCCGTGCCGCCAGCGCGTGGTGCCGGCCCAGCCGCGCCGCCGCCGCCGGTGGCAGGGCAAGTTCCAGCACGAAGGGCGGGGGCGCGTCCTCGGGCGCGATCGGCGCGCTTTCGTCACTCACGTGGTCATCTCCGGCAGGTCGGCCGGGACCAGGAAGCGGACCAGCCGGCCGGCGCCGGCCTCGATCCGCCCCCAGGGCACCGCAATGGAGAATTCGGCCAGCGAGCCGGTGGGATAGCCCTCCGCCAGGCGCAGCGCATCGCCGCCCGCGGCCATCGAGGCGGTGCCCGCCAGCGCCAGCGCCAAGTCGTGCAGCCCTGGATTGTGCCCGATCAGCAACAGGCTGCGGGCGGTTTCCGGTACGCTGCGGATGGTGTCGAACAGGCTGGTCCAGGACGCGAGGTACAGGTCGTCCATCGGTACCACCACCGGCGGTCCCTCCAGCGGTGCCAGGGCTTCCAGCGTCTGCAGGGTGCGCCGTGCGGAGGAGACCATGACGATGTCGGGGGAAAGCCCCAGGTCGCGCATCGCCCGCGCCATGGCCGCGGCCGCCCGCCGCCCGCGCGTGTTCAGCGGCCGCGCGTGATCGGACAGGCGTGGATCGTCCCAGGACGACTTGGCGTGGCGGAGCAGCAGCAACTGACGCATGGTCGGAGCCTCGCACGCCCGGGGCCTGCTGTCTCCCTCGCGGGGGTTAGCGCCGCGGTGCGGCAGCCCACATGGGCTGGGGTTTTGACGAAGGATGACGAGGGCATGGCCGGACCGGTGGTGGTGGTGGGTGCGACAGGCGGCATTGGCGAGGCGCTGGCCCGCCGGCTTTTCGCGCGCGGGCAGGCGGTGTTCCTGATCGGGCGCGACGCGACCCGGCTTGGCGTCCTGGCCGCGGCCCTGGGCGCGCCGAGCGCCGTCGCCGATGCGCTGGACGCTGCCTCGCTGAAGGCGGCCCTTGCCGCCGCGGGCTCACCGCTCTCGGGGCTTGCGTATTGCGTCGGCTCGATCGTGCTGAAGCCGCTGAAGCGCACGACCGAGGCCGATATGCTCGATGCCTATCGATTGAATACGCTGGGCGCGATGCTGAGCGTCCAGGCCACGGCGGAGGCACTCGCCGCGGGCCAGGGCAGCGTCGTGCTGTTCAGCAGTGTCGCCGCCCGCGCCGGCTTTCCCGGCCATACCGCCATTGCCGCCGCCAAGGCGGGCGTCGAGGGGCTGGTCGTGGCGCTGGGTGCGGAACTGGCCCCCGCGGTCCGCATCAATGCCATTGCCCCCAGCCTGACCCGCACCCGCATTGCAGCCCCGCTGACCGGCAATGCCGCCATGGCGGAGGCCATCGCCAAGCAGCACCCGATCCCGCGCCTGGGCGAGGCGGAGGACAGCGCCGCCCTGGCCGATTTCCTGCTCTCGCCCGACGCGGGCTGGATCAGCGGCCAGGTGCTGGCGGTGGACGGCGGCCGGTCCACCCTGCGCGGGAAGGGCTGAGGGGCAGGGCTGCCGTCAAAACCCGCCGGGCGGCACCACCATGCGCCTGGGTGTGGGGCGCATCGCCGCGCGCAGGGCGGTATCCAGGCCTGAGAGGAAGTTGGACCGGTCCGCCTGGGTCATGCCCGCAGGGCCGCCCGTGCGCCCACCCGTGCTGCGCAGGTGTTCGGCGACGGCGCGCCCGGCCAGCGCATTGCCGATATTGGCCGCGGTCCAGAGGTGGCCCTTGCTGGTCAGGGCGCGGGCGCCCTTTTCCAGGCAGCGGGCGGCCAGCGGAATGTCCTGCGTCACGCAAACATCCCGGTCGGTGATGCGTTCGGCGATCCAGTCATCCGCCACATCGGCGCCGTCCGACACGATGACCCGATGCACCAGCGGGTTGTCGGGCAGCAGTATGCCGCGCGCGCCGTTGGAGACGACATGTACGGCCAGGTTCAGCCGGAAGGCGACGCGGAAGGCCTCGTCCCGGACGGGGCAGGCATCCGCGTCGATGTAGAGTTCAGTCATAGGCCGCGGCGTCGGTGACCAGGCCATCGGCGACATCCCGCGCGACCAGGGCGCGGTCGCGCGCGGCCGCCGGGCCCATGCCGCCGCCGCCGGGCAGCAACAGCCGCAGGCGGTGGCCGCGGGCGATGGTCTGGAAGCCCTTGGTCCGCAGCACGGTGCCATCGGTCAGCCCGACCCAGCCCGCGGCGCCATCGCCGCCACCGGCACGGCCCTTTGGCGCGTTCGCGACGCGGTCGAAAATGGCGTTGATGGCGAATTCCGCCTCGCCCTTGGCGCCCACTTCCATGATCTGGCCGAAGCCGCCGCGGGTGCGGCCGGGGCCGGCGGAATCGGGGCGCAGCTCCTTCTTCCAGAAGACCACGGGGGCGACGTTTTCCGTGGCCTCGACCGGCATGGTGCGCACGCCCGAAGGGAAGGCCGTGCCGTCCAGCCCATCCTGGCCGATGCGCGCGCCGGTGCCGCCGGAGTTGAAGGTGATGACTTCAAAGTCAGGCAGTTCGGCGCCCTGGCCGCTGACCTGCGCGCCGCCGCGCAATGGTGGATTCCACAGGCAGGAGGAGCCTTCGGCGGCCACGCGATCGGGCACTGCCTGGTGCAGGCAGCCCATCATCAGGTCGGGCAGCAACTGCCCCACCACATGCCGGACCGAGACCGGATAGGGACGCGGCGCGTTCAGG
>JBBQHE010000032.1:0-26355 GCA_038323655.1 Acetobacterales bacterium | reverse complement strand
CCCTATGACGGGCCGGCCGGCGCGATGCTGACGGCGTTGGCGCGCGACGCCTGGCGCCCGGCGCATCTGCACATGATCGCCGAAGCCCCGGGCTACGTCCCGCTGGTGACCGAGTTATTCCCCGAGGGCGATCAGTATCTCGACACCGACGCGGTCTTCGGCGTGCGCGCCGATATCGTCGTGCCGCTGGCGACCAGCACCGACAAGGCCGGCCTGCCGCCGCATCTGGCGATGAAGGAGGCGCTACCAGACCGGTTCCTGGTGACCGAGTTCGTGGTGCGCATGGCGCGTGCCACGGGCGGCTGAGGCACCCCGAACAAGTGCCAGCATTCATGCGCAGGCAGCCGCCGTCGGGCACAAATCCGGGCGGCACTTACGGGCGATGCAACCGCACCGGCTCGCGCGTGACGGTCCTGCGCCCGCGCTTGTAGGCCGCCAGGACGGGTGCGATCCCGCGCAGCGCCTGGTCCGCGTCGGGCGCGTCCACCACGACCAGGTCCGCCGGCCCGCCCACCGCCAGGCCGTAGTCGCCCTGCCGCAGCAGTCGGGCCGAGCCCGTGGTGATCATCGCCCAGACATCGGCCACGTCCTGCGGCGTACCGCGCTGGACCACGGTTGCGTAGAGGTTCGCCATCCGCAGCAACTGCCCGTCGCCGAAGGGGGTGAAGGGGTTCTGGATGTTGTTGGAGGACAGCGAACAGAGCACGCCGGAAGCGAACAGGCGGTTCGCATCCACCACGGCGCGCGGCACGTCGGCGTCCCGGTGGCGTCCGCCCAGATACAGGTCGGTCGCCGGCAGCACGGTCAGGGCCACGCCGACATCGGCCATGCGGCGCGCGACGGTATCGACGCCGGCGGGCGGCATGGCGGCCAGCTTGGTGACATGGCCGATCGCGACGCGCCCGCCCCAGCCGTAGCGTTCGGTCAGCTCGCAGACCAGCAGCGTGTCCAGGTCCTCGGGGCTGGCGCCGCTGTCCAGGTGCATGTCGATATCGACGTCGAATGCCCGCGCCATCTCAAAGACCCGATGGATCTGCGCGGCGCGGTCGCTGTCAAAATTAGGGGCGGCACCGACCACGCGGGCACCGTTGCGCAGGGCCGCGACCATCAGCTCGTCGGTGCCAGGATTGTTGGTCAGCCCTTCCTGCGGCATCACGCAGATCTCGACATCGATGGCCCAGGCATAGGCGTCGATCAACGCCTTCACGCCTTCGAAGCCGCGCAGGCCGACGCGGGGATCGACCTCGACATGGGTGCGCATGCGGGTGCAGCCGTGGGAGATGCAACGCTCCAGCGTGCCGGCGGCGCGGGCAGTGACGTCCTCGACCGTGAAGGTGGATTTGACCGCCGAGACCATCTGCATGGCCTGGTGCGGAAAGCGCTGCGTCTCGCAGGCGCAGCGGCCGAGGATGCAGGATTTGTCGAGGTGGATATGCGTCTCGATGAAGCCCGCGCAGACGAGGCGGTTGCCGAAGTTCGCTTCCTCCGGCGCCGTCGCCGCCAGGTTCGGGGCGATGGCGGCGATGCGGCCGTCCTTGACGCCGATGTCCATGGCGGGGTCGGTGGCGGGGGCACCGGGCAGGTGAAGATTGCGCAGAATCAGGTCCATCGGGCGCTCCAGTAGGGACAGTGCGACCGAACCACGGAACGCCGGATGCGTCCACGGCATCGATCTTGCTGAATTGCCCAGGAAAACCTTGGGGTTCCAGCATGATCCGATCGACCCGCCGCGCCGTTCTGGCCGCCCCCTTCCTGGCCCTGCCGGCCCTGGCCCAGGCGCCCTGGCCCGAGCGGCCGATCCGCTGGATCGTGAATTTCCCGCCCGGCGGGGCGGCCGACATTCTCTCGCGCACCCTCGCCGAGTATTTCGGCAGCAGCCTGGGCCAACCGATCGTGATCGAGAATCGTCCCGGTGCCGGCGGGCTGGTCGGCGCCGACCTGGTGGCCAAGGCGCGGGGCGATACGCATGTGGTGATGATGTCCAGCGCCGCGTCGCATGGCATCGGGCCGGTGCTCTATGCCCAGGTGCCCTACAATCCGCTGACAGATTTCACCCATCTGCACCTCGTGGGGACCTTCCCTTCGGTGCTGGCGGTGGGGCCTGCGTTTTCGGGGGCGACGTTGGCGGATTACCTCGCCCAGGCGCGGGCGAAGCCTGGCGAGATGACCTATGGCTCCGGCGGCAATGGCACGCTGAACCACCTGATCGGGCAGTTGCTGGCGCGGTCGGCCGGCGTCACGCTGACGCATGTGCCCTACCGCGGTTCGGCGCCGGCGATGACCGACACGATGGGTGGGCAGATCCCGTCGTTGATGGAAAGCACGCCGACTGTGCTGGGCAATCTGCGCGCCGGGCGGCTGCGGGCGCTCGCGACCAGCGAAGCCGCTCGCAGCACCGCCCTGCCCGATGTGCCGACCTTTGCCGAACAAGGCCAGCCGGACGTGGTTGCGACCAACTGGTTCGGCTTTTCGGCCCCCGCCGGCATCCCGCCGGCCGTGGCCGAACGCTGGGCGGCGGTGCTGTCGGCCGCGCTGGCGACACCCGCGATCCGCGAGAAGTTCGCAGCGATCGGGGTGATCCCGGGGGCGATGGGGCCGGCTGCCTATACCGCGCTGATCGAAGCCGAACTGGTGCGCTGGCGGGAGGTGATCCGCGTGGGGAATATCCGGGCGGATTGAACGCGACCGGGGCGGCGGCGCCGTGCCGACCGCCCCGCGCCGTGATCAGCGCATCGCGGCGATGTCGGTGATCTCCACCGTCGGCAGGCCCGTGACCGGCCCCAGCACCGTCGGCGTGCCGCTTTCCAGGTTCACCGTGTGCAGCGTGCCGCCGGCGAGCAGGAAGGCGGTGTTGGTCGTGCCCTCGGTCAGGATGTCGAAGCCGACACCGGCCGGCAGCGTCGGGGCGATCGGCCCGCGCACCACCTGCACGCCGTCATTCGGCGGGTTCTGCACGTTCAACTGCCCGAGCGAGGTGTCGATCGTATAGAGCGTCGTCGCGGTCGCGCCGGCCATGCTGTTCATATAGGCGCCGGCAGTGACGCGCGGCGTGGTCTCGGCCAAGGCCGTGCCGGCGGCATACTTCAGGCTGCCGTCGCGGGTGACCGCCCCGGTGTCGGGGTGGATGCGGAAGGACGTGCCGTTCATCCCCATCAGGCGGATGCGGTCGGGCACGGGGTTGAAGTCCATCACCGCGCGGCCGCCGCTCATGAAGGGTTCCGACAGGCGCGCGACCTGGGTTGCTTGGCCGGTCATGGCGTCGATGGTGACGATCTGGTTGTTGGTGGTGATGCCATACAGCTTGCCGTCGGCCGGGCGCATATCGATGCCGATCAGCGCGCCATCGGTGCCGCGCACGGCGATGGGGGCGGAAGCGCGGCGGGTGGTGCTGTCGATGCGAACAAGGCGGTTGTCGGCAGTCAGGCCGATGAGGGTGGCGGCTTCAACAGCGGGCGCCGCGCCCATCAGCGCGGTTGCGGCCAGAACAAGGTTCAGGGTGCTGCGGTTCATGATCTCTCTCCGTACGGCGACGGCGCGACCGATCTGGCCTCGCTGTCAGCGTTACGGAGGGCGGCAGCGACCGGATGCGGTGACCGCGAAAAAAACACGACTGCCTCCTC
The DNA here is from genome assembly GCA_038323655.1 of Acetobacterales bacterium. Lineage (GTDB taxonomy): Bacteria > Pseudomonadota > Alphaproteobacteria > Acetobacterales > Acetobacteraceae > Humitalea. Next base: position 22,735 of record JBBQHE010000032.1, on the reverse strand, counting down.
AGGTGCCCCGCGCCGCTGCCAGCCGCCCGATGAACAGCACCGGCCCGGACGGCCGCCCCAGCGGTGACCCGCCGGGCGGCTCCAGGCTGATTTCGATCAGCATTCCGGGCTCGGGCCGGATCGAGGCTGGGGCGGTGACCGTCACCCGCCCTTCCGCCGGCACGAAGCCCAGGCTGGTCGGTGCGGTGGCCCCCTGCGGCAACGCCCAGAGTTGCAATACCCGGTCGGCCGCCACCGGCCCGGGATTGACGCTGGCCAGGCTGATCGCCCCGCCGCGGGTCGATTCCACCAGCCAAGCAGGCTGTTCCTGGCTAGTCAGCAGCACGGTCATCAACCGCTGATCGGCCGGCGGGCGCACCAGCAGGAAGGCCGCCAGCCCCGCCGCCACGGCGGTCGCCCCGACCGCCCAGTTGCGCGTGAGCCGGGACGGCGGTGCGGGGCGCGGCAACGGTAGCATCGGCGCCACGCCATCGATCACGCGCAAGGCTGGCCGCGCCGACGCGGCGCCTTCGCTCCTTGCCGACAAGGCGGTGTCGATCCGTGCCCAAAGGTCTACCGGGGGGGCGACGTCGGGGGCGAGATCGGCCAGCGGCGCGAGCCGTGCCTCCCAATCAGCCACCGCTGCGGCCAGGGTGTCATCGGTCGGCAGGGCGGCTGCGACCTCGGCCGCCTCCCGCGCCTCCAGCGTGCCCAGCACGTATTCGGCCGCCAGCGCCACCAGCTCGTCGCGCGGGATCATGCCAGGCACTCCCGAAGTTGCAGCAGGCCGCGGCGTATCCAGGACTTCGCCGTGCCAAGCGGCAGGGCCAGACGCGCGGCCACCTGGGCGTGCGACAGGCCATGGACGAAGGCCAGGATGATGCCCTCGCGGTTCCTCGCCTCCAGCAGCGCCAGGCAGGCCCGCAGGCGGATGCCGGCCTCGCCGGCCAGGACCTGGTCGAGCGCTTCGGGTTCCACCGGCGTGTCACCCAGCGCCGGGTCGTCGGTCGGCATTTCGCGGCCGCGGGCGCGGGCCAGGTCCAGTGCGGCGTGGCGGGCGATGCCGCCCATCCAGGACCGCGCCTCGCCACGTGCGGGGTCGAACTGGGCGGCGCGGCCGGCGATCTTCACGAACGCGTCCTGGACAGCGTCGGCCGCGGCATCGCGGTCGCGCAGGATGGCCATCGCCACGCCGAACAGGCGGGGCGCCTCAGCATCATACAAGGTTCGCAGCGCGGCACGGTCCCCCGCGGCCACGGCCTGCAGAAGGGCGTTGCTCATGCAGCGATACGCGCGGCGGGCAGGGTTGGATGCAGCCGCCGTCTCACGGCCCCATCAGCCGCTGAAACCGTTGCAGGATATCGCGCAGTTCAAGCCCGGGCGCGGGGGCCGGGGTGGCCGCGCCTTCCGGCTGCCGGGCGCGCAGCCGGGCGATGGCGGCGCGCGTCTCCATCAGTCGGATTTCGGTCGGCTCCACCGGGCTGCCGCTGCCCAAGCCGCCCATGCGAACCAGGACCCGGTCAGCACCCAAGACCTCGTCGGCGGCGCGTGCTGCGTCTTCGGTGCGTGGGGCACAGACCAGGCTCCGCCCTTCAAGCCCGCAGGGCATGTCGAAAAGTCGGTTGGGCGGAAAGCGCAGTTGCGCGGTGCCGGTCAACGCCTGCAACCCGCGCGCCGCGGCCTCCATGCCCAGGTCGCGGGCGGTCACCACCGGCACAGCCCGGCCGCCGCGATCGACAATTTCCAGCGCCAGGCCCGGGCGTCCGGCTGCCGGGGATTCCACCCAGTCGCGGTGATACAGCCGGCAATCGGCGCGGTCGGTCATGCGGTCGGTCACGCAAGCCAGGCGCCAGGGGCCGATGGTTTCATCCTGCGCGAGCGCCGGGCTGGCGAGGAGGGCGAAGAGGGCGAAGAGGATGGCGAAGCGGATCATGGCTGGAGCATACTCCCCCCGGAGGACCCCTGTCATGACAACGATCCGTTGGCCCGATGGCGCCACCACCCCGGCCCTGGGCATGGGCACCTGGCATATGGGCGAGAGGGTGGCGGACCGGGCGGCCGAGCTGGCGGCGCTGCGGCTTGGCCTCGACCTTGGCCTGACCGTGATCGACACGGCGGAAATGTACGCCGATGGCGGTGCCGAGGAGGTGGTGGGCCAAGCCATCCAGGACCGACGGGAGGAGGTCTTCCTCGTCTCCAAGGCTTACCCGCAGAATGCCGGCCGGGCATCACTGGCGCTGGCCTGTGAACGCAGCCTGGCGCGCCTGGGGACCGACCGCCTCGACCTGTATCTGCTGCATTGGCGCGGCGGGATACCGGTGCACGAGACGGTGGAGGCGATGGAGCGCCTGGTGCGAGCGGGCAAAATCCGCCGCTGGGGCGTGTCGAACTGCGATGTCGAGGACCTGGAGGAACTCGGCCCTGCGATAAGACACTGCGCGACGGACCAGGTGCTGTGGAACCTGGAGGCGCGCGGTGTGGAGTTCGACCTGCTGCCCTTCTGTGCGGCGCGGGGCATGCCGGTGATGGCCTATTCCCCGTTGGGCCAGGGCGGGGCGCTGCTGCGGCACGCGGCCCTGGCCGAAGTCGCGGCGCGGCATGGGGTGGCGCCAGCGCAGGTGGCGCTGGCCTTCGTGCTGCGCAGGCCGGGGGTGCTGGCGATTCCGAAGGCGACCGACGCCGCGCATTTGCGGGAGAATGTGGCGGCGCAGAAGATCAAGCTGGACGCAGATGACCTGATGGCGCTGGAACGGGCCTTTCCGGCGCCGCGCCGCAAGCGGGCATTGGCGATGATCTGAGCGTCAGAATTTCGGCATCACCAGTTGGATGGTGGGCGCGCCCCTGCTGGCGAAAGTCGACTTGAAGCGCATGTAGTCCTCGGCGCTTTTGAACGCGTCCAGTCCGTTTGCGGCGCAGTAGCGCGAGGCGCCCTCACTCCATGCCGCGCCAAGCTTGAGCGCATCCTTCACGTGTATCGTGGTCACCAGCTCGGGCCGCGTATCATCGCCATCATGGCCAAGCCAGTCATCCTCGTGCTCCTCAGGCGCATAGTCCGCGAGCATGACGCCGAGCTCTCGCTTCGCGGCCTCGCGGATCGCGGGGATCTGCACCGCTTTCTCATGGGCCTCGCCGCTGCTGTAGCCGGTGATCTGTACGGCGCCACCGAGTGCGAACATCATTTCGTCCTCGGTGATGCGCCCCGGCGCGCCGGGCTTGCCGCCCGCGGCGGGCCGCTGCTTGCGGTTGGGGAATTTGAACACCGCCGTCTTGTAGAGCAGGCGCACATAGCGTTCGTAGAGTTCGGCGCGTGGCGCACCGATCAGGTCAGGCTCGTGCCCGTCTTCGGCATGGCCGACTGGCCCTTTGTACATGTAGTCGCCGTTGCGATGCGCGAAGCTGTCGCCAAAGGCGTGGATGGCAAGGCCGAAATCGATCTTCTGGGGGTCGGCATTGAGCATGATGGCTAAGCGCTTGAGCGTCTCCAACTCGGCCAATTCGCCGGTAAGGGTGTGCAGACCTTGCTGGATGTCGAGGTTGACAAAGGGGTCCTGCTTCACCGCCGGCCCGTAGTTTTCCGCATCCGCCATGAGCGTAAAAAATCCGGGAGTGTCCTTCTGCTGGGCTTTCCGGATGACGTAGCCAACGCCAGCCTTGACCGCGTCGAGGTCGGAGACTTCGTCGCCCATCTGTGAGTAAAAGGCCGTCCTGAGGGCCACGCCTTCATCGACGCCGGCGGCCAGCATCGCGAAGTATACGGTGTAGTAGTGGCCGCCTTCGCCCCAGGCGGCGGGCTCCCGTGGATCAAGCGCCACGCGGATGGTGGTCTGCTGTCCGGCTTTTACAGCACAGGCGGCGGCGAAGGCCTCTGCTTCGATGAGCGGCGTCGGCGAGGCCGGCTGACCTGCGCGATGCCGTCGCTGCTGCAGCACATGGGCGAACTCGTGCGCCAGGACCGCAACCGGCGGCGGCCCGCCGGGCGCGAAGGCGGCGGGACCGAGCAGGACGGCACCGCCGACCGCCAAGCCCGGCGATGCCTGCGCTGGCTCGAACCAAATCGGCGTCGCGTCGAGCGGCGCCGCCAGGCTTTGCTCCAGCCGCTGCCGCAGCCGCGGCGATAGTTCGACCCGCTGCCCCCGCCCGATTCTCCAGTCCAGCATGCCACGCTCCGATCTGCGGGGGAGACGAAGGCTGCGCTTCGGCACAACAGGCTCTGCGCCAGCAAGGCGGTCGAGGGTCAGGGTGTGACGGTGGTTCATAGCAACACAATTTATCCTGCCGTGTGTCCCAACGTCCATCATTCAGTCTTCACAATCAGCGGAAGCTGGGCGCCTCGTCTTCCGGCATGTCGGTCATCGGCACCTGTATGGTGACGGTGCTGGGATCGACGCCGGTGCCGCGGTCAATCCAGTAGGTCACCGATTCCGGCCAAAGGATGACCACCGCAACAAGGATGAGTTGCAGACCGACCCAGGGCACCGCGCCCCAGTAGATGTCCGCCGATCGTACTTCCTTGGGCGCGATGCCACGCAGGTAGAACAACGCGAAGCCGAAAGGCGGATGCATGAACGACGTCTGCATGTTCACGCAGAGCAACACGCCGAACCAGACCAGGTCGATGCCGAGCTTGGCCGCCACCGGCGCCAGCAGCGGCACCACGATGAAGGCGATTTCGAAAAAATCGAGGAAGAAGGCGAGGAAGAAAATGAAGATATTGACGAAGATCAGGAAGCCCGTCTGACCGCCCGGCAATTTCGCCAGCAGATGTTCGATCCACAGCCCGCCATCGACGCCCTGGAACACCAGGCTGAATACCGTGGCGCCGATCAGGATGAAGATGACCATGGAGGTGATGCGCATGGTATTCGCCATGGCTTCCCGGATCAGCGCCCAGGTCAGCGTCCGGTTCATCCAGGCCAGGCCGACCGCGCCGACAGCGCCCATGGCCCCCGCCTCGGTCGGTGTCGCCAGCCCCATGAAGATGGTACCGAGCACGAGGAAGATCAGCACGATCGAGGGCACCATGCCCTTGGCGACTTTCCAGTACAGCGGCCAACCGCGCGTCATCAGCGCCTCATCCGGCAGCGGCGGCACCTTGTGTGGCTGGAAGATCGAGACACCGGCGATGAAGGCCAGGAAGAGCAGGATCTGCAGGATCGAGGGCCCAATGGCGCCGGCATACATGTCGCCCACCGACTTGCCCAACTGGTCGCCCAACACGATCAGCACCAGCGAGGGCGGGATGACCTGGGTGATGGTGCCGGATGCCGCGATCACCCCCGTCGCGATCCGCATGTCATAGCCATACTTCATCATGATCGGCAGCGAGATCATGCCCATGGCAATGACCGACGCAGCCACCGTCCCGGTGATGGCGCCCAGCACAGCACCGACCAGGATGACGGCATAAGCCAACCCGCCGGGCACCTTGCCGAACAACTGGCCGGTGCCTTCCAGCAAATCCTCGGCCAATCGGCAGCGTTCCAGGATCGCGCCCATCAGCGTGAAGAAGGGGATCGACAACAGCAGGTCGTTCGACAGAATGCCGAAGACCCGCAGCGGCAGGTTGCCGAGGTAGGCGGCGGGGAAAAAACCCATCTCGATCGAGGCAAAGCCGAAGAACAGCCCGACCGCGCAGAGCGAGAAAGCCACCGGAAAGCCAATCAGCAGGAACACCACCAGGCCGGCGAACATCAGCGCCGGCATATACTCGACATTCATGGGGCGGCGGTCTTCCGAATCACTGGGCAGGGCGTTCGTAGGCGACGACGATCTCAACGTCCGGCTTGTCGCCGCGCAGCAGGGCGATGCGTTTGATGAGTTCGGACAGGCCTTGCAGGCAGAGCATGGCGAAACCGATCGGCAGGACCAGCTTCACCGGCCAGCGGAGCAACCCACCGGCATTGCTCGAAATTTCCTGCCGGGTCCAGGAATCAAGGAAGAATGGCCATGTCATCCAGGTCAGCAGCAGCATACCCGGCATCAAGAAGAAGATGATGCCGAGCACATCGACCCAAAGCCGCGCGCGTTCGCTCAAGGAGCCATAGACCAGGTCCACGCGGACATGCTCATTCCGCAGCAACGTGTGGGAAGCGCCGAGCATCACAGTGCCGGCGAAGAGGTACCACTGCACCTCCAGCCAGGCATTGGATGACATGGACAGGCCGTAGCGGACGACGGCGTTTCCCGCGCTGATCGCGCAGGCCAGCCCGACCATCCACTCGGCCGCCTTGCCGAAGACATGCCCAACGCGGTCCACCGCGCGGCTGAAGGCAAGCAGCGGCCCCATGCGGTCAGCGACGCGCCCGGGCGGCGACCGGAGAGGCCGCGGCCGCCTTTGCCTGGGTCTGGGTCTGGGCCTGGGCCTGGGTCTGGGCCTGGGCCTGCATGGAACGGGCAAAGCTGTCGTTGGTGTTCTCGACGACACAGAACCGCTGCAGTTCCAGGTCCCGGAAGGTCATCATGAGGTCAGTGACTTTCTTGAGCTTTGCATCGCACGCGGCGATTTCATCATAAACCTTGAAGGCGACGCGGTAGCAAGCCTCCATCACCGAACAGGCGGAATCGGCACAACTGGTCGCCTTGGGCCAGGTGGCCGAGGCGAGGGCGAAGGTTGTCTGCTTGCGGACGAAGTCATGGCTGACGGTGTGACGGCCTCGATCAGACCGTCCTGCACCACGAAGGCGCTGGCGGGATACACTTGGGCGCGCAGTTCACCGTCGGTCGTGGCGCCGAATTGGCGGCTGCCATGTTTGACCGCGGCAAGACTGCTGAAGACCGGGCGGGGAAGCAGGAGGGGCCGCGCCACCAAATCCCCGGCATGGTCTGGACGATTGCGGGGGGGGCGGCGAAGGCGAGCAAAGCCGCAGCGACACCGCCACCGGTGAGCAGACTTCCAATGCCACGAGACGTTTTTCTCGACGCTTTTTGATTTCGTGTGTTGGGCTGGAAGCCACTCGATAAGTCACAGTGACCTATTGTTCGGAACCCTTGGCTGCCGCCGCTGGCCATGCGGCCCCCGGGTGCTAGACTCATCACCGATGGTGACCGTTCCCTACCTGTGCTGAGCCTGGCACTGACGCTGGTCCTGGGGCTGGGACTCTTGGGTAGCGCTGGCGCAGCGATGCCGCGGCGCGGCGTCGTTGTGGCAGGTGGCACGGTTCTGGCGTCGCTAGGTTTCACCGTGGTAGCGCTGGTGGCATTGGCCAAGGGGGGCGTCGCCACGCTGACGCTGCCCATCGGCCCGCCCGGAATGAGCCTGGCTTTCGCCCTCGACGGCCTGTCTGCCTGGTTCCTGCTGCTGCTGGGACTGACCGGGGCGGCATCCGCACTTTATGCCATGGCCGAGGCGGGCGCGGCCCCACCGCGCGTTGTGGCAGGCTTTCCGCTGTTCCTCGCGGCAATGGCGGTCACATTGCTGGCCGCCGACGGGCTGACACTTTTGTTGGGGTTCGAGGCGATGTCGCTCGCCTCTTTTGTGCTCGTCGCTTACGGCCATGCCGATGCTGGAAACCGCCGAGCGGCGGGGCTGTATCTCGGCTTCGCACTTGCCTCCGGCCTGATGTTGGCGGCGGCCTTCGGGCTCTGGGGCGGAGTCGGCTTCGCTGCTCTACGCGCCGCGCCGCCCGAGGGCTGGAGGGCTGCGGTCATTCTGGGCCTCGTTCTCGCAGGCGCGGGCGGGAAGGCCGGGTTGGTACCGCTCCATGGCTGGCTGCCGCTGGCGCATCCCGCGGCCCCGGGGCATGTCTCGGCCCTGATGTCGGCGGCGATGGTGAAGGTCGCGCTGTATGTCATGGCGCGGCTGCTGCTGGATTGCGCGGGGCCGGCGCAGCCGCTTTGGTGGGGGGTGCCTTTGCTGGTGGTGGGCGTCGCCTCAGCGGTTCTGGGCGCGCTGCGTGCGGCTTTGGAAACCGATACCAAGGTTGTCCTCGCCTGTTCCACGATCGAGAACGTCGGGCTGATTACCGCCTCGTTTGGCCTTGCCGCGATTTTCCGCAGTGCCGACCTCGGCGCGCTCTCGGCGCTGGCGATGGGGGCGGGGCTGCTGCATGCGCTGGGGCACGCCGTGTTCAAATGCGGCCTGTTCCTCGCGGCGGCGGCGGTGCTGACCGGGGCCGGTTCGCGGCGGATCGACAGCCTCGGCGGGCTGATCCACACCATGCCGTTTACCGCCGGCTGCACCCTGGTGGTCGCGGCGGCGGCTGCCGCCTTGCCTCCACTGGCAGGCTTCTCCGGCGAATGGCTGCTTCTGCAGTCCATGCTGGCCGGCTGGCGCATCGGTCCCCTGCCCTTGCAAGTGACGCTGGCCGCGAGCGTCGCGTTGGCGGGGCTGGCTGCCGCCCTGGCAGCGGCGGCGATGGTGCGGTTTTTCGGCTTGGTGTTCCTCGGCCGCCCGCGCGGCCCGCGGTCCGCCGCGGCCATGGAGGCACCGCCGCTGGCTCGCGCCGCGATTGCCGGCTGTGCTGCAGCCAGCCTGGTGTTCGGGCTGATCCCGGGGCCGCTGCTGAGCCTGGGCGCCGACGCGGTGCGCCAGGCGGTGCGCCAAGCCCCCGGAACGCAGTCGGGGATTTTCGCGCTTTGGCCAGGTGATGGCGCCACGGCCTATGCAGCCCCGCTGGTCGGCTTGCTGCTGGTTGTCGCTATCGCCGGGCTGGTCTGGCTCATGACCAGGCACGCCCCGGCGGGTCATGCGATCGGCCCGGCCTGGGGCTGCGGTTTTATCCCGGCGGGCCCCGACCTGCCCTGCGGCGACCCGCTGGCGCAGCCTTCGGCGGCCGGTTTCGCCCAGCCCTTGCGGCGTATGCTGGGGGCCACCCTGCTGGGTGCGCGCGAAACGGTGGCGATGCCTGAGCCGGGCGAAGCCACCCCAGCGCGGATCGACGCCGGTTTCGCCGACCCGTCCTTCGCCTGGATGCTCACGCCCCTGGCCAAGCTGAGAGATGTGACCGCGGATCGTGCCGACCGGTTGCGCGACATGACCTTGCGACAATGCCTGTCCCTGACATTTGGTGCCGTGGTTGCACTACTGGCGCTGATCGCCTGGTTGGAGTCCGGCGCGTGACGGCTTTCGTCGGCGTGCTGACCCAGGTGCTGCACGGGACGCTGCTGCTGGCACTGGCGCCGGTTGTTGTCGGGCTGGTGCGCTGGTTCAAGGCGCGGCTGCTGGGCCGCCGCGGCGCCTCGCCACTGCAGCCCTGGCGGGATTTGGTGAAGCTTGTTCGCAAGCAGCCGGTGGTGGCGGAAAGTGCTTCAGTCGTTACCCTTGCGACCCCTTACGTCGCGGTCGCGGCGACCATCGTGGCGGTGATGCTGGTGCCGTCGTTCGCCCGCGGCATGGTGTTGGCCCCGGTCGCTGACCTGCTGGTGCTGGCCGGGCTGCTGGCGGTGGCGCGCGGCGCGCTGGCGCTGGCGGGGATGGACGCGGGCACCGCTTTCGGTGGCCTGGGCGCTGCGCGCGAAATGGCATTTGCTGCGCTGGCAGAACCCGCCCTGCTGGTGGTTGCCCTGTGCTGCGCGATCCTGGCCGGATCGTCCAATCTTGATGCCATCGCCACCGCCTTCGCCGAGGGAGAGCTCGGCATCCGCGTCTCGCTGCTGCTCGCGGCGGTCGCGCTGGCCGCCGTGGCGCTGGCGGAGAATGGGCGCATCCCGGTGGACAATCCGGCGACGCATCTGGAACTGACCATGGTGCACGAGGCGATGTTGCTGGAGGCCTCCGGCCGCCACCTGGCCTTGTGGGAATATCAGTCGGCTCTGCTGCTGACCTTGTGGCTGTCGCTGCTGGCCGCGATCTTCGCGCCGCTGGGCATGGCGCCCGCCGGCGCGGGGCCGCTGGCCTGGGTGCTGGGATTGCTGGCCTTCGGCGCCAAGTTGGGCGGGCTGGCGCTGGCGCTGGCTGTGTTCGAATGCGCCATCGCCAAGATGCGCGTGTTTCGCGTGCCCGAGTTCCTGGGGGCCGCGCTGCTGCTCGGTTTGCTCGGCGCGCTGTTCCTCTTTGTCAGTATCGGCTTGCTCTGATGCAGTTCGGCCAGGTCCCCTTCGATATCGCCCATGCGTTGGCGGGCGGGATGCTGCTGGTGTCCTTCGTGCTGCTGTATCAGCGTCGCGTCCCGGCGTTGATCGCGGCGCTGGCGACGCAGGGGGCGTTGCTGGGGTTGGCGGCGCTCTGGCAGGGCTGGGTGCAGGGGGCGGCCGGGCTGTACCTGACAGGGGTGATCGCGCTGGTCGCAAAGGCCGTGCTGATCCCCTGGGCGCTGTCCACACTGGTCAGGCGGCTCGGGCTGCATCGCAGCGTGCAGACGGCGCTAGGGATCGGCCCGTCGATGATCGCCGGCGTCGCTTTGGTGGCGCTGGCCCTGGTCGTGGCCCTGCCGGTCACGGCGGGTGGATCGGCGCTGGCGCGCGAGGACCTGGCCGTGGCGCTTTCAATCGTGCTGCTGGGCATGCTGGTGATGATCGCGCGGCGCAATGCCATGGGCCAGGTGATCGGGCTGATGAGCCTGGAAAACGGTCTGATCCTGGCAGCCGTCGGCGTACAGGGTCTGCCCCTGATCGTGGAACTGTCCACCGCCGCCCTGGTGCTGGTTCTTGCCCTGGTCGCGGGGGTGTTCCTGACTGGCATACGCGAACGCTTCGACAGCCTGGATGTCGCCTTCCTGGAAGATCACCGGGGCGAAAGGCGATGAGTTTTTGCGCGCTGCTCATCGTGTTGCACTGGAGCGTGGCGGTGACGCTGGGCTTCCTGCCACGCGAAAAACTGGGCGCGCAGGTCAATGCCGCCGCGGCCATCGCCGGGTTGCTGCTGGCCGTCGTGGTCGTCTTCGGCCCCGCCCCCGTGGCTGGACTGCTGCATCTGGATGGGTTGAACCGGCCGTTGCTGCTGCTTGGCGCCTTCATCGGCGCCACCGCGGCGGTCTATTCGCTGGGCGCGGTGCAGGCCGAGGGCTTTCCCCCGCTGGCCGCCCGCGCCTACCACGCCGCCTTCCAGATTTTTCTTGGTGCCAACAGCCTCGCGCTCATGGCCGACAATCTCGGCGTGATGTGGGTCGCGATAGAGATCGCCACCCTGGCCTCCGTGCTGATGGTCGCGGTGCATCGCACGCCGGCGGCGATCGAGGCCGCATGGAAATTCTTCGTACTCGCCGGCGTCGGCATCGCGCTGGCGCTGTTCGGCACCATCGTGCTGGCGATGGCCGCACGGCCCCTGATGGATGATCCTGAAGGCGCATTGTCGATCAAGGCACTCCGTACCGTCGCTGCCCAGGCCGACCCCGGGCTGCTTTCGCTGGCGATGGTCTTGCTCCTGGTCGGCTACGGCACCAAGGCCGGGCTGGTGCCGCTGCATTCCTGGCTGCCAGATGCTGATGCCGAGGGGCCAACAGCGATTTCCGCCGTGCTCTCCGGCCTGCTGCTGAACGCCGCCTTGCATGCCATCCTACGCACTGGGGGCATCATCGCGCTGAACCCGGTCGCAATCGCGCCCTGGCCCTTCCTGATGGGTATGGGGCTGGCGTCGCTGCTGCTGGCGTCGCTGGCGCTGTGGCGCCGACGGGATGCACGGCGGCTGTTCGCCTGGAGTAGCATCGAGCACATCGGCATCGCCGCGATTTGCTTCTCGCTGCCTGGCGGGGCGGCTGCGGGCCTGCTGCATATGCTGGGCCATTCGTTGCTGAAATCGGCCGTGTTCTATGCCGTGGGCCGGGCCGTGCTGCTGAAGGGCAGCCAGAAGATCGCTGACATTTCGGGGCTGGTGACGTCGCATCCTGCCCTCGGCTGGGGGTTGTTGTTCGCTATTGCGGGGCTTGCGGGCATGCCGCCGCTACCGCTGATGGTGTCGGAGGTACAGCTTGTTTTCCTGGCCGGTGGCGCCGCCCCCTGGCTGCTGGTGCCGCTGGGCCTCGGGCTGCTGACGGCGGGGGTGGCGCTGGTCGCCGCGCTGTCGCAGCTGTGCTTCGGGCCGGCCACGGCATCGGCCACGCCCCATGGCGGTGCCTGGTCCACGCTGGGCCCGGTCTGGCTGCACCTGCTTGTCGCGGTGCTGCTCGGCTTCGGCCTGCCGGGGCCAATGGGGGCGATGCTGGCGGCTGCAGCCCAGGTGGTGGGCCGATGAGCGCCAGCGCCCTGATCCGCGGCGGGGCTTCTGTCGCGAGCGGTCGCACACTGCTTTCGGCCGAGGCCTGGTCCGCTTTGCCCGAAGCGCTGGCAGCGGAACCCCGCCTGGCCCTGCTGGGGCTATGGGGCGAGCCCGGCCTCGTCCATGCCGCCTTTTTGGATGAAGAAGCGGACGGCTTGCTCCTGGCGTCCAGTGCCGCGCCTTATGCCTCGCTGGCCGCGGTGCGCCCTGGCGCCGCGCTGATGGAACGCGCCGCGCGCGACCTCTGGGGCATCGACGCCCACGACGCGACGGACCGCCGTCCCTGGCTGGACCATGGCCGGTGGCCAGTGACGGCGCCGCTGTCAGCCCGGCCCCGCCCGCGCGACGGTGCCGCCCCCCAGCCCAGCTTCCTGCCGGCCGAAGGAGAAGGGGTTCACACCATCCCCGTCGGCCCCATCCATGCCGGGATCATCGAACCAGGCCATTTCCGCTTCCATGTCCAGGGCGAGGCGGTGGTACGGCTGGAGGTGCGCCTGGGCTACGTCCACAAGGGCACGCTGGGGCTGATGCGGGGCAAGAGCCCGCGCACAGCGGCACCTTTTCCGGCCCGGATTTCCGGCGATAGCACTGTCGCGCACAGCCTGGCGTTTGCACGTGCCGCAGAAGCCGCGACGAACCACGCGCCACCGCCGCGCGCCATCTGGCTGCGGGCTGCCATGCTGGAATGCGAACGCGTGGCGAACCACCTGAATGACTGGGGCTTCGTCTGCAACGACGCGTCCTTCGCCTTCCCGCATGCGCGCACCGGGTTCTTGCGTGAAGGCCTGCTGCGGGGCTGCGAGGCCGCTTTCGGCCACCGGTTGATGATGGACCGGGTGATGCCCGGCGGCGTCGCCCTGGACCTGACCGATACGGGCGTCGCCGCCCTGCGCGCTGCGCTGGCCGCGATCGGTGCCGAAATCCCGGGGCTTCTGCGCATCTATGACAGCCATGCCAGCCTGGCGGACCGCGTGGTCGGCACCGGCATCATCGCTTCCAATCTGGCCACTCGCTATGCAGCGGGCGGGGTGGTGGGTCGTGCCTCGGGGCGCGGTTTCGACGCGCGGCGCCTGCCTGGCAGTGCGCCCTATGACGATCTGGACTTTGCCATCCCGGTACTTCCCGGCGGCGATGTCGACGCGCGCGTGCGGGTGCGGGTTGCGGAAATCGAGGCCTCGCTGGGCCTGCTGTACCAACTGCTGGACGGCCTGCCACCGGGCCCGATCCACGCGCCGCTGCCGATCCGCGCCGGCGAGGGCATGGCGCTCGTGGAAGGCTTCCGCGGCGATGTGATGCATTGGCTGCGGCTGGATGACGGTGGGTTGATCGAAGCCTGCTTTGCCCGCGACCCTTCGTGGTTTCATTGGCCGCTGCTGGAGGCTGCCGTGGAGGGCGATATCGTTGCCGACTTCCCGCTGATCAACAAATCCATCAACGCAAGCTACAGTGGGGTCGATCTGTGAACCCGCCGAAGCCAGGGCCCGGATCAGGGTTCCTGTGGCCACGCCTTGCGCGGGCGCTGCTGGGCAAGCCACTGAGCGAAGTCATGCCCACACCCCCCGATGAGACGGTGGCAGCACTCGTGGCGCGGCTGGACGCAGCGTCCGGCACGCGGCTCGGGCGATCGCTGGCGATACGCCATGTCGACGCTGGCAGTTGCAACGGCTGCGAATTGGAGGTGCACGCGACCGCCAACGTGCTGCACGACCTTGAGCGCTTCGGCCTGCGCTTCGTCGCCAGTCCGCGCCATGCAGACGTGCTGCTGGTGACTGGCCCCGCCAGCCGCAACATGACCGAGGCGCTGCGGATCGCTCATGCCGCGACGCCTGAGCCGAAATGGGTGGTGGCGGCTGGCGACTGCGCGGTGGATGGCGGCATATTCAAGGGCGGCGGTTATGCCGTGGCGGGCGGGATCGATGCCGTGGTGCCGGTCGATCTGATGATCCCGGGCTGCCCACCCAGTCCCATAGCCCTGATCGAGGGACTGCTGGCGCTGTTGGCAGCGAACGAAAAGAAGACGTGAAGCCGGCCCCGTTTCGCCTGCCGGGTCGGCCTGCGGCGGCCGCGACTGCGGACGCGTTTACAGAAGACCGAGCGACTGCAACTCGGCGCGCATGGCGGGCGGTAGCGCCTCGATGCCCGAGGCTGCAGCCATGGCCGCAATATCCGGCGGTGCGGCCGTAGGGTCGAGGTAACGCCACCCCTGGAACGGCTTGACCGGCCGCGCAGCGACAGGGACCAGCACCGGGTCAAGCACCAGACCAGCGCAGGTGGTGCCGTCGTCCCACACATCCTCCGTGATATCGATGACACGCTGGCGCACGCGCAGGATCCCCTGGATCACCCAGTAGATCGAACCGCCATCGATGATTTCGGCCGCGCGCTTGGGGCGCTGGCGCGTCTGGTGGCGCAGCGGCGGCTCTGCGGCGCCGCGCAGCGCTTGCCAGGCGGCAAGGCCCGCTATGTCACGAGTACCAACGGAGAGTTTCAGCAGGTGCAGCACACGGAAAGGCATGGCCCGTCGCGACGGAGTCGCGCAAGAGTTCTTTGGGCCGGGGTCGTGCAATAGGCCTGATGACGGGCCTCAGCCCAACAACCAATCCCCCGACGCTCTGTCCCCGGAAAACGCGGAAAGCCAGCCCTCCGCATCCATCCCGCTGAGCACAAAACTATCTTGGTCGGATGGGGTTGCGGACGGCACCGGGGCGCCCGGGATGTCCAGCGCTTCTGATGGTCCTGGGGCCGCAGCTGCGATCGCAAATATCGCTGCGTTGGCCCATTCGGTCCGCAATTTTTCCAACCAGGCGGCGTCAGCACCAGCCCACTGGCCCTGGCTGCCGGCGAAGAAGATGGCGGGATCGGACGATCCGTATTGGAGCAGGCCATTATCAACCAAGCTTGGCATTTTGCCTCCGATCCCGTCCCCTTTTGGGACGGCGTTGCGCGGTGCGACGAACTTCCGCCGGACAGAAGCATGGCGCAGGCATGCTTGACGGGAGGTGAATCGATTGGCTGCATTTCGCCAGGACGCCCATTCTCCTCCCAGCCCATTCGCCGGAGACTGCAAGCATGAGCAGGGATGGCCTGACCGACGAAGCATTGCGGGTGCTGTTGTTGTCCACCCGACGCATCGCGGTGGTTGGTGCCTCTGATCGGGCGGATCGGCCGTCGTTCGCCGTGACCGGCTTCCTGGTGGCCCGTGGTTATGCCGTGACGCCGGTCAATCCCGCCCGGGCCGGACGGGTGCTGCATGGCGCGACTATCGTGGCCAGCCTCGCGGGCGCGGCACCGCTCGAACTGGTGGACGTTTTCCGCCGCAGCGAGGATGCAGGGGCGGTTGTGGACCAGGCCGTTGCGCTGGGCGCTGCGGCTGTCTGGCTGCAACTGGGCGTCGTCGACGAGCCTGCATCGGCGCGCGCCCGGGCAGCGGGGCTGGTCGTGGTGGTGGATCGCTGCCCGGTCATCGAATGGCGGCGCCTGGGCCTGCCGGTGGGTTAGCGCGTTGTCTCACGTTCCAGGAAGCGTGGATCGTTCATGGCAAAGAGCGCGGGGTCGAAGCGCACGCCGGTGCGGATCTGCGACAGGGTCACCCGGGTCTCGCGCGCCTGGGCATCGACCACCAGCCACTGGCGCAGTTCCATCGGCTCGGTGGCGAAGACCAGGGTGATGCGCCCCTCGGCCGGGCTGCCGATGCGCTGCACGGTCAGGCGGGAAAAGCCGCCCGTCTCCTCCACCTGTGTGACCGCCACATCGCCCGACAGGCGGATGGGGTTACGCAGCAGGACCGACAACGGCGTGGAGCCGATGGGCACGATGGTCGGCTGCTTCAATTCGCGGTCAAGCAGCATCATCTGGCCATCGGCAGCGACCAGCAGCGTGGGTTCGGGGGCGTCATAGTCAAAGCGCATGCGGCCAGGGCGCCAGATCATGGCGGTGCCAAGCGCGCTGCCGCCGCCCTGCGCAATCTGCAGAAATCGCGCCTCCAGCGTCGTCATGGCGTTGAGGTAGGTCTCGACTCGCGCGACGATGGCCGCCCGGGCGGGTTGGGGTTGGGCCACGCTGGGCGTTGCCAGCAGGCCGGCCAGCACCGCGCGACGCGGCAGGGGGCTGTTCATCATGGCCGGGGATGTGGCGCGCCGCGGCGCCGGGGGGAAGCCCCCCCGCCTTACCGCCCCGGCGGGCGGCCGCCGCCCAGGCCCTGCATCATCTGCTGCATGTTCATGGTCTGGTAGCCAGGAGGGGCACGGAAACGGGCTGGGTCCTGCGGGCCGAAGCGCACCTCGGTCGCGGTGATGCCGCCGGCATTGCCGGCCCCGTCGCCGCCATTGGCGCGAAGCAGCACGCCGTCATTCGTCACACAGGCGCGGCCGCTGCGATTGCCCTCGGCATAGCGCCAGTTGGTGCATTGCAGCCCGGCGATGGTCTCGGTTCCTTCGCGGGTAAAGCGCGCATTGGCGCCGGGCGCGGTCGGGATCTGCATGCCACCGGGGCCGCCCGCCCCGGCCGGCAGTTCCATGACCATGCGCTGGGCGTCCATCACCACCATTACCGACTGCTTGGCCTGGTCCACGATGGCCGCCCCCTGCGCCTGCGGCATGTCCACGCGCAGCAACTGCCCGTTGGTCAGCCAGGACATGGTCAGGGTCTGGTTGTCGGTGGCGCGGTAGGTGACCGACACATCGCGGGTCGGGAAGATCGCGGCCGGGCGGTCCTGCGCCCAGGCCGGGGTTGTGGCGGCCATCAGCAGGGCAAAGGTAGCGAAACGCATGGCAGGGTGCTCCAGGGAAAGCGGCGCAGGGTCGGGCCAGCCGGCGGGGCGGGTCAAGCGCCCCGCGTCTCACGTTTACAGGATGAAGCGCGACAGGTCGGCGTTGCCGGCCAGCGGTGCAACCTTGTCACGCACCAGGGCGGCGTCGACCCGCACGGCCTCGCCCCGGCGGTCGGAGGCGGTGAAGGAAATCTCCTCCAGCAGCCGCTCCAACACCGTCGCCAGCCGCCGCGCACCGATATTTTCCACCCGCGCATTGATGTCCGCCGCCAGATCGGCGACCGCCTCGATCGCATCATCGGCGAAGTCGAGCGTCAGCCCCTCGGTCCCCAGCAGCGCCACGTACTGCTTGATCAGGCTGCTTTCCGGCTCGGTCAGGATACGCCGCAAGTCGTCCCGCGTCAGCGCCGACAATTCCACCCGGATCGGCAGCCGGCCCTGCAATTCCGGCAGCAGGTCGGAGGGCTTCGCGAGGTGAAAGGCGCCCGAGGCGATGAACAGGATGTGGTCCGTCTTCACGGGGCCATATTTGGTGCTGACGGTCGTGCCCTCGATCAGCGGCAGCAGGTCGCGTTGGACGCCTTCGCGCGACACGTCGCCGCCGCGGAAGCCGCCTTCGCTGGTCCGCGCGCAAACCTTGTCGATCTCATCCAGGAAGACGATGCCGTTGTTCTCAGCATTGGCCACGGCTTCGCGCGTCAGCCGGTCCTGGTCGAGCAGCCGGTCGGCCTCGTCCCGGATCAGCGCGATGCGGGCCTCGGCCACCGTGACGCGCCGTTTCTTCGCGCGGCCGCCGAACATTTTTCCGAGCATCTCCTGCATGCCGGCCATCTGCTGCGGAGGCATGCCGGGCATGTCCATCATCGGCGGACCTTGCGCATCGGCGAGTTCGACCTCGATCTCGCGGTCTTCCAGCGTGGCTTCGCGCAGCATCTTGCGGAATTTTTGGCGCGTTTCGCCGGCGGCGTGTTCGCCGACCAGCGCGGTCAGGATGCGGTCCTCGGCGGCCAGCTCGGCTTTCGCCTGCACATCGCGGCGCGCGGCGTCGCGGGTTTCGTTCAGCGACACTTCCACCAGGTCGCGCACGATGCTGTCGACATCGCGGCCGACGTAGCCGACCTCGGTGAATTTCGTCGCCTCCACCTTCAGGAAGGGTGCATTGGCCAGGCGGGCCAGGCGGCGGGCGATTTCCGTCTTGCCGCAGCCGGTCGGGCCGATCATCAGGATGTTCTTCGGCACGACTTCTTCGCGCAGGCCGGGGGCGAGCTGCTGGCGGCGCCAGCGGTTGCGAAGTGCTATGGCCACTGCACGCTTGGCATCGGCCTGGCCAATGATGAAGCGGTCAAGCTCCGACACGATTTCGCGCGGGGAGAGGTTCACGGTCTCGGACATCAGGCTTCGGCTTCCAGCGTTTCCATGACGAAGCGCCCGTTGGTGTAGACACAGATATCAGCGGCGATCTTCATCGCGCGTTCGGCGATGGCGGTCGCATCCAGCCCCTCCACCGGCAGCAGGGCGCGGGCGGCGGCCAGCGCGAAATTTCCGCCCGAGCCGATGCCGATCACCGCATCCTCAGGTTCCAGCACATCGCCCTGGCCGGTGATCAGCAGGCTGCGCTTGCTGTCGGCGACGGCCAGCAGCGCCTCCAGCCGGCGCAGGTAGCGATCGGTGCGCCAGTCCTTGGCGAGTTCGACAGCGGCGCGCTCCAACTGATCGGGGAAGCGTTCCAGCTTGGCTTCCAGCCGTTCCAGCAAGGTGAAGGCATCGGCCGTGGCCCCGGCGAAACCGGCCAGGACCTTACCCTGGGCGATGCGCCGCACCTTGCGGGCGTTGTTCTTGACCACGGTCTGGCCAAGGCTGACCTGGCCATCGCCGGCCATGGTGACGCGTCCGTCCTTGCGGACGCAGAGAATGGTGGTGCCGTGCCAGCCCAGCGGGTCGGCGGCGGAGGGGGATGAGTTTTGCATGATGCGTGCCCAGATGGGCGGGCCGGGGGGCTGTGGCAAGCAGCCCCCCCTTTCAGGTATGCAACACAGACATGCTCCGCCTCAACGACCTCCGCCTGCCGCTGGACCACCCGCCCGAGGCGCTGCCCGCCGCCATTGCCGCCCGGCTCGGCCAGCCGCCGCTTTCCTGGCACATCGCCCGCCGCGGCTATGACGCCCGCGCCCGCGGCCGGGTCATGCTGACCTATTCCATCGACGCCGAAGTCGCGGATGAGGCCGCCCATAGCCTGCAGCGCAGCCCGGACACGGCCTACCGCCCCGTCGGCCAGGCCCCGCCGGGCCAGGTGCTGCGCCCCATCGTCATCGGCACCGGCCCGTGTGGGTTGTTCGCCGCCCTGATCCTGGCCGAGGCCGGGTTCCGCCCGTTGATCCTCGACCGCGGCCAGGCGGTGCGTCAGCGCACCCAGGATACCTGGGGCCTGTGGCGGCGCGGCGTGCTGAACCCCGAATCCAACGTGCAGTTCGGCGAGGGCGGCGCCGGCACCTTTTCCGACGGCAAGCTTTGGTCGCAGGTGAAGGACCCACTGCACCACGGCGCCAAGGTGCTGACCGAATTCGTCGCGGCCGGCGCACCCGAAGAAATCCTGTTCGTCTCCAAGCCGCATATCGGCACTTTTCGGCTGGTGCAGATGGTCGAATCCATGCGCCGCAAGATCGAGGCCCTGGGCGGCGAATACCGTTTTGGCGCGCGCGTCGATGACATCGACATCGTCGATGGCGCCGTGCGTGGCGTGGTGCTGCAAACCGGCGAACGCATCGCCGCCGATCAAGTGGTGCTGGCGATCGGCCACAGCGCGCGCGACACCTTCGCCATGCTGCACGACCGCGGCGTCACCATGCAGGCCAAGCCGTTTTCCATTGGCGTGCGCATCGAACATCCGCAGTCGCTGATAGACCGCGCGCGTTTCGGCGCCGCCGCCGGCCACCCCATCCTGGGCGCCGCCGACTACCGCCTGGTGCACCACGCCAGCAACGGGCGGTCGGTCTATTCCTTCTGCATGTGCCCGGGCGGCACAGTGGTCGCCGCCGCCAGCGAACCGGGGCGCCTCGTCACCAATGGCATGAGCCAGTATTCGCGCAATGAACGCAACGCCAATGCCGGCATCGTCGTCGGCATCACCCCGGAGCGGGATTATCCGGGCGGGCCGTTGGCCGGCATCGCCTTCCAGCGGCATTGGGAAGAAGCGGCCTTCGCCGCCGGCGGCGGCACCTGGGCGGCGCCGGCGCAGCGGGTGGAAGATTTTTTGGCGGGCCGGCCCTCCACCACACTGGGGGCCGTCGCCCCGTCCTATCGGCCCGGCACCACACCCACCGACCTTGCGCGGTGCCTGCCCGATTTTGCCGTGGTCGCCATGCGGGAAGCGCTGACCGCCTTCGATACCGAAATCCCCGGCTTCGCGCTGGGCGATGCGGTGTTGACGGGGGTGGAGACCCGCACCTCCTCGCCGCTGCGAATCACCCGCGGGGTCAATGGCGAGAGCGTGAACACGCGCGGCCTTTACCCGGCCGGCGAAGGCGCGGGCTATGCGGGGGGCATCATGTCCGCGGGCATCGACGGCATACGGACCGCCGAGGCCCTGACCCGCAACCTATTGGGCCTGCCGCCCGTGGCGGTGCGTGGCGGTGAGGCGCCGGTGGTTTATGGTTAGGGGCGCCGGGCCGGCCTAGCGGCCCAGCAGCCCCGCCAGCGGCGCCTCGGCCGCCTCGGGCAGATCATGCAGCGCATCGGCCGAGGCTGCAGCATCGGCGGCCGACAGCCCGCCGCAAGCAACTGCCCAGGCCAGGAAGATACGGTAGAGCGCCAGCACGTCCGACCCGCAATAGGCGCCGATCCCGGCCCAGTCGCCGGCGGCGGCCCGGGCTTCGACCTGCAACCCATCCATTCCATCCGGCTTGGCCGCAACGCCGACGACGGCCGCAGCTTCGGCCAGCGAGGGACGCGTGCTGGCGCCGTGGTCGGACAGGAGTTCACACAGGTCCAGGTGCAGGGGGGAAAACCGCCGGGTGTAGTGTTCGTGCCCGAATAGCCCTGGGGCTGCGATGCCGTGGGCCATGCAGCGCCAGCGCAGCACAGGCAGGTCGAAGCCACGGGTGTTGAAGCCGACCAACGCCGGGCGGTCGCGCAGGACGTTCAGGAAGCGGCGCAGCAAGCTGGGTTCGTCGGAATCACCCGCGTGGCGCACGGCAAAGCGGGTCGGGCGGAAGGGTGCCTGGGGTTCCTCCCGCTCCGCGAGCAGCAACCCCACGCAGACAATGCGGTGCAGCGGCGCCTTGACGAATGCGCGGCCCGCCGTGTCGGTGGCCCGGGCGTAGCGCGCGTCCAGCGCCGCGCGCAGGGCGGCAGGGTCCATCGTGCTGGCGGGGTCGAGCAGGCGTTGCGCGGCATCCAGGTCCGGCACGGTTTCCAAATCGAAGACGCAGATACGATCCATGCCGCAGCCTCGCATGAGCGGGCATTCGGTTCTATGCCATCGGGATGGCACGCATCTGGTTGGTATTTGGATCCATCGCGGGGTTTTTGGCCGTCGCGCTGTCGGCCTATGCCGCGCATGGCCTGGTCGAGGCTGCGCGCGGCCCGGTCGGCCAGGCGCTGAACATGCAGGGCTGGCACGCGCTGGCGCTGCTGGCCGTGGGGTTTTTGGCAGAACGCCGCATGGGGCGGCTGCCGCACCTGGCCGGGGGGGCGTTCGGGCTGGGCATGCTGTTGTTCTGCGGCGCCGTCTGGTGGGGCGCGTTGGGCGGGGCACCGATCGGCCCAGTGGCGCCGGTGGGCGGCACGCTGCTGATGCTGGGCTGGGTCTTGCTGGCGATCGGCGCGGTGCGGCGATGATCGCCGCCGCCTATCTGGCGGCCGAGGGGTTCGAGGCGATCCTGGCCGAGGAACTGGCCCGCAGCGGCCGCCGCATTTCCGCCTGGCACGGCGCGCTGGCCCTGTCGCCCGACCCACCCGGCCCGGCGATCTGGGCGCTGGAGGTCTGGACCGACCCGCGCGACCTCCCCATCGCCAGCATAAAAACCGCAGCCGCCGCCCTGCGGGGGTTGCAGCGCAACTGGGCGCTGCTGCCGGTGCTGCACCATCGCCGCGCCGCGCTGATCGAGGCCGCCCTGCCGCCCGTCAAGGCGCGCCCGCTGGTCTTCCCCGAAGCCGCGCCGACCGGGCACCTGGGTGCCTGGACCCTGCTCGCCTCTGATCGGCTGCTGGCGAGCCCCGTCAAGTCCAGCCCCTTCGTCAACGGCGCGGTCCGCTTCGTCGAGGACCGGGAGGGACCGCCGTCCCGCGCCTATCTCAAACTATGGGAGGCGCTGACGCGGATCGGCCGCTGGCCGGGGCCGGGTGAGCGGTGCCTCGACCTCGGTGCCAGCCCCGGTGGCTGGACCTGGGCGATCGCGCGGCTGGGGGCCGAGGTCGTGGCGGTGGACCGCGCCCCGCTGGAACCTGCCGTAGCGACCATGGCTGGCGTGTCGGAACGGCGCGAAAGCGCCTTCGGGCTAGAACCGGAACCGGTGGATTGGCTGTTCAGCGATGTCATCTGCTACCCCGCGCGTCTGCTCGGCCTCGTGCAGCGCTGGTTGGCGGCGGGCTTCGCGGGGAACATCCTGACCACCATCAAGTTCCAGGGAGAGACCGATTTTGCAGCACTGGACGGTTTTGCTGCGATCCCGGGGGCTGTGCTGTTCCATGGCGCGCACAACAAGCACGAGGTGATGTTCGCGCGCCTGGCAGCGTAAAGCGCCGGCGCCGCCGTGGCACGCCGTATGCGTTACCTGGTGTGCGCCACGACCAGGCGCGAACCATAGGAGGTTCGACATGGTAGCCATCAGCGGCGACAGCGCCGCCCCAGCCACCCCAGC
>JBBQHE010000031.1:0-26537 GCA_038323655.1 Acetobacterales bacterium | reverse complement strand
GGGGGGGGGGGGGGGGGGGGGGGGCCAGCACCGCCTGGCGCGGCGCATCGGGCGCGGGCGGGGTCGGGCTGGGTGGCGCGGGGGTCGCCACGGCGGAGGGCGGTGTCGGCACGTCGGTCATCGACGGCGCATTGGCGACCGACGGCGTGTCAGACGGCATCAACTCGACCGTGATGGCCCGCTCGGTCGGTTCCTCGATCTTCCGGGTCGGCAGGTCCAGCAGAACCGCCGCCAGGAACAGCAGGTGCACGCCCGTTGAGATGCAGGCCCAAAGCGTCAGCCTTTCGCGTGCCACCACCGGCCGCGCGGCACGCGACGCCTCAAGCGGTGGCTTGCCGGGCGGGCGCCGTGGCGCACCGCGCAGCAGGATGCCCGCCTGGGACATCGGCCTGCCGTCAGCGCCCGCCCGGCGCGGCGGGGCGTGCGGGTGGGCGCCCGGCGGGGGCGGCAGCAGGGGCCGGAGCGGCGGGAACGGGGGCGACAGCCTCGCTCAGCAGCGCGATGCGCGTGAAGCCGGCGCCGGAGACGGCACCCATCACCTCAAGGACGCGGCCATACTGGTTGGCGCGGTCGCCACGGATGAAGACGCGGCGCTCCGGCTGGCCTTGGGTCTGCTGCGACAGGATTGTCCGCAATTGCGTGACCAGCGCCTCCATCGGGACTTCCACGTCCTGGAGGAAGACGCGCCCCTCGCGGTCCACCGACAGGGTCAGGGGTTCCTGTTCCTGGTTCAACTGCCCGGCCTGGGTTTTCGGCAGGTCGACCGGCACGCCCACGGTCATCAGGGGGGCTGCGACCATGAAGATGATCAGCAGCACCAGCATCACATCCACCATGGGCGTGACGTTGATTTCTGACATCGGGCGATAACGGCCGCGGCCGCCCCGCCCGCCGATGGGACCCATGGCCATCGTCTCAGCCCCGCTCTTCGGCTTGGCGGCTCAGGATCGCGCCGAATTCGGAAGCGAAGGCCTCAAGCCGCGCGGCGTACCGCGCAAGGTCGGTGCTGATCTTGTTGTAGGCGATGGTGGCCGGGATGGCGGCGACCAGGCCGATCGCGGTGGCGAACAGCGCCTCCGCAATACCCGGGGCGACCACGGCCAGGTTGGTGTTCTGCATGCTGGCGATGGCGCTGAAGGAATTCATGATGCCCCAGACCGTGCCGAACAGCCCGACGAAGGGGGCCGCCGAACCGACGGTCGCGAGGAACACCATCCAGCGTTCCAGCCGCTCCATTTCCCGCCCGATGGTCACGACCATGGCGCGTTCGGCGCGTTGCTGCACGCCCGTCAGGGCCACGTCGGCGCCGACCGCGCGTTCCGCCCCGCGCCGCCATTCGCGCATCGCGGCCCCGAAGACGGCGGCCATGGGGTTGGTCGGGCGCTCGCCTTCGCGATCATACAATTCGTCCAGGCTGCCGCCGGACCAGAAGCGGTCCTCGAACTCATTGGCCGATTTGGCAAGTTTTCGCATGGTCATGGTCTTTTCGAAGACCACGGCCCAGACCCACACGCTGGCCAGAAGCAGCATCACCATGACCGACTTCACGACCCAATCGGCCTGAAGGAACAGCGACCAGAGCGACATGTCGGTCGCCATGGGTGCCAGTGCCGTTGCGCTTACGCCGCCCATGGCAGCTTCTCCTAAATCTCATCCCCCGGCGACACGCCGGCGCGCAGCGCCGACCGCCAGGGTTCCGGTATGGGTGTCGGCCGCAGCCCGTCCGCCCGGACGCAGACAAGCCCGACATCGAGGCGCGCGAGGCGCACGCCGCTGTCCTGGTCCAGCACATCCTGGCGCAGGTCGATGGAAACGCCGCCCAGCTTGAGCACGCGCGTTTCCACGACCAGCGCCTGATCGAGCCGGGCCGGTCGCTCATAGAGCACATTGACGCGCCGCACCACGAGGAACGAATTGTGACGCTCGATCATAAGGCTGTGCGGCAAGCCCATGTCCCGCAAGGATTCGGTTCGGCCGCGTTCAGCCCAGTGCAGGTAGCGGGCGTGGTATGCAATCCCGCCGGCGTCGGTGTCCTCGAAATACACCCGCAGGGCGAATCGATGGCCCGGGCTCATTCCAGCCCGTCCAGCAGCAGGGGCTGGATGGCAAAGCCTGCCGGCGGGGTCATGCCCAGATGCCGCCAGCCCGGTTCACCCAGCATCCGCCCGCGCGGGGTCCGCAGGATCAGCCCTTCCTGGATCAGATAGGGCTCGATCACCTCCTCGATCGTGTCCCGTCCCTCGGCGAGGGCCGCGGCCAGGGTCTCGACCCCCACCGGCCCACCGCCATGGTGTTCGGCCATGCGGCGCAGGTAGCGGCGGTCCATCGCATCCAGGCCCAGCCGGTCCACCTCCAGCCTGGTCAGCGCGTCATCCACCATGGCGCGGCTGGCGGCATGGCCCTCGACCAGCGCGAAATCCCGCACCCGACGCAGCAGACGGCCGGCGATGCGCGGGGTTCCCCGGGCGCGGGTCGCAATTTCGGTAGCACCGTCCTCCGACAGGTCGAACAGCAGTTTTTCCGCGCCGCGCCGGACGATCCGGAAAAGTTCTTCGGGCGTATAAAATTGCAGCCGCAGCGGAATACCAAAACGGTCGCGCAAGGGGGTCGCCAGCAGCCCCGCCCGTGTCGTCGCACCCACCAGGGTGAAGGGCGGCAGGTCGATCCGCACCGTCCGCGCCGCCGGCCCCTCGCCGATGATAAGGTCGAGTTGGAAATCCTCCATCGCCGGATAAAGGGTTTCCTCGATCGCCGGTTGCAGGCGGTGGATTTCATCCACGAACAGCACGTCGCGCGGCTGCAAATTGGTCAGGATGGCCGCGAGATCCCCGGCGCGTTGCAGCACGGGGCCGGAGGTGGCGCGGAACCCCACACCCATTTCGCGGGCTACGATCTGCGCCAGCGTCGTCTTGCCCAGGCCTGGGGGGCCGTGCAGCAGGACGTGGTCCAGCGCCTCGTTGCGGGTTCTTGCGGCCTGGATGAAGACCGCCAGGTTTTCGCGGGCCGCCTTCTGGCCGGTGAAGTCGGCCAGGGTCTGCGGCCGCAGCGCGCCCTCGGCGGCGTCTTCCTCGGCCCGGGCCGCGCTGATCATGCGGTCGCTCATCGTGGTGCCAGGGTCTTCAGCGCATCGGTGATCAGCGCGCCGAGGGCGACGTCATCCCCCAGGCGCCGCGTGGCATTGGTGACCGCGACCATCGCCTCCGGCCGGCGAAACCCCAGGTTGACCAGGGCCGAGACGGCTTCCGCCTGCATCCCCTGCGGTTCGCCCGGCAAGGCCGCGGGCGGCAAGGGCGGGCCGTCTGCTTCCGGCGTCGCGCGGCCGACCGCCCATTTCTGCATCGCCGGTTCATCGACGATGCGGTTGGCCGTCGCCGCCCCCAGCCCCTTGATGGCCGACAGCCGCTTGCGGTCCTTGAAGGCGATGGCCCGCGCCAAATCCGGCGCCGACAGGCCCGACAGCACCACCAGCGCTTTTTGCGGGCCGACGGTCTTGACCTCGATCAGCGCACGAAAGGCCTCGCGTTCGGCGGCATCAGCAAAACCATGCAGCACGATGGCATCCTGCCGCACTTGGGTCTCGACCAGCAGGGTCAGGATGCCCGTCGCCGCCCGACAAAAATCCAGCGTGCGGGCCGAACAGGAGACCAGGTAGCCGACGCCATTCACATCGATCACCGCCGTCGTGTCGTCGTTGGCGGCGACGCGGCCGGTCAGCATGGCAATCATGCAGGGGCATAGCCGCGCGCCAGCGCGACCCGGCTGGACCGGTGATGCGCGTGGCAGATCGCGACCGCCAGCGCATCGGCGGCATCCGCCCGCTTCAGCACGGCACCCGGCAGCAGGCGCTTGACCATGTCCTGCACCTGGATCTTGTCGGCGTGCCCATGACCAACCACGGCGCGCTTGACCTCCATCGCCTGGTATTCGGCAACCGGAATGCCGGTCAGCGCGGGCGCCAGCAGCACCACGCCGCGGGCCATGCCCAGCTTGATGGCCGACTGCGGGTTTTTATTGACGTAGGTATGCTCGACCGCGGCCTCATCCGGACCCAACCGCGCCAGAAGCGCCGCCAGCCCGTCGTGCAGGGTGCGGAGTCTGGTCGCCATGTCATCGGTGTCGATGGTGGAGACGACGCCATCGCCCAGGTGCCGCAGCCGACTGCCGTCGCTTTCGATCAGCCCCCAGCCGGTATGGCGCAGCCCGGGGTCGAGCCCCAGGACCAGCACCGAGCGGCCCAAGGAAGACCGAGGGGGGGTGAGGAGGTTCAGGCGGAAAGCCGCTGCATCACGGCCTCCGGCACGTCGAAGTTCGCATAGACAGTCTGGACGTCGTCGTGTTCGTCCAGCGCATCGATCAGCTTCAGGATGTCGCGGGCGCGGTCTTCGTCCAGCTCGATGGTCGTGCTGGGGCGCCATTCCAGCCGCGCCGCCTCGGCCGGGCCGAAATGGGTTTCCAGCGCGTCGCGCACCGCGAAAAGGTCTTCCAGCGCGGTACGGACCTCGTGCCCGTCCTCGCTGCTGTCCACATCCGCGGCCCCGGCATCGATCGCCGCATCCAGCATCGCATCGGCGCTGGCCGCACTGGCGGGGTAGCGCACCACGCCGACCCGTTCGAACTGGAAAGCGACGCTGTTCGTCTCCCCCATCGCACCACCCGCCTTGCTCAGCATGGAGCGCAGGTCAGCCGCCGTGCGGTTGCGGTTGTCGGTCAGGGTTTCCACGATGATGGCGACGCCGTAGGGGCCGTAGCCCTCATATCTTACCTCGACGTAATCCTCGCCAGGCCCCGGGGCGGCGGCGCGCTTGATGGCGCGATCGACGGTGTCGCGCGTCATGTTCGCCACCCGCGCGGCCTGCACCGCCGCCCGCAGCCGCGGATTGGCGGCGGGGTCGGGCAGACCTTGGCGGGCGCTGACGGTGATTTCCCGGATCAGTTTGGCAAAGGCACGCGCCCGCCGGGCGTCCTGCGCGCCCTTGCGGTGCATGATGTTCTTGAACTGCGAATGCCCCGCCATGGGCGTCCCCCGAGTCGCGCGAAGAAACCGATCCGCGGGGGGATAGCAGGGGTCAGGCGGGGTTCAAAGAATCCCGGTCAGGTTCAGCAGGATGATGACCACGACCGGCACGCCGAGGAACCAGAGGGCGACGGATTTCATCAGGGGGCACTCCTTGGTGTGGCAACCCTGGCAAAACGCCCAGACCGCCTTCGGGTTGCCCTACTTCATCATCGCCCCGCTATCGGCCAGCCCACCCAGTATGCCGCCGAAGATCGCCAGCGCCCCGCCCAGCACCAGCATCCCGAGAATCCAGAGCACCAGCGCCAGGGCGGACAGCACCAGCCCGATCACCGATGTCGCCGTGCCGGCCTGGCTTGCGCCGGCCTTGGCGCGGTTGAAGCCCATGATGCCGGCCACCAGTCCCAACACCGCCGTGACGATCCCGACGAAGGGCACGAAGCCCATCAGGCCGCAGCCGATCGACAGGATCCCCAGCACCAGGCCGGGGTTGCCAGGCAGGGAACCCGCCGGCGGATGGGCGGAGGGGCCGGCGGGTGTGCTGTGCCCCGGCTGCCAGGCCGGGGGCGGGGCGGGTTGGCCCATCGGCGGGTTGGCCGGGGGTGGGATGGCGGGGACGGACATGCGGCGCTTCCACGGCTGGACGAGCCGTCGTTCTACCACCTCCCGCGCCGCCATGGGCTTCCCATCCCGCGCCACCGGGCCAGGATGCGCGAAAATCAGGAGGAACCCCGATGACACCCGACCAACCCTATGCCGGGCTTTTCGTGCTGGATGCCGGCCAGGGCGTGGCCGGCCCCTGCTGCGGCATGATGCTGGCCGCCGGAGGGGCCGAGGTGGTGAAGCTGGAACCGCCCGAGGGCGACTGGTCGCGCGGCTTGTCGGTCCGCACCGGCCACGAAAGCGTGCTGCACGCGACCTGGAACCGGGGCAAGCGCGGCATCGTTCTGGACCTGAAATCCCCCAAAGGCCGCGTCGCGGCAAAGGCCCTGGCGGGGCGGGCCGATGTGCTGATCGAAGGTTTCCGGCCCGGGGTCGCGACACGGCTGGGTCTGGGGGCGGGCAATACCGGGCCGGATGCGGTCTGCCTGTCGATCTCGGGCTTTGGGCAGGTTGGCCCCTATGCCGACCGGCCCTGCACGGACGCCATCGCCCAGGCGTTCGGGGGGCTGGCGGCGCTGAACACGGGTGCGGACGGCATTCCGCACAAGACCGGGCCCTTTGTGACCGACGTGTTTACGGGTGTGGCGGCCTTCGCTGCCGTGCAGACGGCGCTGGCGGCCCGCGCGCAGGACCGCGCGGCCGGCCGGCCGCCGCGCCGGCGGCTGCTGGACCTGTCGCTGCTGGGCGGCACGGCCATGCTGCTGGCCTCCCAGATCGGGGAATCCGCGCTGCTTGGCCATCCGCCCGGCGTGCCGAATGTCCCGGCCGGCTGCTACCAGGGCGCCGATGGGCACTGGCTGATGGTGACGCTGGTGCGCGACCCGGAATTCGTGACCCTGTGCCAGGTGCTGGGCTTGCCGATGGAGCCGCGCTTCGACAGCTTCGCCAAGCGCTCGGAACAGGCTGGGGCGCTGGTGCCGCTGGTCCGTGCGGCCTTTGCCACCCGCGACCGCGACGCCTGGCTGGCGGCGCTGCAGGCCGCGCGCATCCTGTGCAGCCCGGTCAACTCGCCGAACGACTGGCTGGCCGATCCGCATGTCGTGGCGGTGGGGGTGGCGCCTGCGTCGGCGCAGGGCGCACTCGGCGCCGTGCCCTTCCCGGTGCTGCCGGGCATGGGGGCGGTGCTCGGCCCGGCGCCGCTGCTCGGCCAGCACACCGCGGAGGTTCTGGCCTCAACAGCCCAGCGCTGAGGCCACCCCCGGAAAATCCGCCACCACGATGTCCCACGCCTGCTCGGGCGCAAGATCGCTGCGCTGGGCCGGGCCGTGTTCGGTCGGGCGCGCGACGAAGGCGGTCTGCAAGCCGCAGTCCCGCGCCGCCGCCAGGTCGCCGTTGTGGGCCGCGACCAGCATCACCTCGGCCGGCGCCAGGCCAAGAACCTCGGCCGTGCGCAGATAGGCTTGCGGAGCGGGCTTGTAGGCCTGGGCGACCTCCGCCCCCAGGATCGCGTCCCATGGCAGGCCAGCGCGCTTGGCCATATTCACCATCAGCGCGATGTTGCCGTTGCTGAGGGGGGCGATGATGTGCCGCGCCTTCAGCCGCGCGAGGCCGGCGATCACATCGGGCCAGGGGTCCAGCCGATGCCAGGCGGTGTTCAGCCAGGCTTTTTGAACCTCCGGCAGGTCCGCACCGTGGTCGGCCAGCACCGCTTCCAGGTTTTCCCGGTGCAGCACATCCAGCCGGGTGAAGGGCCGCCGCCCGTCGCGCACCGCCGCCATCGCCGGCTGGTATTTGCGGCGCCAGGCATCGGCGAAGGCCGCGGCATCCACCCCCGGCAGCACCGTCGCGACATCGCGCGCGACGCCGTGGCGCCAGTCCACGACCGTGCCAAAGACGTCGAAGACCAGCGCCTTGGGCGGCATCACTTGGCCCAACGCTTGTCGAAGGCCCAGACCTCCGGAAAACCCATCAATTCGCACATACGGGCAAAGCCGTAGGAATCGGCCGGCGCCAGCGCATTCGAATCGCCATGGGCCTTCAGGTGGTCAAAGGCACGTTCGCAGGCCGCGGCCACGGCCAAAAACCCGAGCGCCGGATAGATCGCGATGGCATAGCCGAGTTCCGCGAGGCGCGCGGCCGGCAGGATCGGCGTGCGGCCGCCTTCCACCATGTTCGCCAGCAGCGGCTTGGTGGCGGCCTTCCCGATCGCGGCCATCTCGGCCTCGGTCTCCGGGCTTTCGACGAAGAGGATATCGGCCCCCGCCTCGGCATAGATCGCCATGCGGCGCAGTGCCTCGTCCAGGCCCAGCGCGGTGCGCGCATCGGTGCGGGCGATGATCAGGAAGTTGGGATCCTTTCGCGCCTCGACCGCGACCTTGATCTTCAGCGCCATGTCCTCGGCCGGGATCACGCTGCGGCCCGGCGTATGGCCGCATTTCTTCGGCATTTCCTGGTCTTCGAGCTGGATCGCGGTAATGCCCCCGGCCTCATACCCCATCACCGTATGGCGCACGTTCAGCAACCCGCCGTAGCCGGTATCGGCATCGGCGATCACCGGCGTGGTGGTGCCCTGGGCGATCTGGCGCATGCGGCCGATCATGTCGGAGTAGGTGGCGATGCCGGCATCGGCCACGCCCAAATGACTTGCCACGGTGCCGAAGCCGGTGGCGTAGAGCGCCGAAAAACCCATGCTATCGGCGACCTTGGCGCTGATCATGTCGAACACGCCGGGGGCCAGGACGAAAGTCTTTGCGGCGAGTGCCTGTTTCAGGGAGGGGTGAGCCAATGCGTTTGTCCTTCTATGAATGGGGTCAGGTGCCGCGTTCGATGCGCCCGGCGGCCAGGGCCTCGGCCCAGCGGCGGTCGTCGGCGGCCAGGAAAGCCGCGAAGGCGGCCGGCGGCCGCAAATCCGGCTCCAGCCCCAGCGTCTGGAAACGCTGCCGCAGCCCGGGGTCGGCATAGGCGGTGGCGACATGGGTCTGGATACGCGTGGCCAGATCCGGCGTCATGGCCTTCGGGCCGAACATGCCGACCCAGCCGCTGATGTCGTATCCCGCCACCCCGCCTTCCTGTGCGGTCGGCACATCGGGCATCAACGCGGTGCGGGTGGCGGTGGACACGCAGAGCACCCGCACGCGCCCGGATTGCAGATGCGGAATGGCGCTGGCCGTGCTGGTCCAGCCGGTGGGCAGGTGGCCGGCCACGATGTCGTTCATCAGCAGCCCGCCGCCGCGGTAATACACATCCTGCATCTGCACCCCGGCCAGGCGGGCGAATTCGGTGCCGGCGAAGCGCGTCACTGCCTCGGTCTGGCCGAAAGCGATGCTGCCGGGGCGGGCGCGGATCGCGGCCAGCAGGCTCGGCACGCTGTCGAAGGGCTGCGAGGTGCCGCTGACCAGCACCAGGATCTGGCGCGACATCAGCGCGATCGGGGTGAAATCGGCGATCGGGTCGTAGGGCAGGTTGCCCATCGCGTATTTGTTCAGCGTATGGGTGGAGGTGACGACGCCGAGCGTGCTGCCATCGCCCTCGGCCCGGGCAATCACCTCGCTGCCGATCGCACCGTTCGCGCCGGCGCGGTTTTCCACGACGATGGGCTGCGACAGAGCAGGGCGCATGACCTCCACGACGGCGCGGGCCAGCACATCGGTCCCGCCGCCGGGCGGATAGGGCAGGATCACGCGGACGGGGCGGGTGGGCCAGGGCGCCTGGGCCAAGGCGGGCGCGGCCAGCAGCGGCAGCCCGGCCAGAATGGTGCGGCGGTGCATGGATGGTCCCCCCTGATTTCGCGGCACCCTGCGACTGTCGGCGCCGCGCGCCAAGTCCCCCCACTGGACATGAGGGCCGCCGTCCCCGAGCGTCGCGAAAAGGGGAAGCGTGCCATGAACATCCTGGCGGAACTGCCGCGCCGCACCGCCGATATCCTGGCCCCCCACGTCGCGGCCCGCCCCGAGGCCGTGGCCCTGCGGGGCGGGGCGCAGGCGCTGACCTGGGCCGAGCTGGCCGAAGCGGTGGCCCAGGCCGCCGCCCGGCTGGTCGAAATGGGGGTGCGCGGCGGCGACCGCGTGATGATCCTGGGCGAAAACGACCCCGACATGGCCGTGCTGATCCTGGCCTGCGGGCGGATCGATGCCTGGGCCGTGCCGCTGAACGCCCGGCTGACGCCGCGCGAGGTCGCCGATATCCGCGTCCATGCCGGCGCGCGGGTCGTGTTCTTCTGCACTGGTGCCGCCCTCCATGCGGGCGAGGCGCCGCTGGCCTGGAGCGCGGTGCGGGCCTCGGCCATCGACCCCGACGCCATGGCCGAAACGGTGCATGACGCATCCGAAAGACAGGTCGCGGCGCTGATCTATACCTCCGGCACCACGGGCAAGCCCAAGGGGGTGATGCTGTCGCATCGGTCCCTGCTGTTCATGGCGGCGATGGGGGCGAGCGTGCGCGGCTGGCGCAGCGGCGATGTCTTTTACGGCGTGCTACCGGTCAGCCATGTCTTCGGCCTGGCCAATATGCTGCTCGGCGGGTTGCTGGCCGGCGCCACGATACGCCTGGTGCCGCGCTTCGACCCCGAGGCCATGCTGGCGGCGATCGCGGACGATGTGTCGGTCATCCAGGGCGTGCCGGCGATGTTTTCCCGCCTGCTGGCCCTGGCGACCGGGCCGGTCGCGGCCCCGCGGCTGCGCGTGCTGTCGTCCGGCGGCGCGCCCATGGACCCGGCCGTGCAGCAGGGGCTGCGCCGCGTCTTCGGCCTGCTGCCGCACAATGGCTATGGGCTGACCGAGGCAGGGCCGACCATCAGCCAGACCCAGGTGCCGCGCGACGATCTTTCCACCGGGCCGATCATGGCCGGCGTCACGGCACGGATCGCGGCAAATGGCGAGATCGAGGCCAGGTCACCGGGCGTCATGCTTGGCTACTACCGCGACGCGGCCGCAACTGCTGCCGCCTTCACCGCGGACGGGTTTCTGCGCACCGGGGACCTGGGGCGGATCGACGGTGACGGCTTGCTCTGGCTGGTCGGCCGGTCACGCGAACTCATCATCCGCAGCGGCTTCAACGTGCACCCGGCCGAGGTCGAGGCCGTGCTCTCCACCTGCCCCGGCGTGGTGCAGGTCGCGGTCGTCGGCCGGCCGGTCGCGGGCAATGAGGAGGTCGTCGCCTTCTTCACCGGCTTGGCAAAACCCGAAGCCCTCGCCGCCCATGCGGCGGAGGGCCTGGCCCCCTACAAGCGCCCCACGCGCTGGGAACGGCTGGAGGCGATGCCCGCCAGCGGCACCGGCAAGGTGCTGAAGCACCGCCTGGCGGCGATGGCCCGCGACCTTACGTGATCCAGGCGCGAAACAGTGCCAGGTCGATGTTCCCGCCGCACAGGATCACCGCGACCTTGCGGCCCCGCATCGCGTCGCGTTCCTGCATGAGTGCTGCAAGCGGCGCGGCGCCCGCACCTTCGGCCAGGTTGTGCGTATCGGTCCAATAGGCGGCGATGGCGGACCCCACCTCGGCATCCGTCACCTGCACGATGCGGGCGATGCCGCGCTGGATGATGGCGAAGGCCTCCGCATCCGGCACCCGCGTTGCCATGCCATCGGCCAGCGTGTCGGCGGCGGGTGTCGTGACGACATGCCCCGCCGCCAGCGACAGCGCGTAGGACGGCGCGCCGACCGACTGCACGCCGATGATCTCGCAGGCCGACCCCAGCGCATCCCGCGCCGTGATGCAGCCGCAGGCGCCGGACCCGAGGCCGATGGGCACATACAGCGCCGCCAGATCCGGCACCGCGGTCAGCAGTTCCATCGCATAGGTCGCAACCCCCAGCATCAGGTCGCGGTGGAAGGAGGGGACCATCTCCAGCCCGCGTTCCCCCGCGATCCTTGCGGCCTCGACCCGGGCCGCGTCGAAATCCGCGCCATGTTCGATCAACTCAGCGCCGAGGGCGCGCATCGCGGCGTTCTTCTCGGTCGAATTGCCGTGTGGGACGATGATGGTCACCGGCACGCCATGGCGCCGGCCTGCGAAAGCCAGGCTCTGCCCATGGTTGCCGCGGGTGGCCGAGATAATCCCGGAGACGCCGGGACGTTCTCGCACCAGCCGGTCCAGATACACCAGGCCCCCGCGCACCTTGAAGGCGCCGGTGGGCGTGTGGTTTTCGTGCTTCACCCAGACCTCGGCGCTGATGCGCGCCGCCAGCAGCGGCCAAGCATATTGCGGCGTCGGCGGCATGGCCGCGCCCACGATGCGGCGGGCGTGGTCGAGGTCATCGAGCATCATCAGAAGATCGCCACGAAAGGGAGGATTTGCAGGGGCTCGCCGGGTGCCACCGAAAGCCGATTCTCGGCCAGTTCGGCAAAGCCGTCGGATTGAGTGAGGGAGGAGAGCAGCCCCGCGCCCTCCCGCCCGAATTTCCGGGCGGTGCCGTCGGGCGCGAGGGTGACGCGCACATATTCCCGCCGCCCGGCCTTCTTGCGGTAGGCGAAATCCGCGACCGCCGGGATGCGCAGCAGCGGGTCCGGCCGGGCGCCGGCCAGGCGCAGGATCAGCGGGCGGGCCAGGTGCAGGAAGGTCACGACGGCCGCCACGGGATTGCCGGGCAGGCCCAGGACCGGGGTGCCGGCCACGACGCCCATCGCCGCCGGCCGGCCGGGCTTGATCGCGAGGCGCCAGAAGACCATGCGGCCCGCGCCCTCGATCGCGGCGCGGACGTGGTCTTCCTCACCGGTGCTGACGCCGCCCGTGGTCAGCAGCAGGTCGTGGTCCGCGGCGGCGGCCGTGAGCGCGCTGCGCGTGGCATCGGCCTGGTCGCGCAGGATGCCGAGGTCGGTCGCCACCACCGGCAGCCGCGCGAGCAAGGCCAGCAGCATGAAGCGGTTGCTGTCGAAGGTCTGCGCCGGGCCGAGCCGGGCCCCCGGTTCGGCCAGTTCGTCGCCGGTGGAAAACACACCGACCCGGACCGGCTGCGTGACCGCCAGGGTCGCAAAACCAAGTGCGGCGGCCAGCGCGATTTGGGCCGGGCCAAGCCGGCACCCTGCGGCCAGGGCCAGCGCGCCTGTGGCAAAATCCTCACCGGCCGGCCGGGCATTGGCGCCGGGCTGCAGCCCGGGTGGGATCAGCACGAAGGCGTCGTCCAGGCTGGTGTCTTCCTGCATGGCGACGGTTTCCGCACCCGCCGGCATCGGCGCGCCGGTAAACACGCGGGCGGCAGTGCCGGGGGGCAGCGGGGGTGCCGCCTGGCCTGCGGCGACGCGGGCCGCGATGGGCAGGCGGGTCGTGGTGCCGGGGGTCAGCGCGGCATGGGCGAAGGCATAGCCATCGACAGCGCTATTGGCGAAGGGCGGCAGCGGGCGAGGGGCGAAGATATCCTCGGCCAGGACCGCCCCTGCCGCCTTGGCTAGCGGCAGGCGGTGGGTGGCGCCCAGGGCCGGGATGCGCGCGGCGATCAGCGCCGCCGCGTCGTCAACGCTCAGAAGCGGCCCACCAAAGGCGAAGCAGTCGTCGGTCAGCTGGGCCATGGCACAGCATGGCGCAGAACGAGGTCAGCCACGCCCGCGATATCGTCGAGGCCGGTCTGCGGCAGCCCCAGCGGCCCCGGCGTATCGGCGGCGACGGCGCGGATCATCGGGTCATCCGGGCAGAGCCAGGGTTTGCCGTTCGCGGCACGAAACACCTCGATCTTCGGATGCGTGTCGCGTTTGAACCCCTCAACGATGACCAGATCGACCCGGTCCAGCCGCGCCAGCAGGTCGGACAGGGCCGGTTCCGGCGCGCCGCGCAGCTCCGTCATCAGCGCCCAGCGATTGGCCGAGGCCACCAGCACCTGGCGCGCCCCGGCTTCCCGATGCGTGTGGCTGTCCTTGCCCGGGCGGTCGATATCAAAGGCATGATGCGCGTGCTTGAGGGTCGAGACCCCCACCCCACGCCGCCCGAGTTCGGGGATCAGCCGTGCCAGCAGGGTGGTCTTGCCGGCGCCACTCCAGCCGGCAAGCCCGATCAGCCGCGTCAGTCGGCGCCCGCCGCACGGGCGCCGTCGATCGTAACGCGCGCCGAGGCCACTTCCTGCTCGACCCAGAGATCGTGGTGCATACGGGCCCAATTGTAGTCCACCTGGCCGCTGCCCATGGCGTCGAACGCGCCCTCCATCCCAATGGATCCGATGTAGATATGGGCCAGCATCGCCGCCACCATCAAAACCGACAGCACGGCGTGGATGGTGATCGCAAGCTGCATGCCCTCCATGCCGGTCCAGGCGAAGGGGAAGATCAGGTAGAAGCCGGAGGCCGAAACCACGGCGCCACCCAGCACCGTCAGCCAAAAGACCATCTTCTGGCCACCATTGAAGCGGCCAGACGGCGGGTGTTCATGCCCGATCAGCCCACCGCCTGCCTTGAACCAGGCGATGTCCATCTTGTTTGGGATGTTGTCCTTCACCCAAAGCAGGAACATCAGCACGATGCCGAGCGTGAAGGGGAAGGCCAGAAAGTTGTGCGCGATCTTGCCGAGGTGGGTCGCCTCGGCGAAGGCATATGGCCCGAAAAGCGGCAGCAGAAGATGCCTGCCAAAAGAAATGTTGAGCCCCGACAGGCCCAGGATGATGAAGCATGTGGCCACAAGCCAGTGGTTCGCGCGTTCAAACCAGTTGAAGCGCTGCAGCGTGCGCCCGGCAGGCCCGTTCTCGATCGGGATGCGGCCACGTGTCAGGTAGAAGGCGCTCAGCACGAGGATCATGCCGAAGATGGCAATACCGCCAACCCAGGCGATGGTCACCGTGTGAAATTCACGCCAGTTCTGGCCGGCTGGTTGGATCAGGTCGCCCGCCAACTGGTTGGGAATGCTTACCCGCCCAACAATGATATCGCCGCGCAGCGCCGCCTGCAGTTCCATTTCCGCTGCCGAGATCTGGCCGCGATCAGTGAAGGGCGTCGGCGCGGGCTGGGCCGCGGACAGCCCCGGTGCCAGCAGACCCAGCACGAGAAGAAGCGCGCGGATCATGCTCGCACATCCTCGCGATACGCAGTGCGCCAGCCCCAGGCGCCCGAGCCATAGCCGCGGGTCTGGACCCGTTCCCGATAGATGCTGGCGATGATGTCGCCGTCGCCCGCGAGCAATGCCTTGGTCGAACACATCTCGGCACAGAGCGGCAGCTTGCCCTCGGCGATGCGGTTGGACCCGTACTGGATCCATTCGGCCTGTGAGTTATCGGCCTGCGGACCACCCGCACAGTAGGTGCATTTATCCATCTTGCCGCGCCCGCCAAAATTGCCGACGCGCGGATACTGCGGCGCGCCGAAGGGGCAGGCGTAGAAGCAGTAGCCGCAGCCGATGCAGGTGTCCTTGTCGTGCAGCACGATGGCATCCGCGGTCGTGTAGAAACACGACGTCGGGCAGACCGCGGCGCAGGGCGCGTCGGTGCAATGCATGCAGGCCATGGAGATCGACCGCTCGCCCGGCCGGCCATCGTTGATGGTGACGACGCGACGGCGGTTGATGCCCCAGGGCACCTCGTGCTCGTTCTTGCAAGCGGTGACGCAGGCGTTGCACTCGATGCAACGGTCCGCGTCGCAGAGGAATTTCATGCGGGCCATGTTGTGCTTCCCTCTCAGGCCGACGCGCGGATCTGGCAAATGGTGACCTTGGTTTCCTGCATGAAGGTCACCGGGTCATAGCCGTAGGTGGTGATGGCATTGACGCTTTCACCCAGCACGATCGGGTCGGTCCCGGCTGGGTATTTGCTGCGTTGGTCTTCGCCCATGAACCAGCCAGCGAAGTGGAACGGCATGAAGGTGACGCCTGGCCCGACCCGTTCAGTCACCAGCGCCTTCATGCGCGTCCATCGATCGGCCGGCATTTCGGGGCCACGAACCTGCACCCACTGGCCGTCGCGGATGTTGCGGGCGGCAGCGTCGCGCGGATTGATCTCCACGAACATGTCCTGCTGCAATTCTGCGAGCCACTTGTTGGACCGCGTTTCCTCGCCGCCACCCTCATATTCGACCAGGCGGCCGGAGGTGAGCGTGAGCGGGAAGTTCGCGGCCACCTGCGGGCTGCGCGCCTGCACGGTGGTCCCCAGGTGCGGCAGACGGAAGCCGCGCCGATCCGGCAGGGTCGGGTACTGCGCGATCAGGTCGTTCCGGCTCGTGTAGATCGGTTCGCGATGCACCGGCACCGGGTCAGGCAGGTTCCAGGCATTGGCGCGCGCCTTGGCATTGCCAAATGGGCTGCAGCCGTGTTCGAGCGCGACGCGAATGATGCCGCCCGAGAGGTCCGTGGCCCAGGAAGCGGTGCCGCCTTGCCGCGCGATCTGGGCCTTTTCGGCTGCCGTCAGGTCATCGAACCAGCCCAGGCGTTGCAGCACGGCGGTGGTGAATTCCGGATAGCCGTCCTGGATTTCGGAACCCAGCGTATAGCTGCCTTCCGCGAGCAGCGTCTGCCCGTTGCGCTCCACGCCGAAACGCGCGCGGACGGTGCCGCCACCGTTCTTCACGTGCAGGCTGGTGTTGTACAGAATGTGCGTGCCCGGGTGCTTCTGCTCCGGCGTGCCCCAGCAGGGCCAGGGCAGGCCGTAGAACTCGTTGGCCACCGGCGACCCAGCCGCCCCGCGCAGGGTCACGATGTCGAACTTGTCCTGGTGCTCCATGTGCAGCTTCAGCCGCTCAGGCGACTGGCCGGTGTAGCCCGTGCTCCAGGCGCCGCGATTGATCTCGCGCAGGATGCTTTCCGCTGTGGGTGCGTTGTTCTGGATCTCGAAGCCCTTGAACACGTCGCCCTGGATACGAAAGGGCATGTTCCGCCGCTCGGCCGCGCGGTCTATCGCGCCGCACAGCCGG
Organism: Acetobacterales bacterium; assembly: GCA_038323655.1. Taxonomy (GTDB): domain Bacteria; phylum Pseudomonadota; class Alphaproteobacteria; order Acetobacterales; family Acetobacteraceae; genus Humitalea. Next base: position 10,106 of record JBBQHE010000031.1, on the reverse strand, counting down.
TAGAGGCTTTCGTAGTCATCCTTCGATTCGAACACGGGCGCCACCACCCGGTCGCCCCACTGGATCGAACGGTTTGACGACGTCCGGCTCCCACTGCACTCGAACTGCGTGCAGGCCGGCAGCAGGTACGTGCCGTTGCGACGGTTGGACAGTGCGGCAAAGGTCGTGGGATGCGGGTCGGCGACGACGAGAAGGTCCAGCGCATTGAGCCCCTTCACCGCCTCCGGCATGCGCGTGACGGTGTTGCCGCCATGGCCCCAGACCATCATGCCCTTCAGTGAATCGCGCTGCTGGACGTAATTCTCACTGCCCGCCGGGCGCGCGCCGAGGCCAGGCAGGGTCACGGCATCGAAGTAACGCGTGGTTGGGATGCCGGGCATGGCCATCATGGCCGGGCTGTCGAAGCGCGCGACCATGGACTCGTAGGAGACGTCCCAGACCCGCGACCAGTGGCGCCAGGCGTTCTCGTCCAGACCGTAGTAGGCCGGCAGCGACGTCACATCGAGGCCAAAGTCCGTCGCCCCCTGCACGTTGCAGTGGCCGCGGAAGATGTTGGCGCCGGTGCCTTCCTTGCCGACATTGCCGGTTGCCAGAAGAAGGATGGAATAGGCACGCACATTGGCCGTGCCGACGGTCTTCTGGGTTGCGCCCATGCACCAGATAAGCGTCGCCGGCTTTTCGGTGGCGATCATCTGCGCCACTTTTTTCATCTGGGCTTCCGGCACGCCGGCAACGCGCTCGACCTCAGCCGGCGGCCACTTGGCGACCTCGGCACGCACGTCGTCCATGCCGTGCACGCGTTGGCGGATGAATTCCTTGTCTTCCCAATTGTTCTGGAAAACATGCCACAGCAGCCCCCAGATGATCGGGATATCAGTGCCAGGCCGGATACGCATGTATTCGGTGGCATGGGCCGCGGTGCGCGTGAAACGCGGGTCGATGACAACCAGATTCGCGCGCTGCTTCTCTTTGCCGATCAGCACATGCTGCAGCGACACCGGATGCGCTTCCGCCGGGTTGCCGCCCATGATGACCATGGTCTTCGCATTGCGGATGTCGTTGTAGGAATTGGTCATCGCGCCGTAGCCCCAGGTGTTGGCCACACCCGCGACGGTCGTCGAATGGCAAATGCGCGCCTGGTGATCGACCGAATTGGTCCCCCAGAAGGCCGCGAGCTTGCGGAAGAGATAAGCCCCTTCATTGCTGAACTTGGCGCTGCCCAGCCAGAAGACGCTGTCGGGGCCGCTGGCCTGGCGGATCGTCATCAGCTTGTCGCCGATTTCGGCCGTTGCCTGGTCCCACGACAGCCGCTGCCACTGACCATCGACCAGCTTCATCGGATACTTGATGCGCCGGTCGCCATGCGTCAGCTCGCGGACCGAAGCCCCCTTGGCGCAATGCGTGCCGCGGTTGATCGGTGAATCCCAGGCGGGTTCCTGCCCAACCCAGACGCCGTTCTGCACCTCAGCGATCACCGTGCAACCGACCGAGCAATGGGTGCAGATGTTCTTCACGCGCGTTACCGGCTGGGCGAAATTCACCGGCCCCGCTTCGGCACGGCGCACGTTGGACAGCGGGATGGCCCCCAGCGCCCCCAGCACGCCTCCGGCGACGCCGGCCTGCTTGAGAAACGCGCGTCGGTCGAGCCCGCCGGAGGACAAGCCCTCATAGGCGGCAGCAAGGCGCGCGCGGGTGGCGGTACGGTCGGATCGCTTGATCAGCATCGCGGGTTGCTCCCGTCTCAGTAGCGGTTGGTGCGGTAGAAGTCGGCGACATGCGGGGTTTCGCGATACCGCGCCTTCAACCGATCGCCCTGATTCTCCTTGGCGTTCGGTGCGCCCCGCACGGTATCGTTGCGATCCCACCCAGGTGGCATGGCGGCCTGCGCCGATGCGGTCGCGGCAACGGCAGCACCGGCGCCCAGCCCGAGCGCCTTGAGGAAGCCGCGGCGTTCGGGGGGGGTCTCGTCAGCCATTTTGAGGATCCTGTGCTCGAGGGTCATGCGGGCAAAGCGGCGGCGGTCTGCTCGATCTCGATCGCGGTGCGACCGAGCGTGCCGAGGCCCCGATAAAAGTGAGCGGTTTGCGCCTTCTCAATGTCGGCGAAGCATCGCGCAGCCCAAGGGGCCAGGTGGCGCGCAAAAAATCTTTCGGCCTCCCGCGGACCACCGGGGAAATGACCAGCGATCAGGCCCGCGTAGGTCTCGCAGAGGAAACCCAGGTGATCCTCGGGTTCCGACACCCCGTCAGCACGTTCCAGCCCCATGCGCGCGAGATCAGCGCGCAGATCGGCCAGCGGCCGGTCGTGCAGAAAGCCAGTGATGTAGTAGGAGGCGTAGGGGAGCACTTCGCCTCGACCAACGCCGATGAAAAGATTGAAAAACTCCCGGCTGACACTGTCATGCGTCGCGGGCGAAGCGCAGGTGGCCAGATTGTGCACAGCGAGCCCGATCGGGGTGGCGTCGCCGGTGAGGCCACGCAGCGCCTGCAGCATCGGGGCGTCGGGCGGCGCGATGCACAGCCGGCCGAGCAAGGCAAACAGCCGGGATCGCCCCTCGATGAGGCTGGTATCCGGCGCCTTGGCGGCCTGTGTTCCTGTGACGTCCCCGTCGTCCATCCCGGACGCTTGCCTTTCTTGAGCGTAATCTTTTTGCCAAAACGATGTTTCGCACCGCAGCCTGCTGGATGCAAGCATCGGTGAAGCATGGCGCAACAGGTGTTACGCTGGCAATGCCCGTCCGTGACGTCGCCGCCTGGCTGGCGGGTGCGCGGGTTCGGTGTCTGCCTCCATGGCCGGTGCCGGCGCGGTCGGCCAGGCCGCTGCCGCCACGGCTGGCGGCACGAAGGCTGGAGGCTCCAAGGGGGTTGGCAGGTCCAGCGGGCCTGTCTCGGCCAAGACCGGCGGCGGCTCGGTCGCAGGCGCCTCTCCGGGGGTCGCCCCGGCGTCATTATCCGCCTCGCCCGCGTCATAGGCAGCCAACTGTGCCTCGGTACGACCGACCACCTGGGCCAACATCGCGCGCAGATTGCCGGCCATGCTCAAGGACGACCCGGGCACACCACCCTCCACGTTGTAATCCCAGGCGTAATCGGCCGGACCGCAGAAATCGCGGATGCCGATGTCCAGCGACCACATGCGGCGCAGCGCCGCCTGGCGGAGCGGCGTCGGTACGCCGGGGCGCAGGAAGGCGGTCACGTCGCTATCGATTGTCAGGCTTTCCAGGCTCGGCAGGGCCGAGGCAGGGGTATCGTTCTCGGCTGCAGCCGCAACCATTTCGCCTGGCGATTCGCACGCCAGGGTGGCGAGCGGAGTCTCGGGCGGCGGGGCCTCCGGCGCCAAGGGCACAAGATCAGTGGTGTCGTCGGTTGTCACCGCCGCGACGTCTTCTTCGGGTACGGCCGCGCCCCGCTTGCGCCGCGACCAACGGGCCAGAAAGCCCTCGCTCACCCCTCCTCCTCCATGTCGCGCTTTTGGCGCCAGTCGCCGCCGCCATCCCGCCGCCGCTTCCAGAAGCCGCGCTCGCGATGGTGCCGGGCGACGTAGTCCGTGACCACGGCAAGAAGCCAGGGCGGCATCGGCAGGCTGTCCATGTGATCACCGCCGGAACAGGACATCGCTTCGACCTCCCCTGCATCCACCGTCGCCTGGTGCAGCACCATGCCCGGTTGCGTTTCGGTGGCGCGCAGGATCACCCAGATGCTGGGGCTTTCCGCCTCGATATTGTGCTTCAGGTTGTCGGTGTCGGTCGGATGCAACGCGACCTCCGCGGCACCTGCGAAGAACAGCGCCCGGCCCTCCACGTCGCGCAGGAGGGTCCAGGGCGGCACGTCGGGCACCTGTTCCAGCACCTCCAAAACGCGCCAGACGTGCTCGGCCCATGCGGTCACGCCGGGGCGCCGTTCCGCCAGTACGCCGACCGGGATGCGCAGGATTGTGTAGCTCATGACGGCTTGGCCAACGGCAAGCCAGCCAGCAGGTTCTGCGGCTTCAGTCGCACCACCTGCTGCGCATCCATGGCCAGAGCCAGATAAACCGGCTTGCCGCGCAGACGGGCCAGCGCCTGCGACGGGTCGGTAAACTCCAGAACCGCCAGCCACAAGATCCTCGCCAGCCGCGCCTGGGGCACCTTTTTGCCGTGCCAGAGGTCGTCGGCAATCGTTGTCGCCTCGGCGTCCAGCCCGACGTGCCACGTCCAGTTCCGATCCTCGATCACCGGGACGGCGCGGACGGCACAGTTGACACCAATGACATGCGCGCAAAACCGTTCGATCGCGCGGCATAGCCCGTGCTGCCCAGGCCGATTTTCGGCAATGTCCAGCGCCAGGTCGTGCGCGTCAGACCGCGGGGCGTAGGCGGCGGCGGTCAGGTCGCCCAGGACCTCAAACTCCGCCTCGCGCGGCGTCGCACCGGCTTCCGTCAGCAACCGGCCAAGTGGGCCGAGGTCGGCATCCTCGGCGCGTGCCGCCAGAACCTCCTCATCCGCCAGCAGCGTGGCCCCCTGGGTGATCGCGGCGCGCTGGGTGCGAAACAGACATTCGGCGGCGCGAAGCGTGTAGGGATCGCCCACGCCGTCCATTGCGGCGCGGGTCACCAGGTGCGTCAGCATCTGCAGGAAAAGCGGCGGTATGCCGGCGACACCCTGGCGGTAAAGCGCGCACCAGGCGGCTTCCAGCGTGGCCTCGGCCGCGACCCGGTCGCGAAAACGGAGAAACACATCCCAGTTCTCTCGCGCATCGGCATCGGCGATCGCCGCCACGTCGGCGGCCGACAGCGGGTCGGCCATCAGCGCGGCATGCAAGGCGCGTTCGGCGTCACAGGCCTCCGGCGGCGGCAGCAGTTCCGGCCGCGCCATGAAGACGCGCCACAGATCGGGGGTCGCCACCAGGCGCCCAGCGTCGTCGCGGTCGCACAGCGCATGGCCGGACGCCAGCCAGAACTCGCCAGGCGCGGGCACGAAATGCGTCATCGGGCCAAGCTGGCCAGATTGGGCTGCTCGTCCGGCTGGTCCTCTCCCGTCACCTCGACGATGCCAAACACCGGCAGGCTGCCGAAGTCGCCACGCGGCGTGTCCCGCCGGTGCAGCGTGCGGAAGGTCTCTCGTTGCTGCCCATTCTCGATATTGCGCGACAGAGCCAGCACGGTGCCAGGTGCATGGCCGGCGCAGAGCGAGGCGGCAAAGGCGATTTCCTCCTCGGCTGCAGCCCGCGCGGCGGCGTCATCGGGCGCGCCGTAAGTGCCGCGAATATGGCCCGCCAGGGCTGCGACGGCGGCCTCACGCTCCTCGGCCGTTGCCGTTGCGACCTCCACCAGCGTGGACCAGCCGAAGGACTGCAACCCCAGGAAGCCGGCGCGAAACGCCTGACGGCGCTTGCCGGACATGGCCGCAGGGTCCTCGTCCCAGAATGCAAAGCCGCCCGGCACGGCCCATTCGCCAGGGCTGGCCGCCGCCTCGAAGACCACGGCGTCCGACGGGTCCAGCCGCAAGGTGCGGGGCAGGCTCATGCAGGAAACGCCCGACGCTGACGGGTTCCTTCGCATTCCCAGACCAGGTCGCCGCTGGAGAGGTCGATGCCACGCCGGGCACCCTCCGTTGCCGCATCCTGCTCCAGCCGTGCCAGATAGCGGTCGGCGACGGCCTTCGGCCCGTCGCGGTCCCATTCGGCGATGCCGGCCATCAGGTGGCGCGCCCAGGCGGCGGTGAGTTCGGTAGGGTCGGTGTCGGTCCAGCCCTCGTCCTCCAGGCTGGTGCGATCGGGGGTCAGGCCGGGTTCCAGGCCCGGCGCGGTCGCAAAGCGCGCCTCTACCCCCACCACCACCCAGTCGGGCATTGCCTCCGGCACGGCATCTGGGGCAGCCGCCAGCCGTGCCACCCCGACCACCCCGCCGTTCACCACCAGCGTCGCCGGCCAACGCAGCCTGACGGGGATTTCAGGCGGCCCAAGGGACACCACGGCATCGGCCAGGGCATTGGCCGCAGCGAACAGCGCCAGCCGCGCCTGGCCCAGGGTCTGTTCAGGTTCCAGCACCACCGCGGCCTCGATCCGCCCCAGGGCGCGCACCCAGGGCAATGTTCCCGCGCCCTGCACGGGGGCCAGGGCGATCGCGCGCGCCATGGCGTCCCCGGCTTCACGCAAGGCGATGGGCGCGAACAGGCTGGGCAGTTCGGGCAGGCCGTGGTCGGGCAAGTCGTGCACTCTCCCCCTTTGGTGTCGCCACCGGTATATGGCGGCGGTGGCGCCGGACCAAACCCCGGCCCGCAGGGGACGTACATGGCTAGCCGCACGACCTTCGTCTGCACATGCGAAGACAGCATGACCCTGGACATCCCCGCCATCACGCGCGGCTGCCAGGGGGAGGTGCGCGGGGCCGAGCAACTGTGCCGGGCGCAGCTCGATCGCTTTCTGCGCGCCATGGGCACCGACGACGTGACCGTCGCCTGCACCCAGGAAGCCCCCCTGTTTGCGCAGGAGGCCGAGGCCGCGGGCCACCAGGGCGGACTGCATTTCGTCAACATCCGGGAACAGGCCGGCTGGTCGGACGAAGGCGCCCGCACCGGGCCAAAGATGGCCGCCCTGTTGGCCGCGGCCGCCGAGCCTATGCCGCAAGTGCCACAGGTGGCGCTGGAAAGCAGCGGTGTCGCCCTGGTACTTGGCCGCGATGCCACCGCCCTGGCGGCCGCGGCGCGGTTGGCCGAGACGCTGGACGTGACCGTACTGCTGACGGGGACCGAGTCGGTGACGCCGCCGCGCGAAGCCGCCTTCCCGGTGCTGCGCGGTCGCGCCACCGCCGCATCCGGCTGGCTTGGCGCCTTCGAGGTCGCGGTCGCCGATGCCGCTAGCCCCAAACCCTCCTCCCGCGGCGCCTATGCCTGGGGCCCGGGCAAGCCGAAGACCACCAGCCGCTGCGACCTGGTGATCGACCTGACCGGCGGGTCGGCGTTGTTCCACGAAACCCGCCAAGGCTACCTCCGCGCCGATCCCGATGACGCCGCGGCGGTCGCTGCCGTGGTGGCCGAAGCGGCCGGCCTGGTCGGCATCTTTGACCAGCCACGCTTCATCACCTTCGACGCCGCGCTATGCGCGCACAGCCGCAACAAGCGCACTGGCTGCACGCGCTGCCTGGACCTCTGCCCCACCGGGGCGATCACGTCGGGCAAGGACTCTGTGCTAATCAGCGCCGAGATCTGCGCCGGCTGCGGCGCCTGCGCCGCGGTCTGCCCGACCGGGGCCGCGCGCTACGCCTTGCCGCCGGCCGAGGCGCTGGCACGTCGCGCGCGCAGCCTGTTGCTGACGTATCGCGACGCCGGTGGTGTCGCCCCCGTACTGCTGCTGCACGACGGAACAAAAGGCACGCCCATGATCGAGGCCCTCGCGCGCCACGGCGACGGTCTGCCCGCCAACGTGCTGCCCTTGCAGATGAATGAGGTCATGGCCGCCGACCTGTCGCTCTTTGCTGGCGCCTTCGCCTGGGGGGGGAACCGGGTCGTGGCCCTGCTGCCCGCACGCCGTCCGCATGGCACGGAGGGGCTGTTCCGCGCGATCGAAACCGCCAACGCGATCCTGGAAGGGCTCGGCCTGGGGGCGCGCGCCACCACCATCGAGACCGACGACCCTTTCACTCTTGGCGAGGCGCTGCGCGCGCTGCCGACAGCCACGCTCCGCTTCCCGCCCGCGCGTTTCCTCGCGCTCGGCGCGCCGCGGGAGATCGCGCTGGCCGGCTGGCGTGCCCTGCGCGAGGCCGCCGCCGCCCCGGTCGCCACGATCCCGCTGCCCGCGCTCGCCGGCTTCGGCGCGGCCGAGGTCGCAGCCGACGGCTGCACACTCTGTCTGGCCTGCACCATGGTCTGCCCCACCGGCGCCTTCGCGGCCAATCCCGAGACGCCCGAACTCTCGTTCCTGGAAGACGCCTGCGTGCAGTGCGGGCTCTGCGTCGCGACCTGCCCGGAGAAGGTCATCACCCTGGCCCCGCGGCTTGACCTGCGGCCCCAGGCTGCGGAACGCCGCGTGGTCAAGGCCGAGGCACCGGCGGCCTGCACCAAATGCGGCAAGATGTTCGGTACGCGCAGCAGCATGATACGCGTGCGCGAAAAACTCACGTCGCACTGGATGTTCGCCGACCCCGCGCGGCTGGCGGTGTTGGAAATGTGCGAGGATTGCCGCGCGGTGGAAGCGACCCTGGGTGGGGTCGATCCCTACGCCGGCCCGGCACGACCGGCGACGAAAACCACCGAGGACTGGCTGCGCGAGGCGGAGCGGGACCGGAAGGCGTGATGAGAGGCGCGTCGAGGGCATTCTGCTTGCGCTCGCCCCTCGGGCCGGAGCGGCGCGCAGCACGCGGTGCAACTGTGCCATCTGCGCGCACGCGGATGGCCGTGGGCGACGGCGCCTCGCCTCAGGCCAGCACCCGCGCCACAGCCTCGGCCGCCAGGCGCCCCGATTCCGCAGCGCCGTTCATGTAGCCGGAGTGCGTTTCGCTGGTGTGCTCGCCCGCAAAAAACACCTGGCCGACAGGCGCGAAGGCTCCAGCAAATCCGGTCCACTGCCCCGGCGCGAAGCAGCTGTAGCTGCCACCGACGTAGCGGTTGCCTGGCCAGTTCATGCGGCTGGCGCGCCCGCTGAAGGCCGCTGCCGCCCCTGGCAGCGCCGCGTCGATCGCCGCCGTCGCGGCACGGGCGCGGTCTGCCGCCGTCCCCCGCGCAAAATCGACCCCGGTGCGGCCACCGGCAAAGATCGTCATGCCGCCGGGACCGGTGCCGCTCTGCGCATGGTCTTCCCACACCGTCTGGATGCCGAGGTCGTTCAGGCACTCGCCGCTGCGCCCGCCCGCGCGCCAGGGCCGCGCCGTCAGCCCGGCGAAAAGCTTCGCGTTGGTGCCGTATCCCAGTTCGCGGATTGCCCGCTGTGTCAGCGGTGGGGCCGCAATGTCGAGGCTGACCTGGCGCAGCATCGTCGCCGGCAGGGCCAGGACCACGATGTCGGCCGGCAGCACGACCGTGGCCCCGCCGCGCGCAAGATGCGCCTCATACCCGGCACCACGGCGGCGCAGCGCGACGAGCCGATGGCCGGTGCGGATACGGTCGCCGAGCCGGGCGGCGATCGCCGCCGGCAGACGGTCGTTGCCCCCCGCGATCTGGTAGCGCTGGTCGGACGAAAACAACCCGCGCTTCGGTTGCGCCGGATCGGGTGCGAAGGATTCGACCAGATACAGGCCGGAGAGACGGTCCGGTTCCAGCCCCATTTCCTGCGTGAGCCCGACGTCGAGCAGCGCACGCAGCCAGCCCGTGGTGCCGAAACTGTCGATCAACTCGGCGGCGGAGCGGCGGTCGATCTCCGCTTTCTGGGCCTCGGGTTCGTCGCGCAATGCTTGCAGCCGCGGCAGCATCGGTGCGGCGGCGGCGGCGATCTCGGCCAGGCTGCGGTGCTGGCCACCGATGAAGACCGTGCCCTGCACATCCTCAACCGCGCCGTCTTCCAGCGACAGGCCGAATTCGCGCGCCAGCGCCAGCATGTCGGCGTGTTCGCTATTGATGAAACTGCCGCCCAGCTCGGCCACATGCCCGGGCGCCAGGACCCCGCGCATCGACAACATGCGCCCACCTGCGCGGGTATTGGCGTCGAGCAAAGTGACGCGAGCCGCCCCGGCTTCGGTCAGCCGCAAGGCCGCGACCAGCCCGGCCAACCCCGCGCCTATGACCAGAATGCGCGCATCGGTGCGGGCCATGCGCGCCATGGCCAGCCCAGGTACCGCGGTGAGCACGCCAGCCAGGATCGCGCGACGCGGCACGCGCAAGCCGCCCAGCAGTTCGCCCAGCGGAGGGGCGCCGGGGCGGGCGGCGCCGGCCGCCAGGGCGAAAGCGCGTTGCAGCGCGGCGAAGATGGGTGTGCGTGACATGATCGTTTCCAGACCCGGTGACCGAAGCCTAGCAGGCTGCGGAAATTCGTCTTCCCAAACCGGTTGTGAGGTGATTCGCTTCTGAGCTGGGCTGGGGGTGTTTTCATGCGCGGTGCGTATCGTCAGACGGGTGCGATGTTCAGTTATCTGAGCCCGGAGGCAATGGTGCCTGCGGGCCACCCGCTGCGGCGGATCCGACCGATCGTGAACGCTGC
>JBBQHE010000030.1:0-26565 GCA_038323655.1 Acetobacterales bacterium | reverse complement strand
GGAGCCCTTCCGGGCGGCGTGCCGCGCGTGCGGCATCCTCGACCGCGCGCTTGTCGACCGGCACGCTCTCACCGGTAATGGGCGCCTGGTCCACGCTGCTTTCGCCCCAGGTCACGAAGCCATCGGCCGGGATGCGGGTGTTCGGCCTGACGATGATCGTGTCGCCGATGACCAGCGCGCCCACAGGCACTTCCTGCACCACGCCGTCGCGGCGCCGTTCGGCCGCGGGCGGGGCGAGGTCGGCCAGGGCTTCGATGGCCCGGCGCGCACGGCCCATGGCGTAGTGTTCCAGCGCGTGGCCGATGCTGAAAAGGAAGAGCAGCAGCGCACCCTCGGCCCATTTGTCCAAAGCGGCCGCGCCCGCCGCGGCGAGCAGCATCAGCGTGTCGATCTCAAAGCGGCCGAGGCGGATGGTGTCGATCGCCTCGCGCAGCGTGTAGTAGCCCCCAAAGCCATAAGCGCCGACGTAAAGGGCCAGTGGCAGCCAGGCCGGTGCCTGGGGCAACCAGGACGCCGCATAGCCCACAACCAGCAGCGCCCCGCTGATCAGCGCGAAGATCAGTTCGCAATTCGCGCCGAAGGGGCCGCCATGCTCGTGCTTGTGCGCGTGGTCATGATCATGTGGCCGTTCCGCTTGGGGTGCCGCACCGCGCGCCCACAGACCCATGCCACCGAGCGCGCTGCGCAGCGCGGCCTCTGAGGTGGCGGTGCGATCGAACGCGATGCGCACCGGCCCTGCAGCCGAAGCATCGGCCTCCATGACACCAGGCAGACGGGAAAGCAGGTCGGTGACCGTTCGGGCGCGGCGTTCATCCTGCAGCCCTTCCATGTCCCACAGCACATGGCCGAAGCGATGCGTCAGCTGGGCGCCGGCGCTCTGAACGATTTCACGCACCCAGGCCAGGCTCGCCACGTCCGGGTCATAGTGGATGCACAGCTGCGCGGGGTGGTCGCCCGAGGCCGGGACGACATGGGCCTCGCCAATACCATCACGGCCGTTCAAGTCCATGATCAGCCGCCCGACACAGGCATCGGCTTCGCCAGGGGCGTCAGGCAGGAGGATACCGAGGTCGAGCTTGAGGCGCTGCGCCTGCGTGGAACTCACTGGCGGGCGGCCATTGCGCGCCGCGCCGCCGCCATCGTCACGCTGCGATCCAGCGCGCGATATCCTCGGCCTGCGGCAGGCCAGCGGCATGCACCACCCGGCCATCCACCACGAGGCCTGGTGTCGAGGCGATGCCGTAGCCCGCGATCTGGGCGTCGTCCGTCACCTTCTTCACCGTGACCTCGACGTCCGCCCTGCTGGCCGCGTCCTTCACCATCTGCACCGCCGCATCGCAGCGTTTGCAGCCCGAGCGGGAGGACCTTGACGTTCTTCATCGCAGCATTCCTTCGGGCGAAGAACAGGTTGAACAGGAAGCCCACGGCCAGGATGCCGGTCGCCACCACGCCGATGAAGACGGCGATCAGCCTCACCGACAGCACCTTGCGCAGGATGATCATCTCCGGCAGCGACAGGGCGATCACCGACATCATCAAGGCCAGCACGGTGCCGACCGCCGCACCCTAGCCGAGGCGTGACTCTACCACGGGAATGATGCCCGCGGCGTTGGAATACATCGGGGTGCCGACCACCAGGCGTCGCGACCCGTGATGGACGCGCAACCGGTACAGCGAGCCTCGGGAGGCCGCGGCCCTGGGATCGACCGAAGCCGCACGCCTGATCGCGCAGGCGCGCTGACGTTTCGTCCTGGCAGCGTCACGGGTGCCCGAGCGACACTTCGACTGGTCGCATCAGAAAACGCACGCCGCTGTCCTGGATCGAGGGCGACATCGGTCATGCCGGCACCGAGCATCGGGAACATCGACATGTGCGTGAAGCCGGCAGCAGCAGCGGCGGCCAGGCGCGCCGGCATGGGCCTGGTCCGCACATCGGCGGCCCAGAGCACGCGGCTTGGCGCCGCCTGGGCGGTCACGGCGCTGAGGCCAGCGTGGCACCTCCGGCCAGCGGCCCTCGGCGGATCTTCCGAGGAAATCGAGCAGGGCCGCGTGCGGCAGGCCAGGCTGTTCCTCCGCAAGCCAGCGACCGGCGCCAGGAATCACCGTGCCCGTCAGCTGATCCGCGCAGGCGCGCATCGTCATCTTCGGGCACTGCGCGGCACCCCGTGCGCCACCCCAGGCCTTGAGCAGGGCCATGTCCTCCCAGACGGGGGCGACATGCATGAAGCCACCGCGCAACGCGCCAGGCTTCTGGAACTGGCAGGCATAGATCTCGAAATCGGCCTGCCCAACCGCATCAGGGCTGTGCGACCAGTGCCAGACGTACCGGGCCAGCCGCTTGCGCGCCCGGCCCTGGATGAACCGTACGGCGACATCGGGCTGGGTGCAGAAGGCGCGCTGCCAATCCGCGTTCGCGGGGCTGGCATGCAGCCCATATTCGCAGCCATAGCCCGGCGGCGCGTAGCCCAGCACAGCCACGCACGCTGGCCTCCGTGCCCAGCACGCAGGGTGAATCAGATTTTGCCCGGTGCCGGACTCCCTGAAGCGATTGAACGGTCCGGTTTTGCTCCAGTCCCGCGACCGCCCGGGCGAGCACCCAAACCAGCACTTGGCAGGCTACACCGGGATCCTGCAGGCCGATGCCCAACAATGGCGAGGGTCAGCCAATCGACGCCATACGCCCCAGGCAGCAACCCATCTCAGCGCCGACACTGCCGTGACAACCCGGCCCTTACTCGCCCGCAGGGTTGTGTGCGATCGTGACCCGCGACGGCGCCACCTCGCCCGATCGACGCGCACGAAACACCCGCAGGATGAGCACGAAGAAGAGCGGTACGAACAGCACCGCGAGGACAGTGCCGCCCACAACGCCCCCAATCACGCCAATACCGATCGCATTCTGCGCGCCGGATCCGGCACCAGTCGCGATCGCAAGTGGTACGACGCCCAGCGTGAAGGCCAAAGAGGTCATAACGATCGGACGAAGCCGCTGCCGCGCAGCCTCCTCTGCGGCTTCCGCCAGGGACAGTCCTCGGTCAAAGCCTTCGCGCGCGAATTCGACGATCAGAATCGCATTCTTTGCGGTCAGACCAATGGTCGCCAGCAGGCCCACCTGGAAATAAACATCGTTGGACAGACCCTGGAACAGCGTGGCCAGCACAGCCCCCAGAACACCGAGCGGCACCGCCAGGATGACGGCTGTCGGGATCGACCAGCTTTCGTAAAGCGCCGCCAGGCAGAGGAACACCACCACCAGCGAAAGCGCATAGAGCGCAGGCGCCTGGCCGGAAGACTGCCTCTCCTGGAACGAGATGCCGCTCCACTCAGAGCCGAAGCCGATCGGCAGTTGCGCGACCAATCGCTCCATCTCATCCATCGCCTGCCCGGTCGTGAAGCCGGCCGCCGGCATGCCCTGGATTTCGCGCGATCCAATCCCGTTGAACCGCTCCAGCCGGGGCGAACCAAACTCCCAGACGGCGCGACCGAAAGCCGAAAAGGGCACCATTTGACCCTGCGCATTGCGCACGAACCACTTGTCGAGGTCACTTGGGACCATGCGCGCCTCTGGCTGCCCCTGCATGAAGACACGCTTCACGCGTCCGCGATCCATGAAGTCGTTCACATAGGTCGAACCCCAAGCGGCAGACAGGGTCGTATTGATGTCGGTAATGGACAGGCCGAGGGCACTGGCGCGTTCCCAGTCCACGATCAGGCGGAACTGCGCCTCATCGTTCAACCCGTTGGCCCGTACCCTGGTCAGAAGCGGGCTTGCCGCAGCCAGGGTCAGCAACTGATCGCGTGCCGCCATCAGCGCCCCGTGACCCATTCCCCCACGATCGACAAGCTGCATGGCAAAGCCGGTAGCATTGCCCAGTTCCCGAACGGCGGGCGGGGCGGAAGCGACAATAAGCGCGTCCTGGTAAGTGCCGAAGCGTGCGTTGATGCGCGCCGTCAATGCTTGGACCGTGTCCTCCGGGCCGCGGCGCACGTCCCAGTCGCGCAGCGTGATGAACGCCAGACCTGAATTCTGGCCACGGCCGCCGAAGCTGAACCCGTTGATCGTGAATACGTTGTCAACAACGCTCGCCTCATTCTCGCGCAGGTATCGTCCCAACTCCTCAAGCGCGCGCTGGGTTCGGTCTGAAGTCGCCCCCGGCGGGGCCGTCACCTGGGCAAAGGCAATGCCCTGATCCTCGTTGGGCAGGAAGCCGCCAGGCAGCCGCAGGAAACTGTAGCCAAGCGCCCCCAACAGAGCGGCGTAGACCACGAGCACGCGCGCGGGCCGGCGCAGGCTTCCGCTCACGCCACGGACGTAGCCCCGCGTCAGCCGGTCGAAGCCGCGGTTGAACCATCCGAAAACGCCGCGTTGGCCCTGACCGGGTTTGTGCGGCCGCAGCAGGGCGACGCAGAGCACCGGCGTGAAGAAGATCGCAACCAAGACCGACAGGGTCATGGCCGTGGCGATGGTCACGGAAAATTGCCGATAGATGACACCGACCGATCCGCCGAAAAACGCCATCGGCAGGAACACCGCCGAAAGCACCAGACCGATGCCGACCAACGCCCCGGTGATCTGGTCCATGGACCGCCGCGTGGCAACAAGAGGAGAGAGATGCTCCTCGGCCATGAGGCGCTCGACGTTCTCGACCACGACGATTGCGTCGTCCACCAGCAGGCCGATGGCCAGCACCAAGCCGAACATGGTCAGCGTGTTGATGCTGAACCCGAACGCGTGCAGCACCGCGAAGGTGCCCAGCAGGACCACCGGTATGGCCAGTGTCGGGATCAGCGTGGCGCGCAGGTTCTGGAGGAAGACGAACATCACCACGAAGACCAGCACCACGGCCTCCAGCAGCGTCGTGATCACGCTCTTGATGGACCGCTGCACGAAGGGCGTCGTGTCCTGCAGGTACGCAACCTCAAGCCCCTGCGGGAAGCTCGGACGCAGCCGGTCGATGGTGGCCCGGATCGCTGCCGCCGTATCGAGGGCGTTGGCCCCGCTCGCGAGACGTATGCCGATGCCGCTGGCTGGCCGGCCGTCCAGCTGGGTGGTGATCGAGTAGTTTTCGCCCCCGATCTCAAGGCGCGCGACATCGCGCAGCCGAACCTGCGCGCCGTCCTGCCGCACGCGCATCAGGATGGCACCGAAATCCTCTGTGGTCTGGAGGTAGGAGGGGCCGATGATGGTCGCGTTCATCTGCTGGCCGGGTACCGCTGGCAACCCGCCCATCTCGCCGCTCGACACCTGCACATTCTGCGCACGAACAGCCGCCGCGACATCGGCTGGCGTCAGCCCGAAGTTGATCAGCCTGGCGGGGTCCAGCCAGATCCGCATGGCGAACTGCGCGCCGAAGACCTGGAAGTCACCCACACCGGCGGTGCGGCTGATCGGATCCTGCACATTGGCGACGAGGAAGTCGGCGATTTCCGTCCTGTCCATCTTGCCGTCGGCCGAAACGAACCCGACCACCATCAGGAAGACGCCGGAGGATTTGACGACGCGGATTCCCTGCTGCTGCACGGTCTGTGGCAGCCGTGGCACCGCCAGCTGGACGCGGTTCTGAACCTGCACCTGGGCCGTGTCGGCGTTGGTGCCCGGCGCGAAGGTCATCTGAATCCGCGCCGCACCATCCTTGGTCGTCTGCGATTCGAAGTAGAGCAGGTTGTCGATGCCGCTCAACTGCTGCTCGATCACCTGCACAACCGTGGTCTGCACCGTCTCGGCCGAGGCGCCCGGGAAGTTGACGGTGATGGCAATGGCTGGCGGGGCAATCGCCGGATACTGCGCGACGGCCATGCTGCGCAGGGCGAGCGCCCCGGTCAGCATGATCCCGATCGCGATCACCCATGCGAAGACGGGTCGGTCGATGAAAAAACGAGCCATGACGCGGTCCTAGCTTGCGACTGCGGCGGGGCCGCGTTCGGTTGCGCGCACCCGGGTGCCAGCACGAACGCGTTGCAGCCCCTCCACAACGACGCGGTCGCCTGGCGCCACCCCCTCGGTCACCAGCCAGTCGTTCCCGACGGTCCGGTTGGCCCGCAGCACCCGCTGCTCGATCACGCCTTCGCCATTGACCACGAAAGCCATCGGCTCGCCGCGCGGCGTGCGAAGCACGGCGCGTTGCGGGACCAGGATCGCGCGATCGGTCACGCCCTCCTCAACCCGCGCGCGGACGAACATCCCTGGCAGCAACTGCTGATCGGGGTTCGGAAACGTTGCCCGCACAGTGACAGAGCCGGTGCCCTGGTCCACGAGGACTTCAGAAAACTGCACTTCGCCAGGATGAGCATATTCCGAACCATCTTCCAGCAAGAGCCGCACGACAGCTCGGTCAGCGGAGGGCCGGCGCAGCGCGCCACTCGTAATATCCCGCCGCTGTTGCAGCAGCACCGCGCTCGGCTGGGTCAGGTCGACATGAATTGGGTCAAGCTGGGTGACGGTGACGAGCGCGGTGGACTGGTTCGCCGTCACCAGCGCACCCTGGGTCACGCTGGCGCGATTGGTGCGCCCGGCGATCGGGGAGGCGACGCGGGTATAGCCCACGTCGATACGCGCCGTTTCCAGCGCCGACCGGGCAGAAATGATGTCGGCCTGAGTCTGGCGCATCGTCGCTTCGGCATTCTCCAAAGCCTGCTCGCTCACCGCCTGCACTCGCGCCAGCGTGCGCAGCCGGTTCACGGTGCTGGTCGCCACCCGTTCCGTTGCCTCGATGCGCGCCAGCGCGGCCTCGGCACGTCGCAGGGCTGCCTCGAAGGGCGCTGTCTCGATCTGGAACAGCGACTGGCCAGCGGCGACCGCCTCGCCCTCGGCGAACATGCGCTCACGCAGCACCCCACCTACCTGCGGGCGGACCTCCGCGACCCGGAACGGCGCGGTTCGCCCTGGCAGCACGGAGGTGACCGGGATCTCGCGGCGCTCCAAGGTAACAACCGTCACGGCGACGGGGGCCGGCGCGGCGCTGCTGGCGGCGGCTCGCTTGGGCTGCTCATCGCAGCCAACCAGGAGCATGAGCAACGCGGCATGGGTCAGGAGCCGCGTAGGCCAAGCCCGTGTCGCCGCCGGGAGAGGCGTGGTGAGTTGCGGCATGGCGCCGGTTACTCCTAACAAAAGTCTCACTGCGTCATGAGGATACCACACAACCTCAGAGCTCTGCCCGTAACTTCAAGCGATGTTCACGAACTTACCGGGTCCGGAGGACTGGGCGCCATGCATGCACTGCCGCTAAACTGTCCACACGGTTGCTTTCTGCGTGCAGATCTGGCGGCCCGGCAAGTCCGTTCCACGATGAATCGCCACGGCCGGCGGCGCAGTCGGTGAATTCGCTGGCGCAACATCGGCCGGCCATCGGCGACCACGGCACGGCCTACCACGACAACCACCGGCGCTGCCACGAGAGGCCTGCGCAACCTGATCCGGGCTGACGTCCAGTTCGGCCGCGGCCTGCGGCTGCGCCTCCACCAGGCGGTGCCCGCGCGTGAGCAGGCGTTTCTCCAGAGCACCGTTCAGCGATTCCGGCACCGGGCAAAATCTGAGGTCGTGTCCCTTTTGGTGGTGCAGGAGCCCGCCGCGCTGTTGGCTACGGCCATCGTGATGAACCTCGGTAGGGTTGGATCGCTGAGACCATAAACCTTGAGGTCAGGACACCATGATGGCCGACAACATGATGGCCCTGCGCGATATGATCGGCTTTGCCGCCCAGCGGCCGATGGAGTTGGAGACCGAGCCGCTCTGCGGCGCTGCCCATGCCGAGCGCCTGCCCCAGCGCAACGGCTACCGGGACGCGACTGGGAAACCCGCGCGGGCATTGTCGGGCTGCGCATTCGCAAACTCCGCCGCGGCAGCTACCTCCCGGCCTTCCTGGAACGCCGCAGCACCGCCGAGAAGGCGCTGCCCTATGCCCAAGGCATATCGACCCGACCCGTGGATGCCCTGGTCCGCGCCATGGGCATGGAGGGCGTCTCCAAAAGCCAGGTCAGCCGCCCTGCTCTGGTGATCGTGAGACGCGTCTCGCCTGGTGAGTCACTGCCCCCAGGAGCTAGCCGCCTCTGCTGCAATGTTTTGTCATGATCGGGCAACGCCCACGACGTCCTGAACCGCCAGATTGAAGCCGTCGAAGTTGGGACTCAGGGGGCGCGCTTGCTGCTTCGTATGTTGTTGCTTGTCGCGCTGCTGGCTGCACCGGGCCTTCGTCCCGCCTTCGGCCACGAAGGCCATGTCCATGGCGACGAGCCCGCGCCGCCCGCCGCCGCCGCACCACGTGCAGAAGCGCATTCCGACCTGTTCGAAATCGTCGCGGTGCTGGGACCGGATCGACGCCTCTGGCTCTACCTCGACAGGCACGCAACCTCGGAGCCGATCGATGGCGCTACGCTACAGGTGACTGTGGATGGCGAGGACATCGGAACGGCGGCCCGCGCAAGCGAGGCGGTCTATGTCCTCGCGGCTCCGGCGCTGGAACGTCCTGGCCAGCGGAACCTGGTCTTCACCATCACCGCCGGCGAAGATATGGACCTGCTGCCGGCGACGCTTGAAATCCCCCCGGTGGCCGCCGCTGCGACAGCGGCATCGGGTTCGGCAGACCTACTCGCCATCGCGTTGGGAGTTCCCTACCTCTGGGCTGCGGGGCTGGTCCTGCTGCTGCTCGGCATTGCCATTGGCCGTGCCGCCGCACCGCGACCGCTTCCGCCGCTCATCGTCGTTGAGCAGCCCACAACCGCGACGCGCCCCCATGCCATGCCGTCCGGCGCACCGCTGCCCGAACGTGTGACTGCGGCGCCGGCCGTGGTGGCGCTCTTGGCGATCCTCCTCGCGCCGATGCTTGCCCGCGCGCAGCCGATGGACGCGCCACGCCGGCAAGCTGATGGCAGCGTTTTTGTGCCAAAGCCCTCGCAACGGCTGCTGGGCCTGCGCACCGGCCCCGCCGAGGCTGGCGAGGCCTCCGTTGCCGTCCCTCTCGCCGGACAGATCGTGGCAGACCCCAATGCCTCCGGGCGCGTCCAGGCGTCCGAAGCGGGCCGTATCGAGCCTCCGGAGGGTGGCTTCCCGGCGCTCGGGCAGCGCGTGGCGCGCGGCGAGGTGCTGGGCTTCGTCGTCCCCATCATGGCGGCGCAGGACAGGGTCGGCGTGCGCGCCAGCATCGCAGAGCTCGACTCGCTGATCGTGATTACAGAAGCACGGGTGCGGCGTTTCACCGCGCTGACCGGCACCGTTGCACAGGCTGAGATCAGCGATGCGCGCGCACTGCTCGAAGGGCTGCGCCAGCGACGCGCGGCGAACCTGCCGGCGGTGATGGGGCGCGAACCGATCATCGCACCCTCTGCCGGCGTGATCAGCGTGGTGCGCGTCGCCGCCGGCCAGGTGATCCAGGCGCAGGAGCCGCTGTTCGACATCGTCGATCCCGCCCGGCTCTGGGTCGAAGCGATCGCCTTCGACACCAGTGCCGTGGCCGAGATATCGGGCGCATCGGCCATGACGGCGAGTGGCCAGGCGCTGCGGCTCGGTTTTGTTGGGCGCGGGATGACGCTCCGCCAGCAGGGTCTGCCGCTGCATTTCCGAATAGAGGGCGCACCCCCTGGCCTGGCCGTCGGCCAGCCCGTGACGGTCCTGGTGGAAACACCGCGCCGCACCGCCGGCATCGTGCTGCCGGCCGAGGCCGTGGTGCGGAACCCCGAGGGCGGCCAGGTGGTCTATGAGATGCCGAGTGCCGAGCGCTTTGTGCCGCGCCCGGTGCGGGTGCAGCCGCTCGATGGCCAACGTGTCTTGGTGACGTCCGGCCTCGAGCGCGGGGCGCGGGTGGTGACCAGTGGCGCCGGGCTGATCGCGCAGGTCCGCTAGCCGTGTTCAACATCCTCGTCACAGCCAGCCTGCGGAACCGCATCTTCGTCCTCGTCGCGGCGGCGATCCTGGTCGTCTATGGCGCCTTCACGCTGCAACGCCTTCCGGTGGATGTCTTCCCCGACCTCAACAAGCCCGTCATCACCCTGATGACCGAGGCCGAGGGGCTGGCGCCGGAGGAGGTGGAGCTTCTGGTCTCCTACCCCATCGAAACCGCGATGAACGGCATGCCGGGCGTGACCCGCGTGCGCTCCGTCTCGGGCGTCGGGCTGTCGATCGTGTTTGTCGAGTTCGACTGGGGCACGGACATCTGGGTGAACCGACAGCAGGTGGCGGAGCGCCTGTCGCTCGTGCGCGCGCAATTGCCGGCAAATATCGCGCCGCAGATGGCGCCGATCTCCTCGATCATGGGCGAGATCATGCTGGTGGCGATGTCCACCGATGGCCGCGCCAGCCCGATGGAACTGCGGGAGCTGGCCGATTGGGTGGTGCGGCCACGCCTGCTCACCATCCCCGGCATATCCCAGGTAATCCCCATCGGCGGCGAGGTACGGCAGTATCGCGTGACGCCCGATGTCGTGCGGATGCATGCGCTCGACGTGACCGAGGCGCAGCTGGTCACGGCCCTGCGCCAGTTCGGCGGGAACACCGGCGGCGGCTATGTGGACCAGGCGGGCCGCGAATACCTGATCCGCAATATCGGCCGCACCACGCGGCTGGACGATCTGGCCAATACGCCCGTGGCGGTGCGCGCCGGCCAGCCGATCCCGTTACGCCAGGTCGCGGCGGTGGATTTCGCCGCGCGGACCAGGCGCGGCGAGGCCGGCAGCATGGGCCAGCCGGCGGTGATCCTGTCGATCCAGAAGCAGCCCGCGGCCGACACGGTGGCACTGACGGCGCAGGTGGAGGCCGCACTTGCCGAATTGCAGCGCGCCATGCCGCCGGGCGTCACCGCGAACAACGTGCAGTTCCGCCAGGCTGATTTCATCGCGGCTTCGATCGGCAATGTGGAGAAGGTGCTGCTGGAGGCGGTCGCCGTCGTGGCTGTCGTGCTGTTCCTGTTCCTGCTGAACGGGCGCACCACCTTCATCTCGCTCACCGCCATTCCGCTTTCCGTGCTGATCACCGTCGTGGTGTTCCAATTGCTCGGCCTGTCGATCAACACCATGACGCTGGGCGGTCTTGCCATCGCGATCGGCGAATTGGTGGATGACGCGGTGGTGGATGTGGAGAACGTGTTTCGCCGGCTGCGCGAGAACCGCGCGCTGCCCGCCCCCTTGCCCGCCATCATCGTGGTCGCCAGGGCCAGCCAGGAAGTCCGCTCCGGCATTGTCTATGCGACCATGATCGTCATCCTGGTCTTCGTGCCGCTGTTCGCGCTGACCGGCATTGAGGGGCGTTTGTTCGCCCCACTCGGCGTCGCCTACATCGTCTCGATCCTGGCGAGCCTTATCGTCTCCATCACCGTCACCCCGGTGCTCTGCTACTACCTGTTGCCGCGGATGAAGCGGATGGAGCATGGCGACAGCGCGCTGGTTCGCGTGCTGAAGCACTGGAACGAACGCGCGCTGCTCTGGGCCTTTGCGCGCGCCCGCCTTATGTACCTGCTGGCGACGGTTGGTGTCGTGGCTGCGCTGGCGACCGTCCCCTTCCTGCCGCGCTCCTTCCTGCCGCCCTTCAACGAGGGCACGCTGACCATCAGCCTGCAATTCCAGCCCGGCATCAGCCTCGCTGAAGCCAATCGGCTTGGCCGGCAGGCGGAGTTGCTGATCATGCAGGTCCCGGAAGTCCGTACCGTCGGCCGCCGCACCGGCCGCGCGGAGCTGGATGAGCATGCCGAGGGCGTGCATTCCTCCGAGATCGATGTCTCGCTGCATGCCTCGGCCCGTGGCAAGCAAGCGATTTCGGCAGATATCCGCGCACGGCTCGCGGTGTTGCCGGGCAGCGCCAATGTCGGCCAGCCCATCGGGCATCGGCTCGACCACATGCTGTCCGGTGTGCGGGCCGAGATCGCGCTGAAGATCACCGGCGACGATCTGGACACGCTGCGCACCCTGGCCGAGGGCATGCAGCAGCGCCTCGCGTCCATCCCCGGCCTGACCGATCTCCAGGTAGAGCGCCAGGTGCGCGTGCCGCAGCTTCAGGTGGCGGTGAACCATGAGCGCGCAGCACTTTATGGCGTCTCGGCCGCTTCCGTCGCCGAAGCCCTGCAATCCCTGTCGGGCGGCCAGGTGGTCAGCCAGGTGGTCGACGGCGCGCGGCGTTTCGACGTGGTGCTGCGCCTGTCTGACGCGGACCGCGCTGGCGCGGGGCTGGCCGCCGTGATGATCGAGACGCCGGGCGGGCGCGTGCCGTTGTCGCTGCTGGCGGAACTGCGCGACACCGATGGCCCGAACCAGATCCTGCGCGAGAACGGGCGCCGCCGGATCGTGGTGCTCGCCAACACCGACGGCAGCGACATGGCCGCCATCGTCGCGCGCATCCGCGCCCAGATACAGGCGGCGAGCCTGCCGCCCGGCTACTTCTTCACGCTGGAGGGCACTTTCCAGGCACAGGAGGAGGCGGCGCGGATGATCGCCGGCCTGTCGCTGGTCTCCCTCTCGCTGATCTTCATGGTGCTCTACAGCCGCTACAAATCCGCGGTGCTGGCACTGATCATCATGGGCAATGTGCCGCTTGCGCTGGTCGGCGCCATTGCGGCACTGTGGATCGCGGGGCAGCCGCTCTCCGTCGCATCGATGATCGGCTTCATCACGCTGGCGGGCATCGCGACGCGCAACGGCATCCTGAAAGTCAGCCACTACCTGAACCTTGCGCTGCTCGAAGGCGAGCGCTGGGGGTTGGCGCTGGTGATCCGCGGCAGCCTGGAACGGCTGACGCCGGTGCTGATGACCGCGCTTTCGGCGGGCTTCGCGCTGATCCCGCTGATGATCGGCGCGAGTGAACCAGGCAAGGAAATCCTGCACCCGGTCGCCGTCACCATCTTCGGCGGGCTGATCACCGCGACACTGCTCGATACATTCCTGACGCCGCTGCTGTTCCACCGCTTCGGCCGCCCTGCGCTGGAACGCCTGCGCGTCGTCCAGCAGGAGCTGAAGGTGGCCGAGGCCTATTGATCCATGAGGAACCCGACCATGACCCCACGCCGCCTGCTGCTTGCAAGCCTGATCTTCGCACCGGTTGGCGCCCGGGCGCATGAAGCGCGTCGGGGCCCGAATGGTGGCCAGAAAGTGGATATAGGCACCAACCACGCTGAGTTGCTGGCGGCAGGGAACACGCTGCGGCTGTTCCTGTTCGACGGCGCCGACCGGCCAATCCAGGCCGCAGGCGCCACGGCGCAGGCCGTCATCCTTGCCGGCGGGCGCCAGGTCACCGTGGCACTCGCGCCCACCGGCGACAACATGCTGGCCGGTACCGGCGACTTCCTGGCCGCGCGCGGCATGCGTGCGGTTGTCACGCTGACGCTGCCCGGCCAACGTCCCGTGCAGGCGCGTTTCACGCCGATGGACCAGAATTGAGCAGCCTGTGATCGCGCCCGATAGCCTGCCGCAGGAGGCCCACATCCTCGTCGTCGAGGATGATGGGGAGATGCGCACGCTGATCGCCAAATTTCTGCGCCAGAACGGCTTCCGCGTCACCGGCGCGCGTGACGGGCGTGAGATGTGGGAGGTGCTGGCCGGCGCGCCGGTCGATCTTGTGCTGCTCGACGTCATGCTGCCCGGTGCCTCCGGCCTCGATCTGTGTCGCGCGTTGCGCGCCAAGTCGGGTGTGCCGATCATCATGGTGACAGCGCGCGGCGAGGAGACGGACCGTGTGCTCGGACTGGAACTCGGCGCCGATGACTACATCCCCAAGCCCTTCGGCCGCGCCGAATTGCTGGCCCGGGTGCGCGCGCTGCTGCGGCGCTCGCGTGGTAAGGCGGGCGAGCCGATGGCCGGCCAGGCCGGCGAACGCATCCTCTTCGCCGATTGGAGCCTCGATACGCGGCGCCGTGAGCTCAGCGCGCCCGATGGCACTGCGGTCGATCTCTCGGGCGGCGAATACGATCTGCTGCTGGCTTTCTGCGAACACGCGCAACGGGTGCTGAGCCGGGATCAGCTGCTGGACCTTGCGCGGAACCGCATGGCCTTCAACGGCACGGAACGCGCGGTTGATGTCATGGTGAGCCGGCTCCGGCGCAAGCTGGAGCCGACGGACGATAGCCCCGCCATCATCAAGACGGTGCGTGGCGCTGGCTACATGCTGGTGCCTCCCGTGAAGCGCGGGGCATGAAGAATATGCGCCGCCTGGTGCCGGACACGTTGGGTGGGCGCATTGTGCTGGTGCTGCTGATCGGCCTGATGGCCTTTCACGGCGGCAGCCTGTGGCTGCACCAGATCGGGACAGAAGCGGTGCTCGGGACCACGCGAGAAGCCCAACTCGCCGAGCGCCTCGCGGCCGCCAAGCGCGCGGTTGCGGAGCTGCCGGTGGAGGAACGCGACCGCACGGCGCACGCGCTCTCGACCGCGAGCCTGGACATGCATTGGACCCGGGCTGCGACCGTGAACTCGGTGCAGTCCAGCAGCGCGCGCATCGATGCCCTGCGAAGCCGCCTCGGCGAACTGGTGCCGGAATTCGACATCACGGGCCTGCGACTCGGCTATGGTGAGGATGGCGTGGCGGGGCACCAGCTGCTCGGCGCGCTGCCATTGCCGGATGGAAGCTGGCTGAACTTTTCCGCAGCCCTGTTCCGCCCGCTGACCTCGGAACATGCGACGCTGCTTTCGACGACCGCGATGGCGGTGGGGATTCTGCTGCTGGGGCTGTTCGTGGTGCGGCTGATCGGGCGACCCCTGCGCGCTTTGTCCGATGCGGCGGACCGCTTTGGCGGCCCGGGCCCCGTGGTGTCCGTGCCCGAGGACGGCCCGCGCGAGGTGCGCCATGCCGCCCAGGCCTTCAACCGCATGCAGGGCCGCATCGACCGTCTGATCGCTGATCGCACCCAGGCGCTCGCCGCCGTCAGCCACGATCTGCGCACGCCCATCGCGCGGCTGCGGCTGCGCGCCGGCTTCGTCGAGGATGGCGAGGCGGCGCGCGCCATCGATGCCGACCTCGACGAGATGGAGGCGATGATCGATTCCACACTCGCCTATCTGCGTGGCGAGACGGAGAGCGAAGCGCGCAAGCCGGCCGACCTGGTGGCGATGATCGAGACACTGTGCGATGCGGCCGCCGATGCGGGTGCGGCCGTGACCTATGCCGGGCCTTCGCAGGCGCGGCTGGTCTGCAGCCCGGTGACGCTGAAACGCGCCTTCTCGAACCTGATCGACAATGCCGTGAAATACGGTGGTGGCGCTCGCGTCGGGGTGATCGATGAGGGTACACAGCTCCTGATTCGGATCGAGGATGATGGGCCCGGCATTCCGGACGCCGACATGCAGATAGTGTTCGAGCCGTTCCGGCGCCTTGAGACATCACGCAATCGCGGCACGGGGGGGAGCGGGCTCGGCCTCACCATTGCCAGGCGCGCAGTCGAGCAGCATGGCGGCACTTTGGAATTGAGCAACCGACCAGATGGTGGACTTCTGGCTTCGCTGCGCCTGCCCAGGCCACCGAGTTGACGGAGAATAACAGGATGGTGGTTCGAAGGACTCTGGTTGCAGCCGGCCTTGCCGCGCTGGCCCTGCCGGCGCCAGCCTGGGCCGAGGCACTGCCGCGGCTACAGGTTTGGCGTGACGCGAATTCGACCAGAAGGCCGCATTGGCAGCGATGAGCCCTTGTGCCTCCATAAGCGCCATCACCACCGCTGAGGTCGGACCAGATCTCATGAGGAGGGCGTTATGCATCGCTTTCGAATCGCGAACATGAACTGCGGCGGCTGCGCGAAGGGTGTGACCGCGGCGCTGCGGCAGGCGGACCCTCTGGCGCAAATCGACATTGCGCTGGAGCCGCGCGAAGCGGCCGTGACGTCGGGCCTGGACAGCGCGCGCCTGGAGCAGGCTTTGCGCGATGCCGGCTGGCAGGTCGAGCGCATCGCTGGGTGACTTCAGGCCGACATGCTTTGTCATGATGGCGTGACGCTGGCGACATGCCGCGGGGCCAGTGTTGGAGGGGTCGAACCAAAGGACACCAGCATATGACCCGCCTTGTTCGCAGGCTTGCCCTTGCCGCCAGCCTCGCCACCGTTGCCGCAACGGGCTTCGCCGTCGCCCAAGGCACCGCACCGCAACCGCAGCCCGGCATGATGGGGCAGATGCCAGGCATGCAGCAGCACATGCAGCATCGGATGATGCCCGGCGCGCAGGCGCCGGGAAGTGGCGCTGCACAGGCGCCAGCGGCGAGCGACCCGCATCAGCACGGTGCCGCGGCTCCTGGAACAGCGCCGCAGTCGCCCTCGACCGCGGCCTTCAGGGCTGCGAACGAGAAGATGCATCGCGACATGGCCATCACCTTCACCGGCGACGCAGATCGTGATTTCGCCACCTCGATGATCCCGCATCATGAGGGCGCCATCGACATGGCGCGGATCCAGCTGGCACATGGCCGCGACCCGGAGATGCGCAGGCTGGCGGAGGCTGTGATCCGTGAGCAGGAGCGCGAGATCGGCGAGCTGCGCGCCTTCCTGGCACGGGCGCGCTGATGTGGAGGGCGGGTCCGAGTAGGGCTCGCTTCCTGCCACCGGAGGCTGCTGCCGCCGGGTCTGGCGCTGCAAGCAGCGCGACCTATCGCGCGCTGCGACGTTGAACTGAGATGGAACATCACAACCCCCACAAATCCCACGGCAAGCACGATCCTCACCATGGTGGGGTCGCGGCGATATCGGGGGCCGTGAAGGACCCGGTCTGCGGCATGGATGTGGATCCCGCAAAGACCACGCATCACGCGGACCATGTCGGGCATGCCTATCATTTCTGCTCGGCCGGCTGCCGCAACAAGTTCATCGCCGATCCTGGCAAATACCTCGACGCACGCGCGCCGCCGCGTGCCGAGGCCGTCGCACCGGGCACCCTCTACACCTGCCCGATGCACCCGCAGATCCGCCAACCCGGCCCCGGCAGTTGCCCGATCTGCGGCATGGCACTCGAGCCTGAAACCCCTTCGGCCGAGACGGGCCCCAACCCCGAACTGGTGGATTTTACGCGGCGCTTCTGGATCGGCCTCGTC
This sequence comes from Acetobacterales bacterium, assembly GCA_038323655.1. GTDB lineage: Bacteria > Pseudomonadota > Alphaproteobacteria > Acetobacterales > Acetobacteraceae > Humitalea. Next base: position 9,587 of record JBBQHE010000030.1, on the reverse strand, counting down.
TTCACGCTGCCAGTCTTCTTTCTGGAAATGGGCGGCCACCTGACAGGCATGATGCACCTGGTCGGTGGGCCGCAGGTCGGCAACTGGATCCAGTTGATGTTGGCGACGCCCGTGGTGCTCTGGGCGGGATGGCCGTTCTTCGTTCGTGGCTGGCAGAGCCTGCTGAACCGCAGCCTCAACATGTTCACGCTCATTGCCCTCGGCACCGGTGTCGCCTGGGTCTTCAGCCTCGTGGCCACCATCGCCCCCGGTAGTTTCCCCGCAGAGTTCCGTGCGGCCGACGGCTCGGTGGCGGTATACTTCGAGGCGGCGGCGGTGATCATCGTGCTTGTACTACTGGGCCAGATGCTGGAACTGCGCGCACGCGAACAAACGGGGGGTGCGATCCGCGCCCTGCTCGACCTCGCACCAGCCCAGGCGCGGCGGCTGCGCCACGACGGCGCAGATGAAGAAGTGCCGCTGGCTACGATCGTGGTCGGCGACCGGCTGCGTGTTCGCCCGGGCGACAAGGTGCCGCTGGATGGCGCGGTGCTGGAGGGCACGTCCAATGTCGATGAGAGCCTGGTGACGGGCGAGGCGGTGCCGGTCACCAAGACCGTCGGTGATCAGGTCGTCGGCGGCACGCTGAATGGCCAGGGCAGCTTCATCATGCGCGCCGATCGGGTTGGCCAAGACACAGTACTGGCGCAGATCGTACGCATGGTCGCGGGCGCACAGCGTTCGCGCGCGCCGATCCAGCGCCTGGCCGATCAGGTGGCCGGGTGGTTCGTGCCGGTGGTGGTGGTTGTCGCGCTGCTCGCCTTCGCAATCTGGGCTATCTGGGGGCCTGAGCCGCGCCTTGCCTTCGCGCTGGTGGCTGCGGTCACGGTGCTGATCATCGCCTGTCCTTGTGCGCTGGGCTTGGCGACGCCGATGTCCATCATGGTCGGCGTGGGCCGCGGCGCGCAGGCCGGCGTGCTTATCAAGAACGCCGAGGCCCTGGAGCGCATGGAGCGGATCGACACGCTCGTCGTGGACAAGACCGGCACGCTCACGCAGGGCCGGCCAGACGTCGTGGCCGTGATCCCCGCGATGGGCGTCGCCGAGGAGGAGGTGTTGCGCCTTGCTGCGGGATTGGAGCGGCCGAGCCAGCATCCCCTCGCCGAAGCCGTGGTGCGGGCGGCGGAAAAGCGCGGGATCGCCGTGTTGCCCGTCGAGGGCTTCGACGCGCCCATAGGACGCGGCGTGACCGGCACTGTCGAGGGACGCCATGTCGCCGTCGGCAACGCTCGTCTCATGGCCGAGGCCAAGGTGGATGTTGGCGCCCTCTCGGCGGAGGCCGAGCGTTTGCGTGGTGATGGCGCCACGGTGTTCTTCGTTGCAGTGGATGGGAGCGCCTTCGGGATCGTCGCCGTGGCCGATCCGGTCAAGGAGACGACGGCGGACGCCCTCGCGGGCCTCGCGAGGGAGGGTGTGCGGGTGGTGATGCTGACCGGCGACAACCGCACGACGGCGGAGGCGGTGGCAAAGCGGCTCGGCATCAAGGAGGTCGAGGCGGAGGTCCTGCCCGAGGACAAGCAACGCATCATCGAAAAGCTGAAGGCGGAAGGACGCCGGGTTGCCATGGCGGGCGATGGCGTGAACGATGCGCCAGCTCTGGCGGCAGCCGAGGTCGGTATCGCCATGGGCACTGGTACGGCCGTGGCGATCGAGAGTGCCGGGGTGACGCTGCTCGGCGGTGACCTGATGGGTATCGTGCGGGCGCGGCGGCTTTCGCAGGCGGTGATGGGCAATATCCGGCAGAACCTGTTCTTCGCCTTCGCCTACAATGCGGCTGGCGTGCCGATCGCGGCGGGCGCCCTTTATCCGTTCTTCGGCATACTTCTATCCCCGCTGATTGCAGCCGCAGCGATGTCACTTTCTTCGGTGAGCGTGGTCGGGAATGCACTTCGGCTGCGAACGACGCGTTTGGACTGAGGTTCACCGAGGGGAAGACTGAATGCTCAGCCCGCTTGCCAACGCGACTTATCGCCAACTGTTCACGGCGCAGGTGCTGTCCCTGCTCGGCACTGGCCTGGCGACCGTGGCGCTCGGCCTCCTGGCCTTCGACCTGGCAGGCGCCGATGCCGGCGCCGTGCTCGGCACAGCGCTGGCCATCAAGATGGTGGCCTATGTCGGCATCGCTCCTGTGGCTGGCGCCTTCGTGCATTTGCTCCCGCGCCGCACTCTGTTGGTGACGCTCGACGTGGTGCGCGCGGCGGTCGCCATGGCGCTGCCGTTCGTGACCGAGATCTGGCAGGTCTACGCCCTCATCTTCCTGCTGCAGTCGGGCTCCGCCGCTTTTACGCCAACCTTCCAGGCGACCATTCCCGACATTCTTCCGGATGAGGCCGAATACACCAAGGCGCTGTCGCTCTCGCGCCTGGCCTACGACCTGGAGGCGCTGGCGAGCCCTGCGATCGCCGCCGCCCTGTTAGGTTTGGTCGGCTTCCATTGGCTGTTCGCCGGCAATGCGCTGGGATTCGTCGCCTCGGCCGCACTGGTGCTGACCGTGGCGCTGCCCTCGCCCAAGCCTCCGGCGACGCTGGAGGGCGCCTGGGGCCGCATCACGCGCGGCGCGCGCATCTACCTCGCCACGCCCAGACTGCGCGGGCTGCTGGCACTGAACGTCACGGTGGCAATGGCTGGTGCGATGGTGATCGTGAACACCGTGGTGCTCGTGCGCGCGGGCTTCGGCCTGGGCGCGACGGAGATGGGTTGGACGCTGGCCGCCTATGGCGCGGGATCGATGGTGGCCGCACTCGCCGTGCCGCGACTGCTCGACGGCTTGATGACGGACCGAACGGCAATGATGGCCGGTGCCGGGCTGCTGGTTGCAGGCTTGCTGATCGGGCGACTGGTACCGAGTTGGCCGATGCTGTTGCCGCTGTGGATGCTGCTGGGCCTGGGGAACGGCCTGGTGTTGACCCCAAGTGGACGGCTGCTGCGACGCTCAGCCCATGCCGGCGATCGCCCCGCCTTGTTCGCCGCACAGTTCGCGCTCAGCCACGCCTGCTGGCTCGTCGCCTATCCGGTGGCGGGGCATTTCGGCGCCGCGGCGGGAATGGAGGCCAGCTTCCTGGTGCTGGCAGTGCTAGGCGCCATGGGGCTGGCCGCGGCCATGGTGCTGTGGCCGCGGGACGATGCGGAGGCGATCGAGCACATCCACGATCGGCTGCCGGCCGGGCATGCGCATCGAGGTGACGCGCGCCCCGATCCGACGGGCGCGTTCCGCCACCAACATGCATTTGTGATCGATGAGCTTCACCAGCGTTGGCCACGCTAACATCAGGCAGAATTGCGCCGATCAGTCATGGGTGCCTGGCGACAACGGCGAGGATCCTCACGGCACGCGCCGTTGCATCACTCCTACCGACCGCGTCGCCGCCGTCAGGTCGAACGTCGCCGCGGAGACTGTCAGCCAACAGCACCTTCGGCGCGACGCGCGACGCACTTGAGTGGCGTGTTGGCCTGATCCGGAGTTTGATGTGAGACGGCGATCTTTGGATGCTGCAGTCGGCGATGTTCGATGGTCTGTCGCGTGATACTTTCGCGCTGGCGGATTGTGCTTTCCGCCCTGCCGAAGCAGGCGTCGGCAGGCGTCACGTTGTTCAGGCTCTCATGGTATCGCTGGTGGTTGCAGTGCTCGACGAACGCCTCATCTGGCGTTCGAGGTCTCCAGGCAGGAAGTCGTTTCCAAGCGGCATGCGGTTGTTCCGCGTCTGGTGCCAGCGCTCGATCTTACCTGGGGTCTGGGGATGCAACGGGACGCCACGCACATGGCTCATGCGCTGGGCGTCAATATCTTCGCCCGGTTCACTCGCGACGTAGCCGGGGCCATCGCCGCTGCGCAGCCGGGGCCTGTGGTGAACATGGGCCCGGTCGCAGCCTAAGGCTGCCAGCGCCAGGTCCAGCGTGTCGGTCACGTCCTCGGCGCGCATTGTGCTGCACAGCTTCCAGGCGATGATGTAGCGCGAGACATCGTCGAGCACGGTCGACAGATCCATCCACCCCCAGCCGATGATCTTGAAGTCGCTGAAGTCGGTCTGCCACATCTCGTTCGGGCGCGTTGTCTTCGTGTGGAAGGCGTCAGCCGCCTTGATCACGACATACGCCGGGCTGGTGATGAGGTCATGCGCCTTGAGCAGCCGGTAGACGGTGGCCTCGGACACGAAGCAGCGCCTCTCGTCAGTGAACCGCACGGCCCAATCGCGCGGGCTCAATTCGGACTGCTCAAGCGCCAGTCGATGATCTGGTTGTGGATATCCCCAGGGATGCTGTTCCACACCCGGCTTGGCGCCGAAGGTCGAATCCTCCAGCAACTCTGGCCCGCTAACCAGATAGCGATCATACCAGAAGCAGAAGCTTCGCCGTGAGATGCCCAGGGTCGTGTCCCATCACGTGGTGCAGGAGCGATGAACCTTGGTGGGTTGAGCCACCGTGTCAGGCGGCCGCGGCGGGCAGGCTGATGGGTGTAATGTCACTCAGCGCGCTGATGGTTTCCAGGGTCATGTAGCGGGCGCGTTGGGTGGCCCATTCATCGGACTGCTCCAGCAGGATGGCCCCCACCAATCGGGTGATGGCGCCTTCGTTGGGAAAGGTGCCGACGACATCGGTCCGGCGCTTGATCTCGCCGTTGAGCCGCTCGATGGGATTGGTGCTGTGCAGCTTGGCGCGGTGCTCCCGCGGGAAGTCCATGTAGGCCAGCACATCGTGCTCGGCGGCATCCATCAGGGCGGCGAGCCTGGGCACCCTGGGTCGGAGCTGGTCGGCCACCATGCGCCATTGGGCGTGGGCGGCGGGGGCATCGGCCTCGGCGAAGGCGGTGCCTATCCAGGCCGAGACGATGCGGCGCTGGGTCTTTCCGGCGTGCGCGGTCGCATTGCGCCTGAAGTGCACGCGGCAGCCTCAAAGACAAGCTCCCCCGCAACGACCTCGCTGCTCTGCGCCTGCCCGCCGCCCGGCTGTGCGTCATGGCTTGTGAGACGACTACCTCGTGCCGACACCATGTCGACGCCGCTCCCGTGCAGCCTCCCACGGCCACCTCAGGCCAAGGGCCCACCTGTTTATCGCCCCTGCCCGTCCACCGACACCGTTTCACCCACGCTACGTCAGCCAGCCCATATGTCATTGGCCCCGCCGTTGGGGTTCGGATTGTAGAACAACACTTCCGACCCGACGGTGCCGCTCAGGCCGTTCCAGGCATAGGCGGCATCGCCATTCGCGGGCGTGACCGCATTGCCGGCGAACAGGTTCAGATTGTCCAGCGACTTCGTGTCTATCCAGTAAGGTTGCACGCCGCTGCTGCGTGGTGTCACGACGTTGTCGGTGACGACGTTTCTGGCGGTCAAGTCGAAGCGGTCTTCGCCTAACAGCATCAGTTCCGCATACCAGACATGGCTGCCAGAGCGATCGAGCGCGTTGCCCGACAGCGTGTTGCCGCTCACGAAATTCGAGGATGAATCGTACAGAATGATGCCGGCACCGTCATTGCCCGACGACGTGTTGGCGATGACGACATTTCGGGCCGTGAACTGGTCCAATTGAATGCCGTTGCCGTCAAAGCCGCGGCCAGCCTCGAACGAGTTGGTCACGATGTTGTTCATGATGATGTTGTCGCTGCCGAAGCCATCCGGTCCGCCGACACCCGCGAAGACGTGGATCCCCGAACTGCCGGAAATGACCGAACCGTTGCCGCTGACGGTGTTGCCCGTCACCAACATGCCGCTGGCGTTGATCTCCAGGCCATGAGAGCCATTGTCCTCGATGACGTTGCTGGCGATGATCGTGTAGTCAGCCCGGTGGTCGGCCTTGTTCATGGCGACACCGAAGGTCGCGTTTCCACGGATCGTGTTGTTGAATACGAGGTTTCCGCCACCTGAATCGGCGCTGAACCAGACACCGATGGCGTTATCCTGGATCGTATTGCCTGCGATGATGATGTCGTGGGATCCGCGTTGGACGGCAACGCCAGCATAGCTGCTGCCCTCAACGGTGAAGCCGGTCACGGTCAGATGCGCCGATGCTTCGATAATGAGCGAGCCCTTGACGACGGGCGGCGCGCCCGTGCCGTAACTGCTGATGAGGATGGGCGCGCCTTCGGTGCCCTCGCCTCGCAGCACCAGCGCACCGTCCACGACCGTGCCGGCCTTCTGGAGGTAGATGGTGCCTGCAACAAGCGGCGCGAAGTGCCAGGAGGAGAAGGGGTTTGCCGCACTGCCATCCCCGTTCCGCGTCGCCGACGGGTCAATGAACACGACGGCCGGGGCCGGGGCCGGGGCCGCGGCGACAACGGCGGCGGGGGCAGCCTCGGCCAGCATGCGAGCGACAGGCAGCGACAGGCCGTCATCAGGCACCGCGCTCGGGATGGAGATCGCCGGAACCTCGTCGATGACCGCGCCAGGCGCGGGTAACGCCGAAGCCACGACCATTTCCGGCGCCGCTGCCGGCGCGAAGGCGAAACTGGACGCCCCGGACAGGAGCACGGCGGGGCTGGTGGGGGTCGGCGCCGCGGCCAGGGGCTGGACGTCCGTGACCGCCGCCATGCGCACGGCGACCGCCGGGTCGGTCAGCGCCGCGGTCACGACGGTGTCGGCTTGCTTCCCCGGTGCGCCCATGGACGTCTGTGGACTGACCGTTACGGCCAGGCTCACATCGGCTGGCAACAGGTCCGCGGCTTCGACGTGATCGGGCGCAGTGGCATCCGCCCACGGCTTTGCCATGGCATTGCCCAACGGCTTGTTCCAGAACAGGGCGGAAAGAAAGCCATTGTTGGCCATGCCTCGTGAACTCCTGTGACGGCGTTCAGGATCACGCAAAAGTGATAAGCGCGCGAGGCCAAATGTAAATTCCGCGTAAAATATAACAGGACGGTCACGTAAAGGTTGTGTTTTGCATGTGGTGATCTACCTAAGCGGGAATAATCTAGCCGTCGAAAGGTCTATTGGTTGCATTTTCGGCAGAACGCGTCCTGCCGGTGAGCGGCCTCGCCGACCCAACCGGCGCCGGCTTGAACCGCCCGGCACAAGCCGCCGCCCTGCGTGGTCGATCAGCCGGACCTGGCCGCCACGCTTCACCGGCCCGACCCGGACTCCGAACCGATGTATCCGGCCCGGGCCGGCGCCATAGCCCACGGCGCGCCAACCATAAGGCCGCCCGCGGCGCTAAGACGCACCCATCCGGGCCGCAAGCGCCGCCGAAAGCCCGGTCGTGGGCGTGCCCCGAGGGGCCAGACGTGGCGCCGCCTGGACTGCGGCCGCGGCCAGAAGCAGGCAGTCCAGGCTGTCCAGCACCGGAGCGGCCACATGCGGCGCAACCAGCGGCGCGATCCCAGCCAGGCCTGCGCCCCCCAGCACGATGGCCCCTGCCCCGTCCTCCACCGCTTGGGTCGCCGTTTCCGACAGCATGACCGCGGCGGTGGCAGGGTCGCGCGCAATCAAGTCCCCGGTGGGGGCGATGCTTCGCACCAACGCCTGGCCGGGCCCGTAGCCGCGGACCAGGCAAAAAGCCTGCAACATCCGGACCCAGCCGGCCCCGCCGGTCAGCAGGGCAAAGCAGGGTGCCAGTCGCGCCGCGGCCTGCACCGAGGCTTCGGCCATGCCCACCACCGGGCCTGCAAAGATCTCCCGCGCCGCGGCCAGGCCCGGGTCGCCGAAACAGGCGATGGCCACGGCATCCACTTCGCCGGCGTGTTCGGCCACCGCCTCCAGCACCGCATGGGCGGCGATCGCTGCGGCCGCCTCCGAGGCGATGTAGCGCGCGCCAAACCGCGCCGTGACCGGCACCAGTGCCACGCCAGCCAGGCCCAGGCGCGGCAGCGCCGTCTCGGCCCTGCGGGCCAGCAGTTCGGTGATAGCGGGGTCGGTGTTGCCGTTCAGCAGAAGAATGCGCATCGCGCTCAGCCTGCCGCAGGCAGTCCGCGGCCGGAAGCCCCTGGCACAGGCCTTGCTGCACCGGGTGCAACGCCGACCCGATGTCTGCCGGAGCAAAGCCCCCATGCGCCTGCGTTTCTCACACGCCCTTGTCGCTGCCAGCCTGCTGCTCCCCGTTGCGGCCAGCGCCCAGGGCACCATCCGCATCGGCATGACCGCGGCCGACATCCCGCTGACCCACGGGCAGCCTGACCAGGGTTTTGAAGGCAACCGCTTCACCGGCGTGCCCCTGTATGACGCGCTGACTGCCTGGGACCTGTCCGCGGCCGACCGCGCCAGCACGATGATCCCGGGGCTGGCCACGGAATGGACCTCCGACCCCGCCGACCGCACCCGCTGGGTGTTCCGCCTGCGCCCGGGCGTCACCTTCCATGACGGCAGCCCCTTCAACGCCGATGCCGTGGTCTGGAACGTCCGCAAGATCCTGGACCGCGACGCCCCGCATTACGACAGCCGCCAGGTGGGCCTCACCGCCAGCCGCATGCCGACGCTGCGGCGCGCCGAAAAGATCGACGACATGACCGTCGCGCTGTTCACCAGCGAACCGGACAGCCTGCTGCCGATCAACCTGACCAATCTGTTCATGGCCAGCCCCGCGCAATGGGACCGACTGCGCGCCGCGGCCCCCAATGCCGAAGCCGCCTGGAACGCCTTTGCCGCCACGCCCTCGGGCACCGGCCCCTTTCGCCTGACTCGATTCGTGCCGCGGGAACGCGCGGAAATGACGCGCAATGACGCCTATTGGGGCACCAAGGCGCGCGCCGACCGCATCGTGCTGCTGCCGATCCCCGAGGCAAATGCCCGCACCGCCGCCCTGCTGTCGGGCCAGGTGGACTGGATCGAGGCCCCGGCCCCGGACCTCGTGCCGCAACTGCGCGCCCGCGGCATGGTCATCACCCAGAACACCCAGCCGCATGTCTGGCCCTGGCAGCCCTGCTTCCTGCCCGCCTCGCCGCTGTCGGACGTGCGGGTGCGGCGGGCGATCAACCTCGGCATCGACCGCGAAGGGCTGCGCACCCTGCTCGGCGGCTTCATGCAGCCAGCCGTCGGTACGGTGCCGCAGGGCCATCCCTGGTGGGGCAACCCGTCCTTCAACATCCGCACGGACAAGGCCGAGGCGCGGCGGCTGCTGGCCGAGGCCGGCTACGGCCCGCAGCGGCCGGTGACCCTGCGGGTGCAGATCAGCACCTCCGGCTCGGGCCAGATGCAGCCCTTGCAGATGAACGAGTTCCTGCAGCAGGACCTGCGCGGCATCGGCGTGAATGTCGAATTCGACGTGGTCGAATGGAACACGCTGCTGAGCAACTGGCGGCGCGGCTGCGGCGATGCCTCGGCCCGCGGCAGCCATGCCATCAACGTGTCCTTCTCGGCCATGGACCCCTTCTTCGCCCTGGTGCGCTTCTACGACAGCAAGATGGCCGCCCCCGTCTCCAACAACTGGGGCATGTTGAATGACCCGCGCCTGGATGCGCTGGTGGCCGAGGCGCGGAACACCTTCGACCCCGCCGCCCGCGACGCGGCCCTTGCACGTTTGCAGGCAGCCGGCGTGGACGAGGCGCTGATGATCTTCATCGCGCATGACGTCTCGCCGCGGGCCATGTCCCCCCGCATCCAGGGTTACGTCCAGCCGCAGTCCTG
>JBBQHE010000029.1:0-27275 GCA_038323655.1 Acetobacterales bacterium | reverse complement strand
CTGGCATCACCGTGCGCCCGATCATCAACCTCGACCTGCATGACGAGTTCTGCGAAGTCTTCTTCGACAATGTGCGCGTGCCGGCCGGCAATCTTGTGGGCGAGTCCAACAAGGGCTGGACCATGGCCAAGGCGCTTCTGGGGTTCGAGCGCATCCACCTGGGCTCGCCCAAGCAATCTGCGCATGCGCTGGAACGGCTGAAGCTGCTGGGCGAAAGGATGGGGGTCGCGGAGGATCCCGGTTTCCAGGATTCCTTCGCAAGGCTTTGGCTGGAACTGGAAGACCTGAAGGCGCTCTACGAAACCTACGTCGAAAAACTGCGCCGCGGCGAAGGCCTGCCGCCGGATGTCTCGATGCTGAAGGTGATCCAGTCCGAACTCTACCAGCGCATCACCGATGCGCTGCTGGAAGTCGCTGGTGAAAACGCCGGGCTGCTGGAACCGATGGACGGCAACCGCGACCTGCACCCGGCCGGTATCTTCATCAATGCGCGGCCGAGCACGATCTACGGCGGCAGCAACGAAATCCAGCGGAACATCATCGCGAAGAACGTGCTGGAGCTTCCGGGCTGACGCTAAGGCGCCAGCCCGGCCGCGATCAGGGCAGCAGGACGCCGTCGATGATGTGGATCATGCCGTTCGACGCCATGATGTCGGCGCGCGTGATCTTCGCCGGCGCCTGCACGTTGAAGCCGCCGACGCCCGTCTGATTATTGCCGCGCGGCCCGCCTTCGGGCGCGGTCACCGCGATGGTCGGCGGCACCGCACGGCCATCCAGGCGCACCAGGCCACCGTTCAGCGTCCGCACATCCTGCACGCGGTCCTTGAGGCTGGCGGCCGAATGCGAACCTTCGACGATGTGAATGCCGACCAGCGCGGCCAGGCGCACCGGGTCGGCGGAACTTGCGCTGCTGCCCTGGCTCGAGCCCAGCAGGTCCTGCAACAGCGGCGTCGGCACGGCATTCCAGGCGGCCATGCTGGGCGCGAAGACGGTCAGCGGCTGGCTGCCCTTGAGGCGCGGGCCGAGGTTGGTGCGTTCGGCGATCTGGCCGAAGCGGGCGATGTCGGCGTCGGCGGCGAGGGTGCCGGCCAGGTCACGCGGCGCGGTCTGGGCGCGCAGGATGGCCGGGCTGGCAAGCAGTGCTGCGCCGGCGCCCAGCAGGACGCGTCGGTTCAGGGCAAGATGGGTCATGGGAAACTCCCGCAGGGATGCGGACGCGCGAGGTGTGCGCCCGAGGCCTTGGTAACGTCCCCCCGGTTGGAAGGTTGCGCGGGTGGTCTCAGTCGTCCAGTCGGAACAGAACCGGCGCATGGTCGGAGGGCTGCGCTTCGGCCCGCGCGGTGGTGTCCACCTCAGCCGCGACCAGCCGTTCGGCCAGGTCGGCCGACAACAGCGCATGATCGATCCGCAGGCCCCGGTTGGTGTCGAAGGCGGGGCCATAGTCCCAATAGGTCCAGGGCGCATCATTGGGGTGCAGGGCCCGCATGGCATCGGTCAGGCCCAGGTTCACCAGGCTACGCCAGGCGGCGCGGGTTTCGGGGCGCATCAGCGCGTCGGTCGGCTTCAGCACGCCGGGCGACAGATCCGCATCGGTCGGGCAGACGTTGAAGTCGCCGAGGAGTGCGAGCGGCAAGCCGGCCTCCAGCCGCTCCATGGCCAGTACCCGCAGCCGCGCCATCCAGCGCAGCTTGTAGGCATAGCCGTCATCGCCCCCCGAATTGCCGTTCGGCAGGTAGAGCCCGCCCAGCCGAAGTCCCGCGGCGTCGACCTCGACGTAGCGCGCATGGGTGTCCTCCGGGCCGTCAGGGAGCGCCTCGGCCGTAACGGAGAAAGGGATGCGCGCCACCACCGCGACCCCGTTGCGCCCGCCCGGCTGGCCCACCGCGTGGCTGCGGTAGCCGAGGTCGAGCAGGTCCATCGCCGGGAACTCTTCGGTCTTGCACTTCAGTTCCTGCAGGAACACCACATCCGGCTGATGTCGTTGCAGGAAGCGGCGCAGATGCGCGATGCGCGCGCGCACGGAATTGACGTTGAAACTTGCGAGCAGCATCGGCTACGACGCCGGCCGTCAGCCGACGGAGAAGGAAGCGCCGCAGCCGCAGCCGCTCACCGCCTGCGGGTTCTGGATGGCAAAATGTGCGCCGATCAACGCATCGTTCCAATCGAGTTCGGAGCCCGCCAACAGATCCAGTGAGACGGCATCCACCACCACCCGCCCCGATACCACCAGGTCATCGGCCGCGGGTGTCGCGTCATCCAGTGCGAAACGGTACTGGAAGCCGGAACAGCCCCCGGCCTCGACCGACACGCGCAGCCGCGCATCTGGCTGTCCCTGGCGGGCGGCGATGGCCACAGCCTCGGCGATGGCGCGCGGGGTGGCACGGAAGGGGGACGGGGCGGTATGGCCGTCGGGCATCGGGGGGGAACTCCTGTCTCAGCCAACATAGGCCCTCGCCACCGCTGGTAAAAGGCAAGCCCCGGCGCATTGCGGGACTCGGGGCGGTCCTGCCACCTTGCGCAAATGCCCCCTTCCTCCGGCCTGGCCCAACTCGCCCCCTGGGCCGTCCGCCCGGACCAGAGCCGCGGGCGCCTGCACCCCGAGGCGGCAGACCTGTCCCGCAGCCCCTATGCGCGCGACCGCGACCGCATCATCCACAGCACCGCGTTCCGGCGGCTGCAGTACAAGACCCAGGTCTTCGTCTATCACGAAGGCGACGCCTTCCGGACCCGGCTGACCCATAGCCTGGAGGTCGCGCAGATCGCCCGCGCCATCGCCCGCCGCCTGCGGCTGGACGAAGACCTGGCCGAGGCCCTGGCCTTGGCCCATGACCTCGGCCACCCGCCCTTCGGCCATGCCGGGGAGGAGGCGCTGAACGGCGCGATGAAGCCCTTTGGTGGCTTCGATCACAATGCCCAGAGCCTGAAGGCTGTGACGCATCTTGAGGCCCGCTACGGCGGCTTCGACGGGCTGAACCTGACCTGGGAGACGCTGGAGGGCCTGGCCAAGCACAACGGCCCGCTGCGGCGGCCCGCGCCCTATATCGCGGCCTATGACGCGCGGCACCCGCTGGAATTGTCGAGCCACGCCAGCGCCGAGGCCCAGGTCGCCGCCATCGCCGACGACATCGCCTACAACAACCACGACCTGGACGACGGGCTGCGCGCCGGGCTGTTCACGCTGGAGGAAGCGGCCGTCCTGCCGCTGTTCGGCGAAGCCCTGGCCGAGGCCCGCCGCGCCAAGCCCGACATGGCCCCCGATCGGTTGGCGCCGGAGGCGATACGCCGCGTCATCAACCGCATGGTGGGCGATGTGGTGGATGAAGCGGGGCGCCGCATCGCCGCCCTGGCGCCGGCCAGCGTCGCGGAAATTCGCGCCGCGGCCCGGCCCGTGATCGCCTTCAGCCCCGCCATGCTGGCGCTGAACGCCCCCTTGCGGGATTTCCTGTGGCACCGGATGTACCGGCATTGGCGGGTCAATCGTACCGCCCAGAAATCCAAGCGCGTGGTGCAGATGCTGTTCAGCCTGCTGCACGGCGGGCCGCAGATGCTGCCGCCCGACTGGCAGGCCCGGGCCGGGGAAGCCGGCACGGCGCAATGCGCCTACGCGGTCTGCGACTGGATTGCTGGCATGACCGACCGCTTCGCGCTGGAGGAAAACCGCCGCCTGACCGACCCCGACGTGCCCGGGTGAGACAAGTGCGGTGAGAACGGCCTGGGCCGAGGCCTCCTTCCAGGCGACCGGGGCGGGGCTGCTCTCGGCGCTGGTCGGCGTGCTGTCGAGTTTTGCAGTGGTGCTGGCCGGGTTGACGGCGGTGGGGGCGACGCCCGCCCAGGCCTCGGCGGGGCTGATGGCGCTCAGCATCGGCATGGGGCTGCCGGCGATGTTCCTGTCCTGGCGGCTGCGGATGCCGGTCAGCATCGCCTGGTCCACGCCCGGGGCGGCGCTGCTGGCGGCGACCGGGGCGACGGCAGGCTTCGCCGCCGCTGTCGGGGCCTTCCTGGGGTGCGGTTTGCTGATCGTGGCTGCCGGGATGTGGCGGCCGCTCGGCCGGGCGGTGGCGGCAATCCCGGCGCCGCTGGCCAACGCGATGCTGGCCGGGGTGTTGCTGGGGCTGTGCCTGGCGCCGGTTCGGGCGGTGGCCGCCGCACCCGTGGCGGGGCTGGCGGTGGTGCTGGCCTGGGCGGTGATGCTGCGGCTGGCGCGGCTCTGGGCGGTGCCGGTCGCGGCCGGGGTGGCGATGGTGGCGGCGCTGATACTGGGCCCGCAGGGGGCGCCGCCCGACGTGCTCTGGTCCTGGCCCGTGCTGGTGCTGCCGGTCCTTGATCCCGCTGCCATGCTGGGCATCGCCCTGCCGCTGTTCCTGGTGACCATGGCGTCGCAGAACCTGCCGGGCCTGGCGGTGCTGGCGGCCAATGGCTACCACCCCGACCCCTTGCCGCTGCTGCGGGCGACGGGCGTGGCCAGCCTGGGAGCGGCCTGGTTCGGCGGGCATGCCGTGAACCTGGCAGCGATCACCGCGGCTCTTTGCGCAGGGCCCGATGCGCATCCCGACCCGCGGCGACGCTGGTGGGCGGCGTTTGTCGCCGGGGCGGCGTACTGCGTCTTTGGCGTCTTGGCCGGTCCGGCCGCGGCCCTTGCCGCCTCGGCCCCGCCCGTGCTGGTCCAGGCCGTGGCGGGGCTGGCCTTGCTGGGCGCCTTCAGCGGTAGCCTGGCGGCGGCCCTGGCCGACCCCGCGCGGCGCGATGCGGCGGTGGTCTGCTTCCTGGTGACCGGATCGGGGCTCACCGCCTTCGGCATCGGCGGGGCGTTCTGGGGTCTGCTCGCCGGGGGCGCGATGACGGCCTTGGCCCGGCTTCGCGTTCCGGGTGGGGTCGGGTAAAGGCGACGGTATGACCACCAATATCTTCGCCTCCGTCCGCGACCGCGTGGTTGCCGCCGTCCAGACCCTGCACCCCGCGCTGCCGCCCGAGGTCCTGGCGCGTATCCAGGTCGAACCCCCGCGCGACCCGGCGCATGGCGACATGGCGACCAATGCCGCCTTGGTCTGCGGCAAGCCCGCCGGCCAGCCACCGCGGGCGCTGGCCGAGGCGCTGGTCGCGGCCCTGGTGGCGCTGCCGGAGATCGATGCGGCCGAGATCGCCGGCCCAGGCTTCGTGAACCTGCGCCTGCCCCCGGCTTTTTTGCGCGCCCAGGTGCCGGTGGTCCTGACCAAGGGCGAGGGCTTCGGCGACAGCAGCCTTGGTGCGGCGATCCCGATCAATGTCGAGTATGTCTCGGCCAATCCGACCGGGCCCATGCATGTCGGCCATTGCCGCGGGGCGGTGGTGGGCGATGCCTTGGCGCGGCTGCTGGCCAAGGCCGGCTATGCCGTCACGAAGGAATACTACATCAACGACGCCGGGGCGCAGGTCGAGGCTTTGGCCTGGGCGGCCTATTGGCGCTACCTGAGGGCAACGGTCGATGTGCCCGCGCCCGAGGCGACCCCGCTTGCGGCCTTCCGCGCCAGCCCCGGGGAGCGCGAGGATTTCGAGCGCTGCTTCGGCGTCACCTTGCAATACGGCGGCGATTACCTGGTGCCGGTGGCCGAGGCGCTGGTCGTGCGCTTCGGCGCCGGCCTGCTGCCGGCCGATGGCGCAGGCCCTTCGGCGGAAACGCTGGCCACGATCCGCGCCTTCACGGTGGAGGCCATGATGGCCGAGATCCGCCAGGATCTGGCGGCGCTGGGGGTGGAGCATGACGTCTTCATCTCGGAGGCCGCCCTGGTCGCCGCGGGCGGCGTGACCCGTGCCCTGGCGGTGCTGGACGAAAAAGGGCTGATCTACGAAGGCGTGCTGGAACCGCCCAAGGGCAAGACGCCCGATGACTGGGAACCGCGCCCGCAGACCCTGTTCCGCTCGACCAACTTCGGCGATGACGTGGACCGGCCCTTACGCAAATCCGATGGTTCGAACACGTATTTCGCCAACGACATCGCCAATCATGCCGACAAGATATTCCGCGGCCAGAAGCAACTGGTGCAGGTCTGGGGCGCTGACCACGGCGGCTATGTGAAGCGCATGGCCGCGGCCGTGGCCGCGCTGTCGGACGGGACGGTGCCGCTCGATGTGGTGCTCTGCCAGATCGTAAAAGTGCTGAAGAACGGCGAACCGGTGCGGATGAGCAAGCGCGCCGGCACCTACATCACGCTCAGCGACCTGATCGACGAGGTCGGGCGCGATGCCGTGCGCTTCACCATGCTGACGCGCAAGGCCGATGCGCAGATGGATTTCGACCTGGACCGCGTGGTCGAGCAGTCGCGCGAAAACCCCGTCTTCTACGTGCAATACGCCCATGCCCGTTGCCGGTCGGTGCTGCGTGCGGCCGGCGACCCCGGCCCCGCCGCCCTGGCCGCGGCCCCGCTGGAGGCGCTGGCCGATCCCACGGAAATGGCGCTGATCCGCACGCTGGCGGCCTGGCCGCGCACGGTGGAACAGGCGGCGCTGGCGCGGGAACCGCACCGGATTGCCTTTTATCTCCATGACTTGGCGTCGGCTTTTCATCTATTGTGGAACCGGGGCCGCGACGATTCGACCCTGCGCTTCATCCGTGAGGAGGAGGCCGAGGCCACCCAGGCCCGGCTGGCCCTGGTCGCGGCGACGGCGGTGGTGATCCGGTCGGGCCTGGCGGTGCTGGGCGTCGGGCCGGTCGAGGAGATGCGATAGCCCGGGGGGGTGGGCGCATCGCCTGGCGATTGGGGGAATGCGATGAGTGACGTGCCGGTTCCGTCTTATCGAATCCGGGCCTCGGGCGACGCCGCAGAGTCTGGCGCCATGCGCCGGCTGCTGATGATTGCCGGCGGGCTGATCGCGGCAGCCCTGGTGGCGGCAGCGGTGGTCTGGGGCATTGGGCGCGTCACCGGCAGCCGCAGCGTGCCGCTGGTGGAAGCCGACCCGCGGCCCATGCGGGTGCGGCCGGCCGATCCGGGCGGGCTGCAGGTGCCGAACCAGGGCGAGATGATTTTCAACCGCGACACCCGCCAGCGCGACACGGCGGCCCAGGGGCGGACCGCCGCCCTGGCGCCGCAGTCCGAAGCGCCGGACCTGGCGCGGCTGCGCCAGCAGGCCAGCCCGCCGCCGCCCGCGCCGACCCCCGCCGCGCCGCCCGCCCGGCCGGCGGCACCTGCCGTGGCCACCACCGCCGCCCCGCGCCCGACCACCGCTACCCCGACCACCGCTACCTCGGCGGCCGAGGCCGCGCGCCCCGCCACCTCCACCCGTCGTCCCACCGTGCAACTGGGTGCCCTGGCGACGGAAGCTGCGGCGCGCGCGGAATGGGACCGCCTGGCGCGGCTGCTGCCGGCCGATTTCCAGGGTCGGCAGCCGACCATCTCGCCCTTCCTGCGGGACGGCCAGCCCACCCTGTACCGCCTGCGCGCGGCGGGTCTGGCCGATCCCGACGCAGCGCGTGCGTTCTGCGACCGGGTCCGCGGCCGGGGCGGCGCCTGCAACGTGGTTGGCGGCTGATCGGTCGCGCCATGACCCCCAGGGCAGCGGTGGTCGGGCTTGCTGGCCTGGGCATGAGCGTCGAGGAGGTGGCGCTGTTTCGCGCGCATCCGCCTGTCGGCGTGATCCTGTTCCGCCGCAACATCGCCACGCCGGCGCAGGTGCTGGCGCTGACCGCACAGATCCGCGACGTGCTGGGGCCGCAGACACCGATCCTGGTGGATCAGGAAGGCGGCCGTGTCGCGCGGCTGCGTCCGCCCTTCTGGCCGGCCTTCCCCACGGCGGCCTCCTTCGAACGCGGGTCGGAGGCAGTTGTCCGGCAGTCAGCGGCAGCCCTCGGCGCCGTGTGCCGCGCTGCCGGGCTGGATGTGGTCTGCGCCCCGGTGCTCGACCTGCGGGTGCCGGGCGCGCATGACGTGATCGGCGACCGCGCCTTTTCGGCCGACCCGGCGGAAGTCGCCCGCCTGGGGCGGGCCTTCGTCGCCGGCTTGCGCGGCGCGGGCTGCCTGCCGGTCATCAAGCACATCCCCGGCCACGGCCGCGCCGGGGCCGACAGTCACCATGCCCTGCCCGTGGTCACCGCCGATGCCGATACGCTGGCGCAGGACCTGATCCCCTTCCAGGATCTCGCCCAGGGTCTCACCCAGGCGCCGGTCTGGGCCATGACGGCGCATATCCTCTATCCGGCGTGGGACGCCGCGCATTGCGCGACCTTCTCACCCCGTCTCATCGCCCGGGTGATCCGCGGGCAGATCGGCTTCGATGGCGTGCTGATCTCCGACGACCTGGCGATGGGCGCGCTGGCCGGCCAGTCCAACGACCCCGCAGGGACGGCCATCGCCGCCGGCTGCGACCTGGTGCTGCACTGCACCGGGGCCCTGGCCGAGACCACGGCCCTGCTGCGCGGCTGCCCCCCGCTGTCGGCGCGCGGTCGCGAACGCCTGGACGCCAGCCGGGCCGACCCAACCCGGCCCGTCTCGATGCCCCCCGTCTCGATGCATCCCGCCCCGATGCCCTCCGTCAGCGCGCCCACCGCCAGGGCCGAGGCCACCGATCCCACCATGGCGCGCGCCCGATGACCTGGCTGTTCGAGATTTCGGCCGCGATCGTTGCCGCGGTGCTCGCCATTACGCTGCACGAGGCCGCACACGGCTATGCCGCCCTCGCCGAGGGCGATCCGACGGCGCGCGAGCAGGGCCGGCTGTCGCTGAACCCGCTGCGCCATGTTGATCCCGTCGGCACCCTGCTGCTGCCGGGTTTCCTCGTGATTTCCCAATTGCTCGTCATCGGACGGGTCGAGATGCTGTTCGGCTGGGCCAAGCCCGTGCCCGTCGATGTTTTCCGCATGGGCGATCCGCGCTGGGGCATGGTGCGCGTGGCCGCCGCCGGGCCGGCGGTGAACTTCGTGCTGGCCATCCTCGCCGCCCTGGCCGTGCATCCGTTGCAATGGCTGGCGCCTTCGCTGCCGCCCGATATCGCGGAATGGCTGCTGCGGCTGCTGGTGTTGCTGATCTTCGCCAACCTGGTGCTGGGGCTTTTCAACCTGCTGCCGATCCTGCCGCTGGATGGTGGTCGCATCCTGGCCGGCTTCCTGCCGGCGCCGCTGGCACGCGCCTATGCCCGCACCGAACGCTTCGGCCTGCTGCTGGTGATCTTCCTGCTGGTGATCCTGCCGCAACTGCCCGGCGACCTGGACCCGATCGGGTGGGCGCTGCGGCGCGTGGTCTCCTGGGCCTATCAGGCCGTCCTCACGCTGGCAGGGCATGGTCCATGACCGACCCCGCCATGACAGTTCGGCTGGATGGCTATGAAGGCCCGCTGGACCTGCTGCTCGACCTGGCGCGCGCGCAAAAGGTCGACCTGGCGAAGCTGTCGATCGTCGATCTGGTCGATCAGTATCTGGCCGTCATCGCTGACGCCCAGACCGTCCGCCTGGAACTCGCGGCGGAATGGCTGGTCATGGCGGCTTGGCTCGCCTGGCTGAAATCCCGCTTGCTGGTGCCGGACCCCGAGCCGGACGAGGAGGCACTGACCCCCGAGGCCCTGGCGGGGCAACTGGCCGAGCGCCTGCTGGCGCTGGAGCGCATGCGCGAGGCGGCCCGCTGGCTGAACCGCCAGCCGCAGCTGGGCCAGGAGGTCTTTGCCCGCGGCGCGCCCGAGTCCCTGACCATGCAGGACCGCAGCGGGATCGCGGCCGACCTGCCGGCGCTGCTTGCGGCCTATGCCGGCGTGCTGCGCCGGGTCGCCGCCCGCCGCCCCTACCGGCCCAAGGCGCGCCGGCTGTGGACGGTGCAGGAGGCGGTGCAGCGCCTGGGCGCCATGCTCGGCACCATGCCCTCCTGGGCGGTGTTGCAGCGTTTCCTGCCCGAAGGATTGGTCGACCCGGTCGAACAGCGCGCCGCCACCGCCGCGACGCTGATCGCCGGCTTGGAATTGGCGCGGGAAGGGCGCATCGACCTGCGCCAGGAACGCGCATTTGGCCCGATCATGGTCAAGCGCCTGGAACAGGAGGCGGAACGTGCCGCTTGACGACGTGGCCGAGGACGATGTGGCTGAGGGCAATGGGGCCAGGGACGACGGGACCAGGGGCGACGGGACGAAGCACGACGCTGGCGACCACGACGCGGCCCTGCGTATTGCCGAGGCGCTGATCTTTGCCTCCGCCCAACCGGTCACGCTGGCGCGGCTGCAGGCGGCGCTGCCCGGGCAGGCCTCGGCCCGCGCCGTGCTCGCGGCGCTGGCTGAACGCTTCGCCGGACGCGGCGTGACCCTGGTGGAGGTCGCCGGTGGCTATGCCTTCCGCACCGCGCCGGACTTGGCCGCCGCACTGACACGGGTGGTCGAGGTGCCGCGCCGCCTGCCGCGGGTTGCCATCGAAACCCTGGCGATCATCGCCTGGCACCAGCCCTGCACCCGCGGCGATGTCGAGGACATCCGCGGCACAACCCTGGCGCAGTCCACGCTGGATGCGCTGCTGGAGATGGGCTTGATCGCGCCGCAGGGCCGACGCGAGGCGCCCGGCAGGCCCATGCTGTGGGGGACCACGCGCGGCTTTCTCGACCAGTTCGGCCTGGCCAGCCTGGCTGACCTGCCGCGCCGGGAGGATCTCCTGGCCCCCGCCGCTGGTGGCCTGCCGCTGCGCCCATGACCCTGAAACTGGCCGGCATCCGCCACGCCTATGGCGGGCGGGAGGTGTTGCGCGGCATCGACCTTTCGGTCGGGCCCGGCGAGATCGTTTGCCTGCTCGGCCCCTCGGGCGATGGCAAGACCACGCTGCTGCGCCTGGTCGCGGGGCTGGAGCCGATCCAGACCGGGTCGATCGACATCGCCGGCCGCCGGGTGGCCGAACCTGGTCGCGAACTGCCGCCCGAACAGCGTTCGGTCGGCTTCGTCTTCCAGGATTATGCGCTGTTCCCGCATCTGACGGTCGCCGACAACGTCGGCTTCGGGCTGCGTGGCGCGGGCCGCGGTGACCGGCGAATCCGGGTGGAGGAGGCGCTTGAGCGGGTCGGGCTGGCTGCTTTCGCCCATGCCTGGCCGCATACGCTCTCCGGCGGGCAACAGCAGCGGGTGGCGCTGGCGCGGGCGCTCGCGCCGCGCCCCGCCGTGCTGCTGCTGGACGAGGCTTTCGCCAGCCTCGATGCGCGGCTGCGCGAACAGGTCCGGGACGACACGCTGCATGTGTTGCAGGAATCCGGCACGGCGACGCTGCTGGTGACGCACGACGCTGAGGAAGCCCTGTTCATGGCCGACCGCATCGCCCTGATGCGGGAGGGCCGGGTGGAGCAACTGGGCACGCCGGCCGACCTGTATCTGCGCCCGGCGAGCCGCTTTGTCGCGACCTTCCTGGGTGAGGTGAACAGGCTTCCGGCGCAGGTCGCCGGTGGGGTCGCCGAAACCGTGCTCGGCCCGGTGCCCGCGCCCGGCCTGCCCGACGGCCCGGCCGAGGTGTTCTGGCGACCCGAGGGGCTGCGGCTGACCGACCGGGGCACCCCGGCCGAAGTCGATGCCTGCCGCATGCTGGGCGCGACCACGCTGGTGCATCTGACCGTGGCGGATGCGGCCGGCGGTATCCACCACCTGCACGCCAGGCTGCCCGCCGGGACCATGCTGGCGCGCGGCGCGGATGTGCGCCTGTCGGCCGACCCGGCACGGGCCTTTGCCTTCGCACCCCATGCCGCGGGGGGCTCGCAGCCGGACTGACGCCGCCCCACATTGGCGGGGGCGCGGGTTCCTGCTAACCCGCAGCACCAACGGGAAAAGCCCAGAAGGAACCCATGTTCGACCTCGCCTGGTCAGAGATCGCCTTGATTGCCGTCGTCGCACTGGTTGTCATTGGCCCGAAAGACCTGCCTGAGGCGGTCAAGGGCGTCGCGCGCGCCATCCAGAAGATGCGGCGCATGGCGGGCGAGTTCCAGAGCCAGGTGGACGAGGTCGCCAAGGACGCCGGGGTGCAGGAATTGCGTCAGTCGATCAACGAGATCCGCAATTTCGACATCAAGGGCCAGATCGCCAAGGCCGTGGACAAGGACGGCGACCTGCGCAGCACCTTTGCGCAGGACCCGCTGGGGGCGAACCCGTTGGGGGCGAACCCGCTGTACCCGGCGCCGGACACGCTGCCGCCGACGCCCGAAACGCCTGCCCCCGAGATCCCGGCCCGGCCTGAAGCGCCCGCCTTCGTGCCACCTGGTGTTGCCGCGGCCACGGCGCCCTTTGTGACGGCGCCGCCCCCGCCCATGCCGGATGTGGCCTCCTCCCCCACGCCGCAGGCGCCGGCCCCCACGCCGCAGGCGCCAGCCCTCACGCCGCAGGCGCCGGCCCCCACGCCGCAGGCGCCAGCCTTCGAGCCGCCCGCGGTGTCGGCCGACGCGCCGCGCACCCCGGCCTGACGACCCCGCGCCGACAGAAGACGACAGGACAGACCCGTGCCGCGCGACCCGGAAGATACCATCGACGACAAGCCGATGCCGCTGCTCGAGCATCTCATGGAGCTGCGCACGCGGCTGATGTGGTCGGCCGGGGCCTTCCTGATCGCCTTCGGCATCTGCTATTACTTCTCGTCGTCGATCTACGGCTTCCTGGCCCAGCCGCTGGCCGACATCCTGCACCAGCAGGGCGGCGGCGAAAGGCGCATGATCTTCACGGCGCTGTATGAAGCCTTCTTCACCTACCTGAAGGTCGCCTTCTTCGGCGCGACCTTCATTTCCTTCCCGATCTGGGCGACGCAGCTTTGGCTGTTCATCGCGCCCGGGCTGTATCGCAGCGAAAAACGCGCGATCACGCCGTTTCTCGTGGCCTCGCCCTTTCTGTTCGTGATGGGCGCAGCGCTGGCCTATTACTTCATCTTCCCGCTGGCCTGGAAATTCTTCATATCCTTCGAAACGGTGCCCGGAGGCGACCAGCTGCCGGTGCAACTGGAAGCCAAGGTCAGCGAATACCTGTCGCTGGTCATGCACATGATCCTGGCCTTCGGCATCGCCTTCCAACTGCCGGTGCTGCTGACGCTGCTGGCCAAGGTCGGCATCGTCAGCGTGGCCGGGCTGAAGAAGGGTCGGCGCTACGCGATCGTTGGCATGTTCGTGGTGGCGGCGATCATCACGCCGCCTGACATCATCAGCCAGATCGGGCTCGCGATTCCGCTGATCCTGCTTTACGAGATCTCGATCATCGCGGCGACGCTGATGGAACGCGACAAGGCCAAGCGCGAGAAAGAGAACAGCTGATGCATGACATCAGGGCTGTGCGGGCGGACCCCGCGGGGTTCGATGCAGCGATGGTGCGGCGTGGGGTGGGGCCGGCGTCAGTGGACGTGCTGGCCGCAGATACATCCAGGCGCGATGTTCAGACCCGGCACCAGGCCGCCCTCGCGCGCCGCAATGATCTCGCGAAGCGCATCGGCCAGTTGAAGCGCAGCGGCGAGGCGACCGACGCGCTGGAGAATGAGGCCCGCGACCTGCGTGACCTGATCGATGCCTATGACGACCAGTCGAACGAGGTCGATCGGTTGCTCGAAACCCTGCCCAACATCCTCGACCCCGATGTCCCCGACGGTGCCGACGAAACCGGCAACATCGTGGTGCACCAGCACGGCCAACCGGCCGTGACCAACGCGCCGCAAAAACAGCATTTTGAGATTGGCGAAGCCCTCGGCCTGATGGATTTCGCCGGGGCCGCGAAACTCGCAGGCGCGCGTTTCACCGTGCTGCGCGGCGGGCTCGCGCGGCTGGAACGCGCGCTGGGGCAATGGATGCTGTCGCTGCATGTCGACCGGCACGGCTATACCGAAACCGCCGTGCCGTTGCTGGTCAATGACGCCACCATGTACGGCACCGGCCAACTGCCAAAATTCCACGACGACCTGTTCCGCACCACCGACGGGCGCTGGCTGATCCCGACCGCCGAGGTGCCGCTGACCAGCCTGGTGCGCGACGAGATCCTGGCCGAATCCGCCCTGCCCCTGCGGCTGACGGCACTCACCCCCTGCTTCCGCTCCGAAGCCGGCAGTGCGGGGCGCGACACCCGCGGCATGCTGCGCCAGCACCAGTTCCAGAAGGTCGAGATGGTTTCCATCACGCGCCCCGAGGAGAGTGCCGCCGAGCACGAGCGCATGACCCAATGTGCCGAGACAGTGCTGACAGACCTCGGCCTGGTCTGGCGCCGCATGTTGTTGTGCGCCGGCGACACCGGGTTTTCGGCGGCAAAAACCTACGACCTGGAAGTCTGGCTGCCGGGCCAAAAAGCCTGGCGGGAGATTTCCTCCTGCTCCAACTGCCGCGACTTCCAGGCCCGCCGCATGGCCGCCCGCTATCGTCCGGAAGGGCAGAAGGGCACGGCCTTCGTGCACACGTTGAACGGTAGTGGCGTCGCGGTTGGGCGGGCGCTGATCGCGGTGCTGGAAACCCACCAGCAACCCGACGGTAGTGTCTCGATTCCCGAGGTGCTGCGGCCGTATATGGGTGGGCTGGAGCGTCTGGGCTAAAGGCGCCGGCCGAGGACGGCAAAGGCGGAAGCGTCACGCAGGCGGGCTGCGACGAAAGCCTGATCGCGCACATAGAGGGTGTTCGGGAACCCCCGCTCGCCGCGCGGCGTCAGCTCGCGCGTCGCCGGATCGTAATCCATCGGCGCAAACCCCGCGCCGAGCATGAGCCCATGCACCGCCGCATCATCGCCATGCCCGTTGGTCTCGATGATCGCCGCGCGCAACCCCTGGTCCGCCAGGGTGGTGGAGCCGCCACGCAGCACGGCCAGTTCATGGCCCTCGACATCGACCTTCAGCAGCAGCGGTGCCGCGCCGAGGGCGTCCAGCGTGGTGACGGAAACCTCTGCATCGCCATCGACCGCAAGCCGGCTGGTCGCCCCCCGGCCCGCCCAGAAACGCCCCCGGCCTGGGGCATCGCCCAGTGCCGCTTCCTCGACCGTGACCAGGGCCTGGATCCCGTTCAGCGCCAGGTTTTCGCGCAGGTGCGGCCGGGTCGCGGCGGCCGGTTCCACAGCGATGGTCTGCGCACCGCAGACGCCCGCAGCCAGCACCGTGTAGGCGCCGATGTTCGCGCCCACATCGACGAACGTGTCACCTGGCCGCAGCAGATGCAGCAGGAAACCCATCTCCGCCGGGTCGATCAGCCCCACGTAGAAACTGGCGGTGGCCGAGGACAGGCCGCGGCGCAAGGTCAGCCGCGTCGGCGCGACATAGGGCACGACCAGCGCCCGCCCCGTCGCACGCGAAAACACCTGCCAACGCAGCACGCGCCACAGCGCCGCCCGCCCCGCGATGGGGTGGCTGTGCAGGAAAGCCAGCAGGCGCCGGGCGGCGCGGATCACGGTCGCAGGTCCAGCACCACCGTCTCGCCGCAACCCGGGGTCAGGAAGCGCGACGCCGGCACACCGGCCGCTGCACGCGCCACGGCCAGGGCCTCCAGCGGCGCGTCGATGGCTTCCTGCGTGAGCTTGAAGGTGCCGTGGTGCATGGCGACGCCGGTGCGTGCGCCGATCGCCGACAGGGCAGCGACGGCCTCGGTGGGGTCCATATGGACCTCCTTCATGAACCAGCGTGGTTCATAGGCGCCGATCGGGATCAGCGCGGCGCCGAAGGGGCCGGCATGGGCGCCGATCTGCGCCAGGTGCCCGCCCCAGCCGGTATCGCCCAGAAAGCACAGGCGCCCGCCATCCGCCGTCTGCAGCGCGAAGCCGCCCCAGAGCGCGCGGCCACGATCGTGGATCCCCCGCGCGGAAAAATGTTTCGCCGGCAGGTAGGTCGCGCGGTGCCCGCCCGGCAGGTCGGTGTGCTCCCACCAGTTCAGCCCGATCGCGCCCGGCACGCGGTTGCCCCGCAGGAAGTGGTCCTGACGCAAGCCGGTGACGATGCGTGGGCGATGCGCCGCATGCAGGGCGCGCAGGCTCGGCAGGTCCAGGTGGTCGTAGTGGCCGTGGCTGAGCAGCACCGTGTCGATGCGCGGCAGATCAGCCAGGGCGATACCCGGCGCCCGCACCCGCTTTGGCCCCAGGAAGGGCACTGGCGAGCAGCGTTCGGAAAAGATCGGATCGGTCAGCAGCGTGTTGCCATCGGCCAGGCGGATGAGGAAACTCGCATGGCCCAGAAAGGTGATGGCCGCATGCCCCGCCGGCACCGTGTCGGGTGGGGGCGGGAAGGGCGGGTCGATGACCTGCGCCGGCCAGGGCGTGCCCTTTCCCTCGCGCAGCATCTTCCACACCCGCAGCAGGGGCTGGCCCGGCGGGCTGCCGTCCGGGTTCAGAAAGCGCCCGCGCTGCAGCCGCGCCCCCTCAGGCCTCATGCCGCGACAGCCACCCCGTGCCGTGCGGCCAGGTCCAGCACGAACTGCCAGGCGACGCGGCCCGATCGCGCGCCGCGCCCGACCTGCCAGGCCTGCGCCTCGCGGCGCAAGATCTCGGGATCGACCGCGATGCCGAGGGCTTCGACATAGCCCTCGACCATGGCGAAGTAGGTCGGCTGGTCGGTGTTGTGGAAGCCGATCCACAGCCCGAAGCGGTCCGACAGCGAGACCTTCTCCTCCACCGCCTCGGCCGGGTTGATGGCGCTGGATTTCTCGTTCTCGATCATGTCGCGGGGCATCAGGTGGCGGCGGTTGCTGGTGGCGTAGAAGATGACATTCGCGGGCCGGCCTTCGATCCCGCCATCCAGCACTGATTTCAATGCCTTGTAGTCAGCGTCTTCCTTCTCGAACGACAGGTCGTCGCAGAACACCAGGCATCGCCGATCCTGCGCGCGAAGAAAATTCAGCAGCTCGGGCAGGGTGCGGATGTCCTCGCGCGCGATTTCGATCAGCGCGACGCTGCCCGGGCGGGCGGCATTGGTCTCGGCATGGGCGGCCTTGACCAATGACGACTTGCCGGTGCCACGCGCGCCCCAGAGCATGGCGTTGTTCGCCGGCAGGCCTTGCGCGAAACGCCGCGTGTTTTCGACCAGCAGCGCCTTCTGGCTCTCGATCCCCTTGAGCAGCGCGATCTCAACCGCCGAGACGCGGGCGACGGGCGCGAGGCGCGCAGGATGTGGATGCCAGACGAAAGCATCGGCCCCGATGGGGCTGGGCGGCGCCGGCGGCGGCGGCGCCAGGCGTTCCAGCGCCTCGGCGATGCGCGTAAGCAGAACAGGGTCCAAGACGACATTCCAGGTTGACGTGGGGGTCGCGCAGGCTAGTTTCCGGCGCCAATCCCCACAAGCCGGAGCGCCTTTTCCATGTTCATCTCGCCTGCCTACGCCCAGGACGCCGCCGGCGCCGGCGGCATGGTGATGCAGCTCGCCCCGCTGATCCTGATCTTCGTCGTCTTCTACTTCCTGCTCATCCGTCCGCAGCAGAAGAAGATGAAGGAGCATCGGCAGATGCTGGGCGAATTGAAGCGCAACGACCGCATCGTCACCTCGGGCGGCATCGTCGGCCGCATTGCCACGGTGAAGGACGGGTCGGAGGAGATCGAAGTCGAGATCGCGCCGAATGTGAAGGTCCAGGTCGTGCGGGGCACCATCGCCAGCGTGATCCGGCCGGAAGCCGCCAACGACGCCGCCCCGGCGAAGGGCTGAGGTCGCGGCCGGCCATGCGCCGGCTGCTGGCCCTGCTGCTGCTGGCCGCGGCCCCGGCTGCGGCCCAGCCGGCTGACGAGACGGCGGCCTACTACGTCGGCCGCCCCATCCTGGCGCTGGCCGGGCACCCGGATGCCGTGGCCTTGCTGCGCCAGGTGTCGGGCGGGCATCAGCGTGCGCTGGCGGCAGCGCTGCGGGCGCCGGGGCCGCCGATCGCCCTGGCCGATGGGCGGCTGCTCTATGCCCATGCCTGCCTGCCCGCGGGCTGTGCCGTGGATGGCGTGTTCTTCGGCTTCGATATGGTCTCGGCCAGGCTTTATCTGCTGCTGACACGGGATGGGTCGCTGGTGCTGCAGGTGCCGCCGCGCCGCGCGCCCTGGCCGGCGGCGCTGGAAGCCCCTGTCGCGGCCTTTGGCGCGGCGCCGCGGCACCTGACCTTCGACAGTCCCTGAAACGCGAAAGGGGCGCCGGCCTGCGCCGACGCCCCCTTCGTGTGCGCGAGAAAATCAGGCGGTCTGGCCGCTCTTCATCCCGCCGCTTTCCATCAGTGCCTCGACCGCTTCCCAGTTGATCAGCTTGTCGAGGAAGTTCTGCAGGTAGTTCGGCCGCACGTTGCGGAAGTCGAGGTAATAGGCGTGCTCCCAGACGTCGGCGCCGAGGATCGGCGTGCCTTCGCCGGTGGCGACGGGGTTGGAGCCGTTCGGCGTCTTGGTCACCTTCAACTTGCCGTCGGTGCCGATGATCAGCCAGGCCCAGCCCGAGCCGAACTGGGTCACGCCGGCCTGCTTGAAGGCCTCCTTGAAGGCCGCGAGGCCGCCGAGGTCTACGTCGATCTTGGCGCCGATCTTCGCGGGCAGGCTGTCACCGCCACCGGCGGGCTTCATCACCTGCCAGAACAGCATGTGGTTCCAGTGCTGGCCGGCCTGGTTCAGCACGGGCAGGCCGTCGGTGCCGGCCTTTCCGGCTTCGGCGACGATCGTCTCCAGGCTCTTGCCACCGAGGCCCTTGGACTCGATCAGCCCATTCAGCGCGGTCACATAGGCCTGGTGGTGCTTGCCGTGGTGCAATTCCAGCGTCTCCTGGCACATGCCGGAGGCGGCCAGGGCACTGGCTTCATAGGGGAGGGCGGGCAGGCTGAAGGGCATGGGGATCGTCTCCTGTGACGGTGCCGAGGTAGGCGGCGCCTATCCCAGCGTCAACCGCGCCTGTGCGCCGCGCCATGGTGCAACGCCCGGGCTTGCGATAAGTCGCGCCATGTCCCGCGACCTTTCGCCCATCATGGCCCTGGCCCGGCGGGTCGATCCCGACCGCTTCTGGAGCGTGATCTTCGCCCCCCCCGCCACACGGGACGCCCTGGCCTGCCTGATCGGCTTCAACCACGAGCTCGCCCGGGCACGGGAGGCCACGACCAACCCGATCGCCATGCTGATCCGGCTGCAATGGTGGCGCGACATGCTGGCCGAGGCCGAGGCGGGGGCGCCGCCGCGGCGGCATGAGGTGGCGGCACCGCTGCGGGCGGCGATCGATGCGGGCACCTTGCCCTTGGCCCCACTCGCGGGGCTCGTGGATGCGCGGGAGGCGGAGGGCGAGGCGATCCCGACCGCTGGCGCGCTCTCGGCCTATCTGCGCGCCGGGGCGGGGGGGTTGTCGGTGCTGGCCGGGCAGGTGGTCGGCGCCGGGGTGGTGCCGGCGCTGCAAACCGCGGGCGCGCTGCACGGCCTGGCCGGCGTCTTGCGTAGCGTGGCTGCCCATGCGGCGCAGGGGCGTTGCCTGTTGCCGCTGGACGCCGTGCTTGGCGCGGGGCTCACGCCGGACGGCGTGATCGCCGACCCGGCCCGCGCCGGCGCCCTGGTGCGGCGCATGGCGGCCGAGGCGCTGGTGACCCTCCCCGACCTGCGGCTGGCGGGCCCGACAGTGGCGGCGGCCCTGCCAGCCGTGCTTGCGCGGCGTGACCTGCGGCGGCTGGCCCGTGGCCAGGACGTGGCCGTGCCGCGCGGCTTCGCGGATCGTGTGGCCGTGATCTGGTGTGGCACACGCGCGGCGGTTCGCCTCGCACCGGTCCTCAACTGACCCCGCCGTCGGCCTGCGGCCGCCACCGCGTCATCGCCTGGCGCTTCGCGGCCGGAGGCGTCGCCCCCCGGTCGATCATCGCCCGTACCCGCCCCGGTGCCTCGGCGATCATCCGAGGGATCGCCTGCGCCTCCGGCAGGTTCTTCCAGTACTTCTTGGGCATCTCGGACATCATGGCCCCGGGCTTCAGCCGGGCCGGGTTGAAGATGCCGGCAAAGTAGATGCGCCAGAGGTCCTCGGTCGCATCCTCGGCCGGGGCATCTTCCCGCCGCGCGCCCGGGGTCAGCAGCACCGCCGTGCCGTCCCAATGGGCGCAGGCGCGTGGGGTCAGGATGGACCAACGCAGGGCGGCGAAGCGGCGGACGAAGAACCCGGCCTCGGCCGCCACGATGTGGTGTTCCGGTTCGAACCAGGCGACGAAGCGATTATCGGCGGCGGCGCGGAACCGCACGAAGGCGTGCATCTTGTGCGCATCGCGGCGGACCGATTTCACCATCACGTTGAGCGCCGCGATGGTGGGGTCCGCAGGGTCCTCCATCAGCCGCCGCTGGCCCGCGGCGATCCGCCACAGCACATCATAGAGGCGGGCGAATCGGGCGGGGTCGCCATGCTGGATCGCGCGTTCTGCCAGGTGCAGGAACTGGCGCGGCACGGCCGGGGCCGCGGCGATGGGCGGCGGCAGCGGGCTGGCCGCGCCGAACAGATCGGCATGATCGCCCGCGACCGACCAGGTGACCGACCCCGGCGGCACCCGCGCCCGCAGCAAGGCGCGCGCGGCATCGCGCCAGCCCGCCAGGTCGGCCGGTTCGTCCAGCACGACCGAGATCGCGTCAGGCATCGAACAGCGAGGGCTGCGTGGCTGCGGCGAAACTCGTGGCCGGGGCGATCAGGCGGCGCAGATCGGTGCTGTCGAGCAGCCCCAGGCGCGGCCGGTGGTCGGCTGTGACCAGAAAGGGCTTCAACTTGGCCGTGGGCACCCTCAGCCGGGCCAGGTCCTCCATGCGGATGGCACGAAAGCGGCGCGCGGCGAGGATGCGGCCGACGGTCTTGGCCCCGAGGCCCGGCACGCGCAGCAGCATCTCGCGGTCGGCGCGGTTGACGTCCAACGGGAAGATCGCCCGGTGCTTCAGCGCCCAGGCGAGTTTCGGGTCGATGGCCAGGTCCAGCATCCCCGCCTCGCCACCCGCCAGGATCTCGGCCACCGAGAACCCGTAGAAGCGCAGCAGCCAGTCCGCCTGGTACAGCCGGTGTTCACGCACCAGCGGCGGCGCCGCCGGCGGCAACAGCGAGGACGCATCGGGGATCGGCGAATAGGCCGAGTAATACACCCGCTTCAGCCGATAATCGCCGTACAGCCCGTGGCTTGTGCCCAGCACCCGCGCGTCATCCGCGCCATCCGCGCCGATGATCATCTGCGTCGATTGCCCGGCGGGGGCGAAGCGTGGGGGCCTCGCACCGCGGGCGTCCTTGGCGGCGCCGCGGGCGGCATCGATGCGCGTGCGCAGCCCGGCCATGGCGTGGCGGATCCCGGTTGCGTCCTTTTCCGGCGCGAGACGCTTGAGCCCCTCGGCCGAGGGCAGTTCCACGTTGATGGACAGCCGGTCGGCCCAGCGCCCGGCCTCGGCCAGCAGATCCGGGTCGGCGTCGGGGATGGTCTTGAGATGGATATAGCCGCGGAAGCCGTGCTCGACCCGCAGCAGGCGGGCGACGCGGGTCACCTGCTCCATGGTGTAGTCGGGGCTGCGGATGATGCCGGAGGAGAGGAAAAGCCCTTCGATATAGTTGCGTTTGTAGAAGTCGAGCGTGAGCGTCACGACTTCCTCGGGTGTAAAACGGGCGCGGCGCACGTTCGAACTGGCCCGGTTGATGCAATAGACGCAGTCGAACAGGCAGGCATTGGTCAGCAGGATCTTCAGCAGCGAGATGCAGCGCCCGTCGGGGGCATAGGCGTGGCAGATGCCCGAGCCCTCGGTGCTGCCGAGGCCGCCCTTCAGGCTGTTGCGCTTTTCGGTGCCGGAGGAGGAGCAGGACGCGTCATACTTCGCCGCATCGGCCAGGACGGCGAGTTTTTCCGAAAGGTCCATCGCGGCTTTCCCGTTGTTGTTCCTTATATGTTCCAGGCCCAGGGCGCGGCAAGGGTCACGCCCGCACGGGCATGGCAGCCAGCCGCGCCAAAGGACCCGCCAGCGCCACCGCCAAGGAAGCGCCAAACCCTGCGGCCACCAGCCAGATCGCCGCGGCCGGCCCGAATGCCCCGGCCAGCAGGCCGCCAGCCACTGCGCCCAGCGGCCGCACGCCGTAGAGTGCCACCTGCATCGTCGCCGCGACCCGGCCCTGGAGGGCTGCGGGCGTGAGCGCCTGGCGGATGCTGGTCTGAGTCACCAGCCAGAGCATCGGGCCGAAGCCGATCGAAAACTGCGCGGCCCAGGCACTGCCCCCGGTCAGCAGCAACAGCGGGGCTGCCAGCGACAGCGCCGGCCCTGCCACCAGCACGATCCGGGGCGGCAGGCGTGCGAGCAGCGGGGCGGCCAGAACGGCGCCGATCAGCAACCCGGCGCCATAGCCGGTCTGGGCCAGCCCGACCTGGGCCGGGGCCAGGCTTTCCAGCGCAAAGGGCACGAAGCCGGCAAGCCAGGCGAAGAAGGCGAAGTTCCAGCACAGGGCGCAGGCGAAGATGCCGCGCAGCAGCGGCTGCCCCGCGACGAAGGCCGCCCCTTCCCGCAGCAGCACTGGCAGCGGTGGGCGGGTGGCGGCCTGGGGCGGGGCATCGCCGGGCAGCAACCTGGCCAAGGTGGCGGCCAGCAGGGCGCTGAGCAGGGCCAGGGCGAATCCCGCACCCGCAAGCCCCCGCCCGGCCAGGAGACCCACCACCAGGGGGGCCACCAGTGTCACGACGGCGCGCGCCAATTCCAGCCGCCCGTTGGCCGCGGCCATCAGCCCGCCGGGCGCCAGCACCGGCACCATCGCCCCGGCTGACAGGGTAAAGACGACGGTGCCGCCGGAGGCCAGCGCCACCCCAAGCCCGATCGCCCAGAGCCTTCCCGCCAGCACGCCGACCAGCGCCAGCGCCAGCCCGGCACCCGCCAACCCCATGGCGGCCACGGCCAGGCTGCGGCGGGACCGGCTGTCCACCAGCACCCCCGCCGGTAGCGAACAGATCAACCAGGCAGCCCCTTGCGCCGCCACCAGCCAGCCGACTGCCTGCGGACCCGCGCCGAACACCAGAACCGCGGTCAGCGGCAGGGCTGCAAGCGCCAACTGGTCGGCGGCATGGGCGCCGGCCGAGGCGGCGAAGAGGGCAGGGAAGGGGCGCATGGGGCAATCCTTGTGGCGTGCCCCTGCTTGCGCCGCACCAGGCCCGCCGACGATCCGCATCTTGCGATCGTTCTCGTCGAATTCGGCAGCAAGGGGCGGGGCGTGCGACGCGACCGGCCGGGCCAGGGTGGCGACACCACACGCCGGAGTGCCCAGAATGCCCGATATGCCCGCCAACCCCTTCCCCACCGATGCCGCGCGTTGGGACGCCGTCACCCGCCGCGACGCCGCGGCCGATGGTGCCTTCTGGTATTCTGTCGCGACGACCGGGGTCTATTGCCGCCCGTCCTGCGCCGCACGGCCGGCGCTGCGCGCCAACGTCGGCTTCCACGCCAGCCCTGCCGCGGCCGAAGGCGCCGGTTTCCGCCCCTGCAAGCGCTGCCGCCCGACCGAGCCGCCCTTCGCCGAACGCCAGGCCGCCGCCATCGCCGCGGCGTGCCGCAGCATCGACGCCACGCTGGCGGCGGGCGACCCGCTGCCGCCGCTCGACACCCTGGCCGCAGCCGCCGGCCTGTCGCGGTTTCATTTCCACCGCGTGTTTCGCTCGGTCGCGGGCGTTACGCCAAAGGGCTACGCCGATGCCCGCCGCGCCGAACGCCTGCGGGCGGGCCTGGCCGGGGGCGGCAGCGTGACCGCGGCGCTCTACGACGCGGGGTTCCAGGCCAGCAGCCGATTCTACGCGGCCTCCGGGGGGCTGCTGGGCATGCGCCCCACCGCCTGGCGCGATGGCGGGCGGGGCGCGCGGATACGCTTCGCCGTCGGCCAGTGCTCGCTCGGCGCCATCCTGGTCGCGGCGACCGAGGCGGGCGTCTGCGCCATCACCCTGGGCGAGGACCCGGCGGTGCTGCTGGCCGATCTGCAAGCCCGCTTTCCCAAGGCCGATCTGGTCGGCGCCGATGCGGGGTTCGAGGCCACGGTCGCTGAGGTGATCGCTTTGGTGGAAGCCCCGCGCGCGGGGCTCGCGCTGCCGCTGGACCTGCGCGGCACCGCCTTCCAGCAGCGGGTCTGGCAGGCGCTGCGGGCGATCCCGCCGGGCAGCACCGCGACCTACACCCAGATCGCGCAGGCCATCGGCGCACCCCGCGCGGTGCGGGCCGTCGCCGCCGCCTGTGCGGCCAATCCGACCGCGGTCGCCGTGCCTTGCCACCGGGTGGTGCGGTTGGATGGGGATCTGGCGGGCTACCGCTGGGGCCTTGAGCGCAAGCGGACGCTGCTGGCGCGGGAGGCGTGATCAGCCGCGCCTGACGACGTAATCCCCGGCCTCAAGCGCGGCCACGATGCTGTCGCCCTGCAGGCTGTCGCGCACCTCCACCATCAGTTCCAACTCGGCCGTCTGGACCGAGGGGGCGGCGAAAAGCCGCTGGTGGCTGACCTCGATCACATTGCCCCCGGCTGCCGCCACCCGGGTCGCGATATCGGCCAGCACCCCCGGCCGGTCGGGAATGTCGAGATGCAGCCGCAGGATGCGCCCGTCGCGCAGCAGGTTCCGCAGCAGGACGTTGGCGAGAATCCGCGGGTCGATGTTGCCGCCGCAGACCGGCGTGCCGACGCGCTTACCGGCAAAACGCTCGGGAAAGGCCAGGATGGCGGCCAGCCCCGCGGCCCCCGCGCCCTCGGCCACCACCTTCGCACCCTCGGCCAGCAGGGCGATGGCGTGTTCGACCGCGCGTTCGGGCACGATCAGCACCTCCAGCCCCATCTGGCGCAGGATGGCGAGCGGCACTTCGCCCACGTCGCGCACGGCGATGCCCTCGGCGATGGTCGGCCCGCCGACCGAGACGGGCGTGCCAGCGAGGCGCTGGGCCATGGCGCGATAGCCCTCGACCTCCACGCCAAAGACCGGCAGGCCGGGGGCCAGGCCGGCCGCGGCGACGGCGCAGCCGGCGAGCAGCCCGCCACCGCCGACCGGGATGACCAGCGCCTCCAGCCCCGGGCTGTCTGCGATGAATTCCAGCGCCAGCGTGCCCTGGCCCGCAATCACCGCGGGGTCGTCGTAGGGGTGCAGGAAGACCAGGCCATCGCGGGCCGCCAGGTCATGCGCATGCGCCGCGGCCTCGGCCAGCGTGTCGCCGATCAGGATGACGCGGGCGCCGAAGGCCTCGGTCCGCAGCACCTTGTTGGCCGGGGTGAAGCGCGGCATCACAATCGTGGCGGCGATGCCAGCCAGGGTGGCGTGGCGGGCCACGGCCTGGGCATGGTTGCCGGCCGACATGGCAATGACACCCGCCGCCCGTTCAACCGGCCCCATCAGGGCGATACGATTGGCGGCACCGCGTTCCTTGAAGGCACCGGTCGCCTGGAGATTATCCAATTTCAGCACGACCTGCGCGCCGGTCGCGCGGGCGATCGCGGCCGGTTCGATGCAGGGGGTGCGCAGCACCTGGCCCGCGATACGTGCCGCCGCGGCCTGGATATCGGCGAAGCCTACCGCCACCGGCGGAAGTGCGTCAGGCATAGCGGACGGCGGTGATCTCGACCGAACGGGCGCCGCCTGGCGCCGGCACTTCCACCGTATCGCCCACCGACTTGCCGAGCAGCGCGCGCGCCAGCGGCGAGGAAATGGAGATCGAGCCGTTTTTCATATCGGCCTCATACTGCCCGACCAGGCGGTAGGATTTCGTATCGTCGCTTTCCTCGTCGATGATCGTCACATGCGCGCCGAAGCGCACCAGGTCGCCGGTGATGCGGGAGACGTCGATCACCTCGACCGAAGGGATGACGCTTTCCAATTCGGCGATGCGGCCTTCGATGAAGGACTGGCGTTCGCGGGCGGCGTGGTATTCGGCGTTTTCCGAAAGATCACCATGGGCGCGGGCCTCGGCGATGGCGCGGATGACCGCCGGGCGCTCCTCGACCTTCAGGGCACGCAACTCGTCTTCAAGCCGCGCCAGGCCTTCGGCCGTCATCGGAAACTTCTGCACGATCGGCCTTTCCTCAACACCAGGCGACCGACGCCCTGCGCCGGCCGGATTCTCGCTGAACTCCGCCATGAACGCCGGCCCCGGCAATGGGTTGCCGAGGGCGGGGCTTTCAGAACGATTGAGCAAAGTAGGACTGTAGCGGGGCCACATCAAGCGTGCCTGCGCGCAGGGCGGCAATGGCATGCACTGCGGCCCGGGCACCCGCCATGGTGGTAAAATGCGGGATGCCGTGGGTCAGGGCGCTGCGGCGTATGTCGAAGCTGTCGGTCACCGACTGCCCGCCGCCGCTGGTGTTGATGACCAGCTGGATTTCGCCCGACTTCATGGAATCGACGCAATGCGGGCGCCCTTCGGCGACCTTGTTGACGACGGTCGCGGCGATGCCCGCCGTCCGCAGCCGGGCCGCGGTGCCGCGTGTCGCCAGGATGTCGAAGCCCATGTCCACCAGGCGGCGGGCGATGGTCGCGACATGCGCCTTGTCGCTTTCCTTGACCGAAACGAAGGCCGTGCCCGCAACCGGCAGGCTGACACCGGCCCCCATTTGCGCCTTGAGGAAGGCGCGTTCGAAACTCGCATCCAGCCCCATCACCTCGCCGGTCGATTTCATCTCGGGCCCCAGGATCACATCGACATTGGGGAAGCGGTTGAAGGGGAAGACCGCTTCCTTCACCGCGACATGGCGGGAGACGGCGTCATCATCCAGGCGGAATTCCGTCAGCAGCGCGCCGGCCATGACGCGCGCGCCGATCTTGGCGACCGGCACGCCGGTGGCCTTCGCGACGAAGGGCACCGTGCGGCTGGCGCGCGGATTGACTTCGAGCACGAAAATCTCGCCATCCTTGACCGCATACTGCACGTTCATCAGCCCCACGACCTTCAGCGCGCGGGCCATCGCCTCGGTCTCCGCCCGCAATTCGGTGATGATGGCCGGTGAGAGGGAATAGGGCGGCAACGAACAGGCGCTGTCGCCGGAATGGATGCCTGCTTCCTCGATGTGCTCCATCACGCCGGCGACATGCACATGACCCAACCGGTCGGCGATGCAGTCCACATCGACCTCGATCGCATCCGCCAGATACTGGTCGATCAGGATCGGGTTCTCGCCTGAGACTTTTACCGCCTCCGCGCCGAAGCGCATGAGCTGCTCGCGGTTGTAGGCGATTTCCATCGCGCGGCCGCCCAGGACGTAACTCGGGCGTACGACGACCGGATAGCCGATACGCTCGGCCGCCACCGCTGCTTCCTCCAGGGTGCGTGCCGTGCCGTTCTGTGGCTGCTTGAGGCCGAGGCCCTGCAGCAGATGCTGGAACCGCTCGCGGTCCTCGGCGATGTCGATGGCGTCGGCGGACGTGCCGAGAATCGGGATGCCGGCCTCGGTCAACGCCTGCGACAGCTTCAGCGGCGTCTGGCCGCCGTACTGGACGATGCAG
>JBBQHE010000028.1:0-27300 GCA_038323655.1 Acetobacterales bacterium | reverse complement strand
CGGGCTGTCCTCCGAATTCGTGGGCTCCCTGAATTTTTCGGAAGTCTTCGTCGATCCCTACTGGCGCGGGGCGGCGTACAACACGGTGATCTTTTCGACCTCGGTCGCCGTGCTGTCGCTGACCTCGGCGCTGTATCTGGCCGTGCAGGCCGACAAACAGATACGCGGGGCGCAGGTGTTCCGCACGCTGCTGATCTGGCCCTATGCCGTCGCCCCCGCGGTCGCGGCCATCCTGTGGCTGTTCCTGTTCCATCCGAGCATCGGGCTGTTCGGCCGTTGGCTGAACGGCATCGGGGTCCCTTGGGACTACAAGCTGAACGGCAACCAGGCGATGTTCCTGGTCATCATCGCCAGCGCCTGGAAACAGGTCGCCTACAACTTCATCTTCTTCCTGGCGGGCTTGCAGTCGATCCCGAAGACCGTGCTGGAGGCGGCCGCGATTGATGGCGCGAAGCCGATGCGGCGCTTCTGGACCATCACCTTCCCGCTGCTGACGCCGACCGCCTTCTTCCTGCTGGTGGTGAACCTCACCTACGCCTTCTTCGACACGTTTGGGGTGATCCATGCGCTGACCCAGGGCGGGCCAGCGCGGGCGACCGAGACGTTGATCTACAAGGCTTATGCTGACGGGGTGCAGAACCTGAACCTGGGGTCGTCCGCCGCGCAATCGGTGATCCTGATGGTGCTGGTCATCGCACTCACCGCCTTCCAGTTTCGCTTCATCGAACGCAAGGTCCATTACTGATGGCTGGGCGCTGGCCCCCCTACGCGATCCTTGCCCTTGGTGTCCTGGTCTTCGCCTTTCCGATCTGGGTGACCGTGGTTGGCAGCACGCAGGATGCCGGCAGCCTCGGGCGTGGCGAAGTGCCGCTCTGGTTCGGCCCGCATGGGGTGGAGAACTTCGCCACCGCCTGGAACCAGGGCGGCGGGCGAATGCGGACCGTGCCGGCCTCGATCATGCTGTGGAATTCTGCGATCATGGCGATGCTGATCGCGGCCGGGAAGATCGCCGTGTCGCTGCTGTCGGCCTATGCCGTCGTGTTCTTCCGCTTCCCCTTCCGCATGGCGGCCTTCTGGGCGATCTTCATCACGCTGATGCTGCCGGTCGAGGTGCGGATCATCCCGACCTTCCAGGTCATGGTGTCGCTCGATCTCACCAATTCCATGACCGGCCTCGTGCTGCCGCTGATCGCCTCGGCGACGGCGACGCTGCTGTTCCGCCAGTTTTTCCTGACCATCCCGGACGAGTTCGTGGAAGCCGCGAAGATCGACGGCGCAGGACCCGTGCGCTTCTTCATCGACGTCGTTTTGCCGCTGTCGCGCACCTCGATCGCGGCCCTGTTCGTGATCCTGTTCCTCTATGGCTGGAACCAGTACCTCTGGCCGCTGCTGATCATCAGCGACCGCTCGCTGGAAACCATCGTCGTGGGCCTGTCGAAGATGATCGGCACCGGCGACAGCCAGAATGAATGGAACACCATCATGGCGACCGCCGTGCTGGCCCTCGCCCCGCCCGTGCTGGTGGTGGTGCTGATGCAGCGCTGGTTCGTCCGCGGCCTGACCGAAACCGAGAAGTAGATGGCAACCCTCACCCTGTCCGGCATCACCAAATCCTTCAACGCGACGGCCGTGCTGCATGGCGTGGATCTGACCGTGGCGGAAGGCGAGATGGTGGTCGTCGTCGGCGCCTCCGGCTGCGGCAAATCGACGCTGCTGCGGATCGTGGCGGGGCTGGAAACCGCGACCACCGGCCGCGTCGAGATCGGCGGCCGCGATGTCACGGCGTTGGAACCCGCCGACCGCGATGTGGCGATGGTGTTCCAGACCTACGCGCTTTATCCGCACATGAGCGTGTTCCAGAACATGGCCTATGGGCTGAAGATTCGCCGCATGCCGACCGATGAGATCAAGCGCCGCGTCGGCGAGGCCGCCGAGATGCTGGGGCTGTCGGCCCTTCTCGACCGCCGCCCGCGGCAATTGTCGGGCGGGCAGCGCCAGCGTGTCGCCATGGGCCGCGCCATCGTGCGCAAGCCCTTGCTGTTCCTGTTCGATGAACCTCTGTCCAACCTCGATGCGAAGCTCCGCGTGCAGATGCGCGCCGAAATCCGCCGCCTGCAGCAGCGCCTCGGCGTCACCAGCCTGTTCGTCACACACGACCAGGTGGAGGCGATGACCCTCGGCGACCGCCTGGTGGTCATGCACGAAGGAAGGGCCGCGCAGATCGCGCCGCCGATGGAGGTCTGGGGCCGGCCCGCCGATACCTATGTCGCGGGCTTCATCGGCAGCCCCGCGATGAATTTTCTGGCAGCGATCGCGAGCGACAACACCGCGCGGCTCGCCGCCGGGCCGGTGGTGCCCCTGCCCTTCCCGGTCGAAGCCGGACGTGCGCTGAGCCTCGGCATCCGCCCCGAACATCTCGTGGTGGGCGCAGGGCCGGATGCGGTGGCGCTGACGCCCGACCTGGTCGAACCCCTGGGGTCGGAGACCGTCATCCACGGGCGCCTGGCGGATGGCACGCCGCTGACCGTCAAGATCGCGGGCCCCGCACCGCCGCCCGGGCCGCTGGCGGTGCGCGTGCCCGGGGAATGGCTGCATGTCTTCGACGCGGCCTCCGGCCAGCGCCTCAGTCCTTGAGCGCCTGGCGCAGCGCCGCGACCTCCGCCGCCACCGCCGATTCGGCCACGCTCTGCATGCGGCGATAGGCCGCCAGCACCTCGCCCCCCAGCGGCGTCAGCACCGCGCCCCCGCCGCCTGCCCCGCCGCGGACCCGCGCGACCAGCGGTTCACGAAAGGCGTCGTTCATCTCCCGCGCCAGGCGCCAGGCCCGGGCGTAGGACATGCCCAAGGCCGCCCCCGCGGCGGCGATGCTGCCGCTGGCGGCGATGCGTTCCAGCAGGTCCGCCTTGCCCGGGCCGATGACGGCATCGGGACCGATTTCTATACGCAGATGGGCGACGGCCTTGGTCATGGCGGCAATCCAGCACGGGTGGAATGGTCTGGCCAGCGATATCGCCCATGGGATACAACGCTCGGATGCAGCGCCGCAGCCTCCTCCTCGTGCTTGCCGCCTCGCCCGCGAAGGCCCAGGCGCCGCTGACGGTCTTCGCTGCCGCCAGCCTGGCGGATGGAATGCGTGCCCTGGCGCCCCTGTGGCAAGCGCGGGGCAACCCGCCCTTTCGCGTGTCGCTCGCCGCCTCCTCCGCCCTCGCGCGCCAGGTCGAACAGGGCGCGCCAGCCGATATCCTCGCCAGCGCCGATGAGGAATGGATGGACTGGCTCGCGGCCCGCAGCCTGATCGCGCCGGCCACCCGGCGCAGCGCGCTCGGCAATGCGTTGGTGCTGGTCGGCGGCACGGCCCCCGTCAGCCTCGGTCCGGGGCTGGACTGGGGCGCGCTGCTCGGTCCCGGCGGCCGCCTGGCCGTGGCCGACCCCGCCCATGTGCCGGCCGGGCGCTACGCCCAAGCGGCGCTGACGGCGCTCGGCGCCTGGCCGACCCTGGCACCACGCCTGGCCCGGGCCGAGAATGTGCGCGCAGCACTGCTGCTGGTGGAACGGGGCGAGGTGCGCTTCGGCATCGTCTATCGCACCGATGTCGCCGCTGCCCCGTCCCTGCGCATCGCCGCGACCTTCC
This sequence comes from Acetobacterales bacterium, assembly GCA_038323655.1. Taxonomy (GTDB): domain Bacteria; phylum Pseudomonadota; class Alphaproteobacteria; order Acetobacterales; family Acetobacteraceae; genus Humitalea. The sequence continues at coordinate 23,669 of JBBQHE010000028.1, read as the reverse complement.
CGCCCGAAAGCCACAGGCCGATCACCTATCCCTTCGCCCTGACCTCGCGTGGCGCTGCCAATCCCCAGGCCGCGTCGCTGTTGGCCTTCCTGACGGGGCCCGAAGCGATGCCGGTCTGGCAGGGCCTCGGCTTCACCACCCCCGCCCCATGACGCCCGAGGAATGGCAGGCGTTGTCGCTTTCGCTCTCGGTCGCGTTGCGGTCCGTCGCCATGGTCCTGCCGCCTGGCATCCTGCTGGCCTGGCTGCTCGCGCGGCGGCGTTTCTGGGGCCGGCCGATCCTGGATGCGCTGGTGCATCTGCCGCTTGTCGTGCCGCCGGTCGTGGTCGGCTGGGCGCTGCTGATGGTCTTGGGCATACGGGGGCCGATCGGCGCGCCACTGCATGACTGGTTCGGCATCCGCCTGGTCTTCACCACCGAAGGGGCGGCGCTGGCGACGGCGGTGATGTCCCTGCCGCTTGTGATCCGCAGCGTGCGCCTGTCGCTGGAGGCGGTGGACCGCGGGCTGGAACAGGCAGCGGCCACGCTCGGCGCCGGGCCGATCGACCGCTTTTGGAGCATCACCCTGCCGCTGATGGCGCCCGGCGTCCTGGCGGGGGCCATCACCGCCTTCGCTGCGGGCCTGGGCGAATTCGGCGCGGTCATCACCTTCGCCGGCAATGTGCCGGGCGAAACCCAGACCCTGCCGCTGGCGATCTATGCCGCAACACAGAGCCCGGGCGGGGAGGCGATCGCAGGACGTCTCGCCGGTATCTCCTTCGGCCTCGCGCTTGCCGGCCTGCTCGCGGCCGAGGCCCTGCACCGCGCCCTGTCGGCGCGCATCGGGCGCGCGTGACCCTTTCGGTCGCGATCGGGCATCGCTTTCCGGGCGGGGTGGCCCTGGACATCGGCTTCACCGCGCCGCCCGGCGTGACCGTGCTGTTCGGGCCTTCGGGGGCCGGCAAATCCTCTGCCCTGCTGGCTGTGGCGGGGTTGCTGAAGCCTGACCGCGGCCGGGTCGTGCTCGACGGCGTGGCCCTGCACGCGTTGGCGCCGTCCAGGCGCCGCTGCGGCGTGGTGTTCCAGGATGCGCGGCTGTTCCCGCACCTGACGGTGCTGGCCAATTTGCGCTTCGGGCTGGTACGCGCGCCACGCGACGCCGCGGGGCCATCGCTGGAAGACGTTGCCGCGCTGCTGGGGCTGGACGGTCTGCTGGGCCGGCGCCCGCATACCCTGTCTGGCGGCGAGGCCCAGCGCGTGGCACTCGGCCGGGCCTTGCTGTCGCGGCCGCGCCTGTTGCTGATGGACGAACCGCTGGCGGCCCTGGATGCGCCCCGCCGGGCCGAGATCCTGCCCTTTCTGGAGCGGCTGGTCGCGACGGCAAGACTGCCGGTGCTCTACGTCACCCACGCGCTGGATGAGGCCGACCGCCTGGCCGATCACCTGGTGCTGATCGACGCCGGGCGCGTCGTCGCTGAAGGCCCGCCCGAAGCTCTGGCCGCGCGCACCGACCTGCCCCTGCTGGCGACGCGGCGCGACGCTGGCGTGCTGCTGCGCGCGACCATCGCCGCACACGACCCGCCGCGCGGCCTGTCGCGCATCGCGGTCGGCGACCAGGTGCTGACCGTGCCGCTGCGGCCCGAACCGCTGGGCGCGGTGCTGCGCCTGCGGCTGCGCGCGCGCGATGTCGCGGTCGCCACCGAAAACCCGCAAGGACTCGCCGCCCATTCGGTGCTGCAAGCCACCCTGGCCGGCATCGCACCGGTCGGCCCGGACGAAGTCTTCCTGACGCTGCAGGCCGGGAGCGTCACCCTGCTGGCACGCACCCCACGCCACGCCGTTTCAGCACTGGAGTTGACGGAAGGACGCAGGCTCTGGGCCCTGGTGCGCGTCGGCGCGCTGGACCACGGCGGGGCGTGACGGTCGGGGGCGCGTCCCTGGAGAGCGCTTTGCCCTTCCCAGACCCCACCCAGCCGGGTACCGCGTCCCCTGCACCCGCCGTGTTCCTTGCCCAAGGCGGGGGAGTGGTCGCGCAGGGCAGGCCCTTGATCAAGGGCGGTCACTGCCCTGCCCTTGCCTTGGGCAAGGAACCGATGTGGGTCGAAGGGCCTCAAACGCCCCCCACCAGCGCCCCGCGAGCAAGCTGCGGCGACGCAGTCTTATGAAGCAGTCTGATCTGGCATCTCCCCAATTTCGCGATGGGGAGCATGCCGGGCGCGGCGCCGCGAGGGCGGTGCCGCGCCCCGGGTCGTCAGCCCTCCTTCAGCGCCGCGCGCAGGGCGGTTTCCTGTTCGGTGGTCATGTTGGTGCGCAGCACTGTGCCGCCGAAATGTGCCATGGCCGGCAACACCTTGTCGGCGGTGACCTTGCGGACCAGCACGCAGAGTGCGGCCTGGCCGGGGGCCAGCGCCTCGGCCGCCTGCTTCATGAAGCCGTCGTTGATGCCGACATCGGTGAACTTGCCGCTGAGCGCGCCGGCGCCGGCGCCGATCGCCGCCCCCAGCAGCGGGTTCAGGAATAGGATGCCGACCAGCGCGCCCCACATGCCGCCCGAGGCAGCGCCCGCCGCGGTCATGTTGATCAACTGGTTCAGCTTGACGGTGCCATCGGCCTGGCGGACCGCGACCACCGCATCGCCGAGTTCGATCAGGTATTCCTTCTGCAATTCGAACAGCTTGGCGCGGGCTGCCTCGGCGGTGGCTTCGGTGTCGTAGGCGATGATGATGAGATCGGCCATGGCTGGCTCCTGTCTGAAGTGGGTCTGGCGGCCGGACCTTGGGCCGCGGCCAGGACGGGGACAAGGCGTGACACCATCCCGAGTGTCCCAACGCGGCATGGTCATGGCGGGTGCAAAAAAAAGCGGCGCCGCCCCGGGGGGCAGCGCCGCCATACCGGGCCAGAGGCCCCGCGTCAGTCGGCGGCGAGCGCCAAGCGCGAGCGGTTGAGCACGCTCATGACATGGTCCTCGGCGGCATTGGCCACCTGTTCGGTCTGCGCCGGGGTAAAGACATGCCCCGCGCCGCCCATGACGCGGTAGTCGATGGTCACACCCTTCTGGGTGTTCAGCTTGTCCACCAGCTTCTTCACCGAAGCCTCGGGCACCAATTCGTCATCGGCCCCGTGCAGGATCAGCCCGGAGCAGGGGCAAGGTGCGAGGAAGCCGAAGTCATAATGGCTGGCGGGCGCGGCGATGGACACGAAGCCGCCCATTTCCGGCCGACGCATCAGCAACTGCATGCCGACATAGGCGCCGAAGGAATAGCCCGCGACCCAGAGCATCGACGCACCAGGATTCACCGTCTGCAGGAAGTCGAGCGCCGAGGCTGCGTCGGAAATCTCGCCGATGCCGCCGTCGTAGCGCCCCTGGCTGCGGCCCACGCCACGAAAGTTGAACCGCAGGACGGAAAACCCCATCGCCTTGTAGCGCTCGAACAGCGCATGGGTGACACGGTTGTTCATCGTGCCGCCGTGCAGCGGGTGCGGGTGGAGCACGAGGGCGACCGGCGCGCCGGGCTTGCCGGCGTGGTGGTAACGGCCTTCGAGCCGCCCGTCTGGGCCGGCGAACATCACTTCGGGCATCGTGTTCTACATCCGGTTGAGGCGTCGGCTTGGGGCCGCCGACACCCGTTCGGGAAACCAGGCCAGCACACGACGCGTTCCGATGGTGGATGGCATGGGCGATGGCCCGGGGCGCGGTTGACGCCCCTGGTCACAGCCGATACTTTCCTGTTGCGACATTTGGTCGCGCGCATCGGGCTCCGGTCGTTCATGGCTGCCCCCGCAAAGGTTCCCGTCCGCGGGGGCATTCGCAATATAGAGAGCCGCGCAGCAGATTCATAAGAGAATCATGGTCAACCCGAAGGCGAATGCATGGCTGCCTTTCGCGAAGTGCATGACAACCCCGTGACGGCCCGCGCGCCTGATCTGTTGCACGACGCATGACCCCCTCGCTCTACCTGGACGCGAACGCAACCGAGCCGCTGCGACCGGAAGCCCGGGCCGCGGTGCTGCTGGCGCTCGACAGCCTGGGCAACCCTTCCTCGGTACACGCCGACGGCCGTGCTGCGCGCCGCCTGCTGGAGCAGGCGCGGGCGCGGATCGCCACGGCCTTCGGCCCGGGCGACGTCGTCTTCACGGCCGGCGGCACCGAGGCCAATGCGCTGGCGATTCTCGGCGCCGGGCGCCGGGTGCTGGTGGGCGCCACCGAACACCCGGCTGTGCTGGCCGCGGCCCCGGGCGCCGGGCTGCTGCCGGTGCTGGCCGACGGCACGATCGACCTCGATGCGCTGGAGAGCGCCCTGGCCGCGGGGCCGCCGGCGCTGGTCTGCCTGATGGCCGCGAACAACGAGACGGGTGTGCTGCACCCGCTGGCCGAGGCCCTGGCGCTGTGCCGCCGCCATGGCGCGTGGCTGCATGTCGATGCGGTCCAGGCGGCAGGGCGCGTCGCGCTGCCCGAGGCCGACAGCCTGGCCATCTCGGGCCACAAGCTCGGCGGGCCGAAAGGCGCGGGGGCGCTGGTGTTGCGCGGTGGGCACGCCATCGCCCCGATGCTGCTCGGCGGCGGGCAGGAACGCGGCCGGCGCGGCGGGACGGAAGCGCTGCCGGCCATCGCCGGCATGGGCGCCGCGGCCGAAGCCGCCCCCCCTGCCGCGGCCGCGCGCCTGGCCGTGCTGCGTGACGCGATCGAGGCGGACGCGGGCTGCCCCGTGGCCGGCGCCACCGCCCCGCGCCTGCCCAATACTGCAAGCCTGGTGGTGGCAGGCATGCCGGCCGAAACCCTGGTCATTGCGCTGGACCTGGAGGGGGTGCGGGTCTCGGCCGGGGCCGCCTGTTCCTCGGGCAAGGTCACACGCAGCCATGTGCTTGCGGCGATGGGCCTGGCCGAAGCGGCCGGCCAGGCCATCCGCATCAGCCTGCCCTGGGACGCGGCGCCGGATGCGCCCAGCCGCTTCCTCGCGGCCCTCGCCCGGGTGCGCGCGCGGCGCGGCTGACATGCCGGCTTTACCGCGCCGCCCGACGCGCCACATTGGGGGGATGCGTAACCGCCCGATCTACCTCGACAACCACGCCACCACGCCGGTCGATCCGCGCGTGCTGGCGGCCATGCGGCCCTGGTGGGAGGAGAATTTCGCCAATCCCCACAGCGTCGAACACGCCATGGGCCGCGCCGCCGAGGAAGCGGTGGAAACCGCCCGCGCCCATGTCGCCGCTTTGATCGGGGCCGAGGCGCGCGAGATCATCCTGACCTCCGGCGCCACCGAGGCCAACAACATCGCGATCAAGGGCGCGGCCCGCTTCGCCGCCAGCCAGGGCACCGACCGGCGCCGCGTCATCACGCTGGCGACCGAACACAAATGCGTCCTGGAAAGCGTGCGCGACCTCAGCGCCGAGGGGTTTGAGCCGGTGATCTTGCCGGTCGGCCCGGATGGGCTGCTGGATCTCGACCTGCTGCGCGCCGCACTTGCCGTGCCGACCCTGCTGGTCAGCGTGATGGCGGTGAATAATGAAATCGGGGTGATCCAGGACATCGCCGCCATCGGGGCCACGGTCCGCGCCGCGGGCGCGCTGTTCCACACCGACGCGGCCCAGGCCGCGGGGCGGATCGGGATGGATGTGGCGGGGGTCGATCTACTCTCGCTGTCCGGGCACAAAGTGTATGGGCCGAAGGGGATTGGTGCGCTGTACGTCCGCCGCCGGCCGCGGGTGCGCCTCACGCCGCTGTTTTCGGGTGGCGGCCAGGAACGCGGGCTTCGGTCGGGCACGCTGGCCGCGCCCCTGGTCGTGGGCCTGGGCGAGGCCGCGCGGATCGCCCGCGCCGAGGTGCTGCTGGACGCCGGCCGCATCGCCGGCCAGCGCGACCGCTTCTGGGCGACCCTGTCGGCCGCGGTGCCAGGCGTGCGGGTCAACGGCCCTGCCGAGGCCCGCGTGCCCGGCAACCTGAACCTGACCTTTCCGGGCGAGGTGAGCGCCCAGGCGATCATGGCAGCAGCCCCGGGGGTCTGCGTCTCCACGGGGTCCGCCTGTTCCTCGGCCGAGGTCACGCCCTCCCACGTGTTGCGCGCCATCGGCCTGGACGACGCCGCTGCGCGCAAAACCTTGCGGATCGGGTTCGGGCGCTTTACCTCGCCGGCCGACGCCACCACGGCCGCCACCCTGCTGGCGGCGGCCTGGGAAGCGGCGCGTTCCCCAGCAACCAAAGCCAAGCCCCAGACGGCGGAGTGACCATGCCGAAAATGACGTTCATCGAGCGCAACGGAAACCACAAGACAGTGGAAGCCCCGCTCGGTCTTTCGGTGCTGGAAATCGCGCATCGCCACGATGTCGATATCGAGGGCGCCTGCGAAGGCTCGCTCGCCTGCTCCACCTGCCATGTCGTGGTCGATGCCGCCTGGTTCCCCAAGATGGTGAAGCCGACCGAGGATGAGGAGGACATGCTGGATCTCGCCTTCGACCTGCAGGAAACCAGCCGCCTCGGCTGCCAGTTGATCATGACCGATGCGCTGGATGGGCTTGTCGTGAAGCTGCCGGCCGGCACGCGGAACGCCGGCGGGTGAGTGATGACCGGGTGAGCGATGACGTGGTGAGCGATGACGGGGTGAGCGACTTCGGGGCCGAGGGCGGGCTGTTCCGGCGGCTGCGCGCCGCGGCCCCGCCCTGGGAGGCCTATTGCTGGCATCCCTTCGTCCAGGGCCTGGCGGATGGCAGCCTGCCGCTGCGCTGCTTCCAGCATTACCTGGTGCAGGATTACCTGTTCCTGATCCAGTTCGCGCGGGCCAAGGCGCTGGCGGTGTTCAAGGGTGAAAGCCTGGCCGCCATGCGCGACAAGGCGGCGGCGGTGCTGTCGATCCTGGATGAGACCAAGCTGCACCTGGAATACTGCCGCGACTGGGGGCTTTCCGAAGCCGCCGTGATCGCGACGCCAGAGGCCGCGCAGACCGTCTGCTACACCCGCTGGGTGCTGGATCGCGGGATGATGGGCGACATTCTGGATCTTGAGGTGGCCCTCGCCCCCTGCACCATCGGCTACGGCGAGATCGCGCGCCGGATTGAGGCGTATCCCGGGCGCAATCGGGTGCAGAATCCCTATGAAAGCTGGATCGCGATGTATGCGTCCGACGGCTATCAGGCGCTGGCCCGGGCGGCAGCGCTGCGACTGGATGCGCTGGGGCTGAGCCATGGCGGGGAGGCGCGCTTCGCCGCCCTTTCGGCCGGGTTCGCCGAGGCCGCGCGGCTGGAATGTGATTTCTGGCAGATGGGGCTGGACGCCCGCTGATGCGCATCCTGGTCGCCATGTCCGGAGGCGTGGACAGCAGCGTCGTCGCAGCCCTTCTGCACGACCAGGGGCATGAGGTCGTGGGCGCGACCCTGCAGCTCTACGACCATGGTGCGGCAGTGAAGAAGGCGGGGTCCTGCTGCGCCGGCCAGGATATTTTGGACGCCCGCAATGTCGCGGACGCCTTGGGCATCCCGCATTACGTGCTCGACCGCGAACAGCGGTTCCGCGACGCCGTCATCAACGATTTTGCGGATTCCTACGCGCGCGGCGAGACCCCGATCCCCTGCGTCCGCTGCAACCAGACCGTCAAGTTCCAGGACCTGGTGGCGCTGGCGCGGGACCTCGGCTGCGAAGCCCTGGCAACGGGGCATTATGCGCGCCGCGTGAATGGGCCTGGCGGCGCCGAGCTGCACACCGCCGCCGACCCCGCGCGCGACCAGTCCTATTTCCTCTTCGCCACCACCCGCGACCAACTCGCCTTGGCGCGCTTTCCGCTGGGCGACATGCCGGACAAGGCCGCGGTGCGGGCGCTGGCCGCGCGCTTCGGCTTGGGCGTTGCGGAAAAGCCGGACAGCCAGGACATCTGCTTCGTGCCCGAAGGCCGCTACAGCGACCTGGTCGCGCGGCTGCGGCCTGATGCGGCCGAACCTGGCGAGATCGTGCATGCCGATGGCCGGACCCTGGGCCAACACAGGGGCATCGGCCACTTTACGGTCGGCCAGGCGCGCGGGCTCGGCGCCGCGTCGCATGACGGCGCCGAGCGGCTCTTCGTCACGGCCATGGAGCCCGCGACCCGTCGCATCATCGTGGGGCCGCGCCAGTTGGCGACGGTGGGCGATGTCGTGGCCGGCGAGACCAACTGGCTGATCGAACCGCCGGCCGTGCCCTTTGCCTGCTTCGCGAAACTGCGGGCCCGGGAAACCCCCCGCCCCGCCATGGCGTCCTGGGATGGCGCCGTGCTGCGGCTGCGGCCCGAGACACCCGCCATCGCCGCACCCGGCCAGGCGATGGTGCTGTATGACGCGAGCGGCCGCGTGCTGGGGGGTGGCTTCATCCGCGCCGCGGCGCGCGTTGACATGGGTCGGACTGCGGCCTAATCGGCGGCCTTGCTTGCGATGGCGGTGTAGCTCAGCTGGTTAGAGCACGGCACTCATAATGCCGGGGTCGGCGGTTCAAGTCCGCCCGCCGCTACCATTTCTTCGTCGCGGCGGGGCCTGAAATCCGCCCGTCGCTACCCTTCATTCCGCATCCATTGCACCCTGGCGCCATAACCTTGCCAGGCCCCCGCATGCCCGAACGCCACGAAAAGCTTGCCCAGGCCCTCGGCCTCATCACCGCCCTCGCCGCCACCCGCGCGGGCCTCACCATCGCCGAGATGCAGGCCGACCTTGGCTGCGGCCGCCGCACCGTCGAACGCCTGCTCGCCGCCATCCGCCAGGCCTGCGGCGATATCGAGGAAGTGCCAACCGACCAGCCCGAGAAACGCTGGCGCATGCGCCCCTCGCGCCTGGTCGCCACCATACGCATGACGCCCGAAGAGATCGCCGAGGTCGAGGCCGCCGCCCGCCGCCTGGTCGATGACGGGCTGCCCGCCCGTGCCGCGACCCTGCGCTCGGCCGCCAACAAGCTGCGCGCCAGCATGGATGACGCTGCCCGCCGCCGGGCCGAACCCGATGTGGAGGCGCTGCTGGCCGCCGAGGGCCTGGCCGCCCGCCCCGGCCCCCGCGTCGCCGTGCCGCCCGGGGTGATCGAGACGCTGCGCCAGGCGCTGCTCGCCTCCCACCTCGTGCGGCTGGACTACCTGACGCCCCAGGGGGTCGCCCGACAGCATGTGCTGGAACCCTATGGGCTGCTCTACGGGGCGCGCCCCTATCTGCTCGCGGTCAAGCCGGGCAAGGCAGATGTGGCGGTCTGGCGGCTCGACCGGATGCGTGGCCTGGCCGACACCGGCCAGGCCTTTGCCCCCCGCCCGGGCTTCGACATCCCGACCCTGATGAAGGACAGTTTCGGCATCTGGCGGGAACCGCCGATGCAGGTCGTGCTGCGCTTCACCGGCACCGCGGCGCAGGACGCGCTGGATTGGCGCTTTCACGCGACCCAGGTCGCCGAACCCCAGCCCGATGGCGCGCTGATCCTGCGCTTCTCGGCCGGCGGGATCGAGGAGATGGCCGCCCACCTGGCCCAATGGGGCGCAATGGTAGAAGTTCTTTCCCCCGAACGGCTGCGAAGCCGCATGGCGCAGATGGGGGAAGCCCTGGTAAAAAGCCATGCGACTCGGATTGATTCGGCATCCGTCCGATCCTGACGTAGCCCGCAACCATCCTCCGGCAGGTTCCACCCGTGCCGGAGGCCTTTTCGCCATGACCCATCCCGATCGCGCCCTGCCGGCTGTGCCGGACGCCCTGCCGGCCCGGCACCCCATGCGGCTTCGGCTGCACGAAAGCCGGGTCGTGGCCTTCGCGCGCAGCGCATGCGCGGAAGACCCGGCGCTCGGTCGCATGATCCTGTCCGGCTGCTGGGATGTCGCCGCCCTGGCACCGCTGGCGCGGGTGGCCGTCGACCTCGCCATCGCGGCGGGGGAACTGCGCCCGGCGCGACGCTGCGCCCTGGAATACAGTTACACCCTGCGACTGATGACGCTGCTGGCTGCGGCGCGGCCTCTGCCGGGCGCACGCAACAGCCTGGCCGAATACCTCGGCGGCCGCGTCGCGGCCCGACTGGAGCGGTTGGTGCTGGTGGCGCGTCGTCGGTGAGGCGCACCCCTACAGCAGCGACCCCACCAGCCGCCCACCCGGCAGTGGCCGCGGTGCGCCGGTCGTGCCGGGGAAGGTCAGGGCCAGGCCGCGTGTGACGCGGGCCGCCAGGAAGCCGAAGGCCTGGGCTTCGAGCGCGTCGCCGTCCCAGCCGGCGACCTCGACCGCGCGGACGGGGGTTTCCAGTGCGCCTTGCAGCGCCCGCATCAGCCCAGGGTTGCGCCGCCCACCGCCAGCGACGAGCCATTGCAGCGGTGGTTCGGGGAAGTGTCGGGCCGCGGCAGCAACCGCACAGGCGCAGAAGGCGGCCAGGGTCGCCGCCCCATCGGCCGGCGACAGCGCCCCGGCGCCGGCCTCCCGCAGGGCACGGTCGAAGTCCAGTCGATCCAGGCTTTTTGGCGGCGGGGCTGCCAGGAATGGATGCGACAGCAACCGCCCCAGCACCGCGCCATCGGCCTGGCCAGCCAGGGTCAGCCGGCCGTCCCTGTCGTAGTCATCGCCGGTCGAGCGTCTGGCCCAGTCATCCAGCGGCCCGTTGGCCGGGCCGGTGTCAAAGGCCATCAGGTCGCCGTCGTGGCCGATCCAGGTCACATTGGCCACGCCGCCCAGGTTCAGGATCGCCAGCGGCTTGGGCAGCGGTACGGCTAGGGCTGCGTGAAAGGCCGGGACCAGCGGCGCCCCCTGCCCGCCGGCCGCGACATCGGCCGAGCGGAAATCCCACGCGACGGTCATGCCTGTCGCCCGCGCGAGTTCCGCGGCATCGCCGATCTGCCAGGTTCGCGGGCTGCGACCACCCGGTGCGTGCAGGATGGTCTGGCCATGAAAGCCGACGACATCGGCGAAGAGCCCGATCGCCGAAACCGCCTCGGCATGGCGCGCCGTCAACCGGGCGGTGCAGTCCAACAACGCCGGGTCGTCGGCCGGCAGGCCGGCTGCGCGGTCGAGCAACGCCCGCAGGTCGCGCCGCAGGGCGGGGCCGTAGGGCAGGGTCAGCGCCGGGCCGAGACGACTGATGGTCATGCCATCGGTCTCGACATAGGCGGCGTCGACGCCGTCGAGCGACGTGCCGCTCATCAGCCCGATGGTGCGCAAAGTCATGCTGGCCATCGGCCGATCCACTCCGGCCAAGATGCCTGCACCGCCATCCATTGCCGCCTCCGCAAAACGTATCGGGCTGCGACTCCGCGCCCTCGATACGGCGGCCTCATCGTGCCGCGATGCCGGGGGGACGCAAGGCGGAAGTGACACTTTGCGGGCGCGGACATGTCGCGATCGGGCATGGCGATGGGAACCGTGCCCGGAGAGGCCTGCCGGGGGCGCCAGGGCCGTGCACGGTGGCTTCGGGAGGGGCACGCTCGGTCGCGGTTGGAATGGAGCGGGCGAGGGGAATTGAACCCCTGACATTCAGCTTGGGAAGCTGACGTTCTACCTCTGAACTACGCCCGCGTCTCTTCACGTTATACCGGCGGAAAGCCACCCGCGTCCAGACTGCGCATCGGTGCCGTGCGGCACGCGCCAAATTGACAACGATTCAACGTCGATCGAACAGTCTCGCCGCAACAGATCACAAACCCGGAGATTGCCCATGTCCCCTCGCCGCCTTTTGCTCGGCGCCGCCCTCGCGACCGGCCTGGTTGGTACCGCCCAGGCCCAGTGCGACACCACTTTCACGTTGGTGAACGAGTCCGGCGTGACCGTGAATGAGTTCTATTTCGGCTCCAGCGCGCAATCCAGCTGGGGCGTTGACCAGCTCGGCACCAACGTTCTCGCCGCCGGCCGCAGCATGCGCTTTTCCACGCGCAACCCCGGTCGCAACGACTTTCGCATCGTCTGGTCGAACGGCCAGCGGGCCGATCTGATGGGTGTGGATATCTGCCGCACGAACGAGATCGTCGCCACCCGTTCGGGCATTGCCGCACGCTGACCGCTTGACCGCGGGGGCGCGGCGCCGCTACCCATGGTAGCGGCAGCCATGCGGTGCCCCTCGCGATTTGTCCGGCCAGCTTGCGGCGAGGTCCCGGTTCCGGGTCAGGCCCCTTCAAACGGGCTTGGAAAACAACCGCGCTAAACGGCCTGGCATCGCCCCACTTGGGCGAAGCCTGTCCGGGCCGGCCATGTCCAGTCGTCAGGTTCCGTCATGGCCAAGCCCTCATCCCCCAAGACCTACCGCCCCGCCACCCAGTTGGTGCGCGGCGGCACCCAACGCAGCCAATTCGGCGAAACCTCTGAAGCGCTCTACCTGACCTCAGGCTTCGTCTATGACAGCGCCGCCCAGGCCGAGGCCACCTTCAAGAACGAGGTCGAGCACTACCAGTACAGCCGCTTCGGCAACCCCACCGTCACCATGCTGGAAAGCCGCCTGGCTGCGCTGGAAGGGGCCGAGGCCTGCATCGCCACCGCCACCGGCATGGCAGCCGTCCATGCCTCGATGCTGTCGCAGCTCAAAGTCGGCGACCGCGTGGTCGCCGCCCGGGCGCTGTTCGGCTCCTGCCACTGGATCGTCTCGACCCTGCTGCCGCGCTACGGGATCGAAACCGAATTCGTCGATGGCCATGACCTGAACCAGTGGGAAGCCGCCTTCCAGAAGCCCTGCGCGATGGTGCTGTTGGAAACCCCCTCAAACCCGATGCTGGATCTCGTGGACCTGCGCGCCGTCTGCGACATGGCGCACAAGGCGGGCGCGCTGGTGGTGGTGGACAATGTCTTCGCCACCCCGCTGCTGCAGCGGCCGATGCAGTTCGGCGCCGATATCGTCGTGTATTCCGCGACGAAGCATTTCGACGGCCAGGGCCGGGTGCTGGGCGGGGCTGTGCTCGGAGCGAAAAAATGGGTCGATGACGTGCTGCGCCCCTTCATCCGTAACACCGGCCCCTCGATCAGCCCGTTCAACGCCTGGACCATCCTGAAGGGGCTGGAGACGCTGCACCTGCGCGTGCCGGCCATGTGCCGCAGTGCCGCGGCGGTCGCCGATTTCCTGGCCGAAAGGGCCGAGGTCGCCCAGGTGCGCTTTCCCTTCCGCCTCGACCATCCGCAGCATGCGCTGGCCAAGCAGCAGATGGCGGCCGGCGGCACCCTCGTCACCTTCGACGTCAACGGCGGCAAGGACGCAGCCTTCCGCGTGCTCGACGCGCTGCGCCTCGTGGATATCTCCAACAACCTCGGCGACGCCAAGAGCCTCGTCACCCACCCCGCGACCACCACCCATATGCGCGTCGGCGCCGATGAACGCGCACGCCTGGGCATCTCTGATGGCAGCGTGCGGCTTTCGGTCGGGCTTGAGGATGTGTCGGACATCATTGAGGACCTGGCCGCGGCACTCGATGCCGCCGAGGCGCCGAAGCCGCGCCGCAAGGCGCCCTCTCCCCAGGCCGCCACCGTGACGACGCCGCCACCCGCGCCCCCGGCCGAGCCCCCGGCCGAGCCCGTCGCGGCGAAGTCGGCCAAGCCCGCGCCAAAGCGCCGCGAAGCCGAGGTGTTCGACGACGCGATGCGTGACCTTTTCCGCACCTTGCAGCCCACCTCCGACCGGTGACGCTGGCCACCTGGGCGGCTTTCGTGGCCGCCGCCCTGGCCATGCTGGTGATCCCGGGGCCGACCATCCTGCTGGTGATCGGCCAGTCGCTGGGGGCGGCGGCGGGGCGCTGGCGCCGCGTGTTGCCGCTGGTGGCCGGGGTCGCGGCCGGCGATGCCGTGGCCATGACGGTGTCGCTCGCTGGCCTCGGGGCGCTGCTTGCCGCCTCGGCCACCGCCTTCACGCTGCTGAAGTGGGTTGGCGCGGCCTATCTCGTCTGGCTCGGCCTTCGGCTTTGGCGCGCGCCGGTCGGCGATGCGGCACCGCCCCTGCCGGCGGGGCAGGCGGCACGCCAGGCATTCGTGGTGACGGCGCTGAACCCCAAAGGCATCGCCTTCTTCACCGCCTTCGTGCCGCAGTTCCTGGATGCGGCGCAGCCCTTCGTGCCGCAGGCGGCCTTGCTGACCGTGACCTTCGTGGCACTCGCCGCGATGAATGCTGCCGTCTATGCCGTGCTCGCCGGGCGGTTGTCGGGGGCGGTGCAGCGCCCGGCGATGCGCCGCGGCTTCAACCGGCTGGGCGGCGGGGTGCTGATCGCCGCCGGTGTTGCGACGGCGGCGATGCGGCGGGGCTGAGCGTCGTGGTGCGGGCGTTGTGCGGCGCGGGCCGCATTTAACCAAAAATATCCCCGGGGCAATCGGCCCGCAGCCCGTCCCCCAGTTCCTGACCGATCCGCGCTGCATCCCGTGCATCGCCGCGCAGCGAACGCTTCAGCAGGAAGGATCCATCCGGCCGCGCCACCAGCCCGGTCAGATGCAGCGTGCCATCCGGCAGCAGCCGCGCATGGCCGCCGATCGGCGTGCGGCAGGACCCGTCGAGCGCCGCCAGCATGGCCCGTTCAGCCTGGGACACAGCGGCCGCCTCGCGGTCCTCGATCCCGCTCAGCAGTTCCAGCAGTTCGACATCGGCCGTACGGCAGGTCACCCCGACGATGCCCTGCCCCGCGGCGGGCACCATGGCTTCGGGGTCCAGCACCAGGCCAACCTGATCCTCCAGCCCCAGCCGTCGCAGCCCGGCCAGCGCCAGCAATGTGGCATCGAAGCCGCCGTCGCGAACCTTGCCCAAGCGGCTTTGCACATTGCCGCGGATCATGCCGACGGTCAGATCAGGCCTTGCCGCCAGTATCTGCGCCTGGCGGCGCAGGCTGGCCGTGCCGATCGTGGCCCCTACCGGCAGGCAGGCGTAGGGGTCGGCCGGGTCAGGCGTGCCGCAGCCGCCACCCAGGACCAGCGCATCGCGCGCGTCCTCGCGCTTCAGCGTGCAGGCGAGCCGGATGCCGGGCGGCATCTCGGTCTCCAGGTCCTTCAGGCTATGCACAGCGAAATCCACCCGTCGGTCGAGCAGCGCTTCGTGGATTTCCTTGGCGAAAAGCCCCTTGCCGCCGATGTCGGCCAGGCGCCTGTCCTGGATCTGGTCGCCGGAGGTGGCGATGACATGCTCCTCGAAGGCACCGGCCGCGCGCAGCACCGGGCAGAAGCCCACAATGATCTCAAGAAAATGCCGCGTCTGCCACAGCGCCAGCGGCGAGCCCCGGGTGCCGACCCGCAGCGGCAGGCCGCGCGCATGGACCGGCGTCAGCCGGCCTTTTGCATTTGCCGGCGTCAGCCGGCCGGGCGGATGGGCATGCGGGAGGAGGGATTGGCCAGAAGACATGGCGGCGTCATAGAACCGCGCCCGTGACACGCATAGATCACCCAAATGGCCCGGTCCTCGGCATCGAGAGCAGTTGCGACGAGACCGCGGCCGCGATCCTGGCGCCGGACGGGGCGATCCTGGCCGAAGTCGTGCGGTCGCAACTGGCGGAACACGTCGCCTTTGGCGGCGTCGTCCCGGAAATCGCGGCGCGGGCGCATCTGGCGCATCTGGGCGCGCTGGTGCGGCGGGTCCTGGATGAGGCGGGGCTGTCGCCCGGCGACCTGGGCGGGATCGCCGCCACCTCCGGGCCTGGGCTGATCGGCGGGCTCGTCGTCGGCGCCAGCTTCGCCAAGGGCATAGCCCTGGCCTGCCGAAAGCCCTTCGTCGCGGTGAACCATCTGGAAGCACATGCCCTGACCCCGCGCCTGCCGAGCCTCGGCACGGCGCCGGAGTTTCCCTACCTGCTGCTGTTGCTGTCGGGCGGGCATTGCCAGTGCGTCGCGGTCGAGGGGCTTGGCCGGTACCGTCGCCTCGGCACCACGCTGGATGATGCTGTGGGCGAGGCTTTCGACAAATCAGCAAAAATCCTCGGTCTGGGCTGGCCTGGCGGCCCGGCGCTGGAACGGCTGGCGGCGACCGGCGATGCGGCCCGCGCGCCCCTGCCCCGGCCGCTGTTCGGCCGGCCGGGCTGCGATTTCTCCTTCTCCGGGCTGAAGACGGCGGTGGCCCAGAAAGCCGCCCGCGCCATGTCGGATCAGGACCGGGCCGACCTGGCCGCGGGCTTCCAGGCCGCGGTCGCCGCGGTCCTGGGCGACCGGGCAGCCCATGCGCTGGCGCTGCTGCCCGGGGCTACGGCCATCGTCGTCGCCGGCGGGGTCGCGGCCAATGGCGCGGTCCGGGCGGCGCTGGCGCGGGTCGCCGCCGGGGCGGGCCTGCCGCTGGTCGCACCCCCCATACGCCTGTGCACCGACAATGCGGTGATGGTCGCCTGGGCCGGGATCGAGCGGCTGCGCGCGGGGCTGACCGACCCGGTCGGCCATGCACCACGCCCCCGCTGGCCTCTGGAGAGCCTGGCATGAACTACCGCCACGCTTTCCACGCCGGCAATTTTGCGGATTGCGTGAAGCACGCGCTGCTGCATGCCCTGCTGGACGGGCTGCTGAAGAAACCCGCCGCCTTTGCGGTGCTGGACACCCACGCGGGCCGCGGCGGCTACGATCTGGCGTCCACCGAGGCCGCCCGCACCGGCGAATGGCGCAGCGGCATCGGCCGGCTTCTGGATGTCGCCGACGGCCCGCTATTGCCCTGGGTCGCGGCGCTACGTGACCAGGGCCTGGCCGGAACCTACCCCGGTTCGCCGCTGCAAGTCCGCGCCAGGCTGCGCCCACACGACCGGCTGATGGCCTGCGAACTTCACGCTGAGGATGCCGCGGCCCTGGCCGCCGCCTTCCGCCGTGACCCCCAGGTCGCCGTCCATACGCGCGACGCCTGGGAGGCACTGCGCGCGCTGACGCCCTTCCCCGAACGCCGGGGCCTGGTGCTGATCGACCCGCCATTCGAGCAAGCCGGCGAGTTCGAACGCGTGGCCGCGGGGCTGGCGTTGGTGCATCACCGCTTTCGTGCCGCCATTCAGGCCGGCTGGTATCCGGTCAAGCACCGCGCCCCGGTCCGCGCCTTCCACACCGCTTTGGCCGCCACCGGCTTGCGCGACGTGCTGGACTGCCAGTTCTGGCTGCGGGAGCCGACCGATGCTGACCGGTTGAACGGCTGCGGACTGGTGGTGGTGAATCCGCCCTGGGGTTTTGCCGAGCAGGCGCGCGCCATGCTGGCGGCGCTGCTGGACCGCCTCGGCGATGCCGAGCCCGGCGCGGGCTTTGCCGTGACCACGCTGGTGGCGGAATAGATGGCCCGTGTCGCCATCATCGGCGCCGGCGCCTGGGGCACGGCACTTGCGATCCAGGCCAGCCGGGCGGGCCAGGATGTCACGCTCTGGGGGCGCGACCCGGCCCGGGTCGCGGCGATGCAGGACAGCCGGCGCAATGCGACGCACCTGCCGGATGCGGCATTGCCGCCGGGGGTTTTGGTGACGGCCGATGCCGGGGCTGCCCTGGCCGGCGCGGCGCTGGTCATCCTGGCGGTGCCTGTGCAGCACCTGTCCGCTGTGCTGGCGGGCTTGCCGACGGGGGGCGCACCGCTGCTGCTGGCTGCCAAGGGGGTCGAACGGGCGACCTTGCGCTTCCCGGCCGAGATCGTGGCGGCACTGCGCCCGCGCCAGGCCATCGGCGTGCTCTCCGGGCCAAACTTCGCCGCCGAAGTGGCGGCAGGCCTGCCCGCCGCGGCGGTGGTGGCCAGCCCTGACGAAGCGCTGCGGCAGGCTGCGACCGGGCTGCTCGGGACGGCCAGCTTCAGGCTCTATCCGGGCGCCGACATGATCGGCGCCGAGGTGGGCGGGGCCGCCAAGAATGTCATCGCCATCGCCGCGGGCGCCGTCATCGGTGCGGGGCTGGGCGAAAATGCGCGCGCCGCCCTGGTCACCCGCGGCCTGGCCGAGATGGCGCGCCTGGCCGTGGCACTTGGCGGCCAGGCGGAAACCGTGGCCGGGCTGTCCGGCCTGGGCGACCTGCTGCTGACCTGCACCGGCGGCGCCAGCCGGAACTTTTCCTTCGGCCTGGCCCTCGGCAGGGGTGAGGCCGGGGCGACGATCCTGGCCGGCCGCAACAGCGTGACCGAGGGCGTCGCGACCGCGCCGGCCCTTGTTGCCCGCGCTGCGGCTCTGGGGGTCGAGATGCCGATTTCGGCGGCGGTGGCCGAGGTTCTGGCCGGCAGATGGAGCCTGGATGGCGCGGTGGGAATGCTGATGGGGCGGCCAAGAAGGGCGGAAGTGTCTAGACAACAACCGTGAGTTGTCCGACCTTCTGTCATCTTACCTTCACACAATTGCAATCGTGGCGTCGCCCAGTGCGCCTAGAAGGCCGGCGATGCGTTCACTGAACGTGCAAACCTTCATGGGGAGTTTCCCAGACATGCTTATCTCTCGCCGCAGCGCGCTCTTCACCGGCGCCGCCGCCCTGGCCGTTCCGGGCTTCGCCCAAGCCCAGACCCTGGCCCCGATCACCGGCGCCGGCGCCTCCTTCCCCCGCCCGGTCTATGAGCGCTGGGGTCAGGCCGCGCGCGAGGCCATCGGCGTGCAGTTGAACTACCAGTCGGTCGGTTCGGGCGGCGGCATCAACCAGATCACCAACCGCACGGTCGATTTCGGCGCCACCGACGCGCCGCTGACCCAGGCGCAAATCACCGAGCGCAAGCTGCTGCAGTTCCCGACCGTCATGGGTTCGGTCGTGCTGATCGTGAACCTGCCGGGCGTTGCCGACAACGCGCTGAAGCTGACGCCGGAAGTGATCGTGGACCTGTTCATGGGCCGCATCACCCGCTGGAACGACGCCAAGATCGTCGAGCTGAACCGCGACCTGCGGATCCCGAACCTGCCGGTCAGCCCGGCCTACCGCGCCGATGCCTCGGGCACGACCTTCGTCTTCACGACCTACCTCTCCCGCGTGTCCACAACCTGGAAGGATGGTCCCGGCGCCGCGACCTCGATCCAGTGGCCGGTCGGCAATGGCGCGCGCGGGAATGAGGGCGTGTCCAATGCGGTGCGCGGTACCCCTGGCGCCATCGGCTACACTGAAAACGCCTATGCCACCGTCAACCGGCTGGTGACGACGCAGATCCGCAACAAGGCCGGCAACTTCATCACGCCGACCATCCCCTCCTTCGAGGCCGCGGCCTCGGCCGCCGACTGGTCGGTGCCGAACTTCGCCGCCGACCTCGTGGACCTGCCGGGTGCGACGGCCTGGCCGATCGTCTCGCCGACCTTCATCCTGCTGCCGATCGACCCGCCGGCCGACAAGGTCGCGGCCAGCCTGAACACGATGCGGTTCTTCGACTGGGCCTTCAAGAACGGCGCCGAGGCGGCGCGCCGCCTGGAATACATCCCGCTGCCGGAAAGCGTGCAGAATGCCGTGCGCGCCGCCTGGCGCGCGCAGGTCAAGGCGCCGTCCGGCAGCGCTGTCTTCGCGGCCTGATCCTGCATCGGGGAAGGGCAAGTGGGCCCTTCCCCGTCCTTCGCGTTGTTTGACGGAGCATCCGCTTGTCGCAGGCCATAGCGCACGCAAAACCGGTTCGGCGTTCCGCCGGCAACACCGGCGACTTGATTTTCGAATGGCTTTGCCGCGGCGCGGGGCTGTTGGTCCTGGCGATTCTGGGCGCCATCATCCTGACGCTGTTCATCGGCGCCCTGCCCGCCTTCCAGGCTTTTGGGATCGAGTTCCTGTGGTCCACCGCATGGCAGCCGGTCGAGGGGCGCGAGAACTACGGCGCCGCCGTCGCCGTGGTCGGCACCGTCGTCTCGGCCGTGCTGGCCATTATCCTGGCCGTGCCGGTCGCCTTCGGCATCGCCTTTTTCCTCACCGAACTGGCGCCGCCCTGGATGAAGCGCCCGGTCGGCATCGCGGTCGAATTGCTGGCCGCCGTCCCCTCCATCATCTACGGCATGTGGGGCCTGTTCGTGCTGGTGCCCTTCGTGCAGGGCTACATCCAATTGCCCTTCGGCGAGGCGCTGGGCGCGATCCCGCTGGTCGGCTCCCTGTTTGCCAGCAACAATTTCGCCGGGACCAGTATCTTCGCGGCCAGCATGGTTCTGGCAATCATGATCATCCCCTTCATCGCCGCGACCATGCGCGATGTCTTCGACCAGGTGCCGCCGGTCTACAAGGAAAGCGCCTATGGCCTTGGTGCGACGCGCTGGGAGGTGATGCGGGGCGTTGTGCTGCCCTATACGCGCGTGTCGGTCGTGGGTGGGATCATGCTGGGTCTGGGGCGTGCTTTGGGTGAGACGATGGCGGTGACCTTCGTCATCGGCAATGCCAACCGCATGTTCAGCTCGCTGTTCGACCCCACGACCACCATCGCCTCCGTCGTCGCGATGGAGTTCCCCGAAAGCCTGATGGGCAGCCTGAAGCAATCCTCGCTGCTGGCGCTTGGCTTCCTGCTGTTCGTGATTTCCTTCGTGGTGCTGGCGACCTCGCGCTACCTGCTCCGCTCCCGGATGAAGGGCTGACCGCCATGAGCGCGACCACCATGGGCCCGGCCCGCGACCGCAGCGTCTCCCTCGCCCTCGGGCGGCGCCGCCGGCTGGTCGATGCCGGCGTGCGGCTGCTCTGCATCGGTGCCACCGCACTCGGGCTGTTCCTGCTGGGCTCGATCCTCTTCACCCTGATGGTCCGCGGCTTCGGCGCGCTGGACTGGACGGTGCTGACGCAGGAATTCCGCCCGACCACCTATGGCGACCCCGATGCTGTCAAGGGCGGGCTGTCCCAGGCGATCATCGGCACGCTGATCCAGACCGGCATCGGCACGCTGATCGGCACGCCGATCGGCGTGCTGGTCGGAACCTACCTCGCCGAATACGCTCGCGCGTCGGCGCTGGGCAATGCCGTGCGCTTCGTGTCGGACGTACTGCTTTCGGCCCCCTCCATTCTGGTCGGGTTGTTCGTCTATCAGATCGTGGTGCTGCCGATGGGCGGGTTTTCCGGCATCGCCGGTGCCCTGGCGCTGGCGATCCTGGTCATCCCGGTCGTGGTCCGCACCACCGAGGACATGCTGCAACTGATCCCGAACACGCTGCGCGAGGCGGTGATCGGCTTGGGCGCGCCGAAGTGGAAGATGGTCACGCTGATCTGCTACAAGGCGGCCTTGTCGGGCATCGTGACAGGCATCCTGCTCGCTGTCGCGCGCATCACCGGTGAGACGGCGCCGTTGCTGCTGACATCCTTCGGCAACAACATCGTCTCGACCGACCTGTCCAAGGCCATGGCCAGCCTGCCCATCGCGATCTACCAGCAGGCGAACAGCGGCTTCCCGGACCTGATCGACATCGCCTGGGCCGGCGCGTTGCTGGTCACCATGGGCGTGCTTTTCGTCAACATCGTCGCGCGCGTTCTGCTGCGCGGCCGCAAGTAAGGCCAGGAGACCGCCGATGGGTGCGACCACCGAAAGCAAGACCGGCCAGGCTGCGGGCTTTGGCGGCGTGGAGGCACGCAGCAGCGCCGCGCTGAACACCACCGCCCGGATCGCCTGCAAGAACCTCGACTTCTTCTACGGCACCAACAAGGCGCTGAAGGGCATAAACTTCGACCTGCCGGAGCGCCAGGTCACCGGCATGATCGGCCCTTCCGGCTGCGGCAAGTCCACGCTGCTGCGGGTGCTGAACCGGATGTACAGCCTCTATCCCGGCCAGCGCGCAACCGGCGAAGTGCTGATGGACGGCGAGAACATCATCGCCGATGCCATGGACATGAACGCGCTACGGGCGAAGATCGGCATGGTCTTTCAGAAGCCCACGCCCTTCCCGATGACTATTCGGGAAAACATCTCATTCGGTATCAAGCTGCACGAGAAGCTGGGCAAGGCCGAGCTCGACGAACGGGTCGAATGGGCGCTGACGCGGGCGGCGATCTGGGGCGAGGTGAAGGACAGGCTCGACACCAATGCGATGGGCCTGTCGGGCGGCCAGCAGCAACGGCTGTGCATCGCGCGCACCATCGCCGTGCGGCCGGACGTGATCCTGTTCGACGAACCAACCAGCGCACTCGACCCCATCAGCACCCTGAAAATCGAGGAACTGATCGACGAGTTGAAACGCGACTTCACCATTTGCATCGTGACCCACAACATGCAGCAGGCAGCGCGCTGCGCCGACCAGGTGGCGTTCTTCTACCTCGGTGAACTGATCGAGGTGTCGCCGGCGGCGCAGATGTTCACCGCCCCTCGTCATCCGAAGACGCAGGAATACATCACCGGCCGGTTCGGTTGAGGAACCGCAAATGCCGCAGGATCAGTTGGAGCACATCGTGAAATCCTACGACGAACAGTTGAAGAAACTGCGCGAACTGGTCGTCCGCATGGGCGGGCTGGCCGAGCGTCAGCTGGCCGATTCCGCGACGGCACTGACGCGACGCGACACCGTCCTGGCAGGACACATCGTTGCCCGCGACCCCGAAATCGACGCGCTGGAGCGGGAGATCGAGGCCTTCTCGATCCGGCTGCTCGCGCTCCGCCAGCCAGTGGCACAGGACCTGCGCTTCATCGTCGCCTGCCTGAAGGTCGGCCATAATCTGGAACGGATCGGCGACTACGCCCGCAATGCCGCCAAGCGGACCATCGTGCTCGCCAGCCAGCCGCATGTCGGCAGCATGAACGGCTTCGAATGGATGGCCCGCCTGGTGCAGCAGAACCTGAAGGATGCGATCGACGCGCTGGTGAACCAGGACGCGGCCGCAGCCGAACGCGTCTGGGCCGCCGACGAGCCGGTGGACGAGATCTACAACGGCATCTTCCGCGAAATGCTGACGCATATGATGGAAGACCCGCGCAACATCACCGCCGCCACGCATCTGCTGTTCATCGCCAAGAATTTCGAACGCATCGGCGACCACGCGACCAACATCGCCGAGACGGTACATTACGCCATCGCCGGGGACAGCCTGCCGGATGATCGCCCCAAGGCCGATGGCAGCAGCTACGCCGTCGTGCGCCCGCCCGCTGGTTGACGGAGACAGACCATGCCCGACATGTTTACCGGCCCCGGCAAGCCCACGATCCTGATCGTGGAGGACGAGGCCCCGCTGCTGACGCTGCTGCGCTACAACCTGGAAAAGCAGGGGTTTCGGGTCGAGGAAGCGGCCGACGGGCAGGAAGCCCTGCTGAGGGTCGCCGAAACCAAGCCCGACCTCGTGCTGCTCGATTGGATGCTGCCCGCACTCTCGGGGTTGGAAGTCTGCCGCCAACTGCGTCGTCGCCCCGCGACGCGCGAACTGCCCATCATCATGGTCACCGCCCGCACCGAAGACCAGGACGCGGTGCGCGCGCTGGACACTGGTGCGGATGACTACATCGCCAAGCCCTTTGCCATGGAGGCGCTGCTTGCTCGTATCCGCGCCCTGCTGCGACGTTCGGGCAGCGTCGTCGCCAAGGGCACGCTGGCCTACAAGGACCTGACGATGGATCAGGACGCGCATCGGGTGATGCGCAACGGCCGCGCGCTGCACCTGGGGCCAACGGAATACCGGCTGCTGGAATTCTTCCTGCAACACCCGGGGCGCGTCTTCACCCGCGAACAACTGCTGGACGCAGTCTGGGGCCGCGACATCCATGTCGAACCGCGCACCGTCGACGTGCACATCCGCCGCCTGCGCAAGGCCGTGAACGGCGAGAACGAAGCCGATCTGATCCGCACCGTCCGCGCCGCCGGCTACGCGCTGGATACCGATCCGGGGTAAGTTCGGGGGACGCGCGCCGTTGAGGGTGGCTTCGCCCCCCTCAAACTCCCCCCACCAGGAGCCTGAGGCCCCTGGACCCACATCGATGCTTTCCCAAGGTGAGGGAGGGGCCTCGTAGG
>JBBQHE010000027.1:0-27311 GCA_038323655.1 Acetobacterales bacterium | reverse complement strand
GCCCCCTGGGCCGCAAAATACATCGCCATGCCCAGGCCGAAGCCGCCCAGCGCCGGGCCGGTAATCGCCAAGGCGCCGGATGCGATCGCCCGCACGGCAGGGTCGGCGGAAAACGCCGCCGCCAACGGCGCGGGAAAAAGTCCCACAAAGACTCCCGCCAACCCCGCCACGCCCAGCGCCAGCCCGCCGCCCACCCAGGCAATGCGCCGCGCCCGGACCCAGTCCCCGCCCCCGACCGCCCGGCCGACCAACGCGGTCAGCGCCGAACCAATCCCGAAGGACAGCGGGACCATCAGGAACTCCAGCCGGGCCGCGATGCCATAGGCCGCGACCGCCGCCGTGCCCCAGGGCGCCAGCTGCGCCGTGACCAGGATGGTGGTCAGGTTGGCGATCAGCGCCAGCAGGCAGGCGATCAGCCCGACGCCAAGGATCTGCCCGAACAGCGACCGCTGGATACGCACCCGCCACTGCGGCACGAAGCCCGCCCCCCCGGCCGCGACCGTCACCGCCATGCTGACCGAGGCCGCAGCAAAGACTAGCGCGAAGGCGAGCCCTACCCCGGCCAGGCCCATGCCCGCCGGTTCGGCGAGCGCCCAGGCCAGCAGCGGATAGGCGAACCAGGCAACGACCATGGTCCGCGCCGCAAGCCCATGCCGACCCCCGCCGCGCAGGATGGAGGCCAGCGTATTAGCCAACCAGGCCGGCAGAGCCCCCAAGCCGAACAGGATCAACGCATAGGGAATGGCGGCCGCCGCAGCTTCGCCCCCCCCCACCGCGCCGAGAATCGGCCCCGCAAAGCCCACCATCAGCACCGCAAAACCGGCCGCGAAGAGCAGTGCAATCAGCAGCGCATGCAGCACCAGCGCCGAGGCTTCCTCCCGCCGTCCGGCCCCGAGCGCACGGGCGATGGCCGAGACGACGCCGCCGCCCATGGCGCCGGTGGACATCTGCTGCATCAACAGGGCGAAGGGTAGCACCACGGCCCAGCCGGCCAGGGCCGCGGTGCCTTGGCGGGCGGCCAGGACCGTCTCGAAGATCTGCGCCGCGGCCTGGATCGCGGCGATCAGGCTGGTCGGTGCGGCCAGGGCCAAGATCTGGTTCAGAATGGCGCGATAGGGCGGCAGCGCCGGGATGGGCGGGACATCAGGCAACGCCAGTCTCCGCAAGATGGAGGGATATGGCAACATCGCTGGCGCGCCCCGGCAACCCCGCGACTTGCGAAAGCCCGTAGGCCGGCCGCCCGTGGCTTGGCGGTTCAGTCGGAACGGCGCAGGTAGTTGGACGGCTGTTCGTTGGCGCCCTTCCAAATGAAGATCAGATTGTGTTCGAAGCTGATCCGGGTAATCCGCCGGCCAAGGGCGAGCAACCGCGGATCGGTGCCTTCGAGACTCTGGAACTCAGCGTGGTTTACGTATTTGGCGAGTTCCAGAAACTCGCCATAGCAGGTGTAGCGGAAGTCCGGATCGTTGATCGGCTTGCCATCCCACTGGAGGCTTCGGACTTCGCTCTGCCAGAAGGATGTCTGCACATCCTCGATCACATAGACGCCGCCGTCGCGCAGATTATCGAACAGGTGGTGGAAGCTGAAAATCTGATGTCTGCTTTGATGGGAGCCGTCGTCAATGATGATGTCAAACAGGCCCTCCTTGGCCGTTATGGCGTCAAGGTCGGCGGCAGATCCCTGGTCGGCGGTGTAGATGCGGGTGCGGGCACCCGCCATTTCGGGCTTCGGCTCGATATCCGCCCCGATGGTGGTCGCGAAGGGGAAGTAGCACCGCCATGCGAGCAGTGAATCGCCCGCAAGCAGGCCGATCTCCAAAATCTTGGCGCGGCGGTAGCGGAAGCGCCGGAAGGCCGCCTCATAGCTCGCTCCATAAGCGTGCTCACCCGGGCGCTGCTTGTCCGTCCCAAAAAGGGAAAGGACCCGCGGCAAGCCGAGCGGCAGCACAGACAGAAGCCCCGCGATGGCGTAACGATCGCGGTAAGTGGTGATCCGGTCGCCACCGCGCCAGCGCCGGGCGGCGCGCTTGAGGAGTGACAGCATGCGGGGCCTCCGGGTTCTCGGTGCCGATCCACCGCCACATCGAGTCAATGTTTCGTCTAGTGGCTCGATGAAGCCCCATCAAGCCAAGGCCAGCCGCACCGCGTCAGGCCCCGGCCAAGCCGGCGCCGCGATGCAGGTCGCGAAGGGTTGCCGCCACATGCCCCGCCGCCGGATCGAGTGCTGCTGACCAGTCCCCCGCCAACGCCAGCGCTCCGAGGCGGGGCATGCCGGCGTTGATGCTGCGCGCGCCCCGCAACAGGCCTTCGGCGAAGCGTGTCACGGTCGGCTCCACGCCGATGATGTTGGGCGACAACGCGGCCAGCCGTTCCGCCGTTTTGACGCTGAAGCTGTTGGTGACCGACAGCCCACCGCAGGCAGCCATCTCCAGCACCGGGTAACTTGTATGCGGCGAGAGCATCGGACATAGCAGCATATCGGCTTGGCGGAGCATCTCGGCATAGCCCGCATAATCCACCCAAGGGGCTGGACGCAGCGTATGGCCATGGCCGAGCGCAAGATCAGGCAGGCTGCCGCGGCTGCCGATGGAGAGGAACTCCCAGCCAGCGAATTCCGGCGCCCCGGCAATCTCCCGCAGCGCCATCAGCCCCAGTCCGAACAGGTTCCGCGTATTGTTCGGCCGCGCGTAGAACAGCAGCCGGCGCGGGCGTGGTGCCGGTGGCGCGGTTGGCGGATGGAACAGGCTGGCATCGACCGCGGGTTCGAAGACCACCGCGCGGTTCCGTATAATTGGATCGGACAGCCGGCCGAGCGGCTGGCTGAACAGGAATTCGGCCAGCACCGCCTCATTCACGATCGGGAAGAAATCCATCCCATATGTCTCCATCGCGCGGGCGTAGTTGCTGGACCAGGGATAGAAGGCCGGTTCGAACTCCTGCAGCATGTAGAAGAACTGGCGGATCGGCAGCCGCGGCAGCACATCCTGCAATTGCAACGCCGTGGTCCAATGCGTGGCCAGGAAGGCATCACCCGCCCCGAGCGACAGCGGGCGGTCCGCTTCGGCGGCGGAGGCCACGGTGATCGCGCCGGTCCCAGCCTCCCCCGCCAGGGCAGCGGCATGGCGGCGCAGCCAGTCGGTCTCCAGGCTGACGGGCTTCACGGTGGAGACGAGGCGGACGGGGATCCCCTGGCGCGCGACGCGCACGGCGAGGTTGATCGTCGTATTGGGTCCGCCGGTCATGGAACTGCGATCCCAGGCTGAGTCGAGGACGTTGAGCCGTGGTGGCGCGGCAGCCGCGGCATCCACGCGGACATGCATCGGTACCGCATGCATCACATCAACCAGCCGCGCCTCGAACTGCGCGGGATCGGTGAACTGCAGCAGGTTGCGCCCAAGGGTTTCCGGGTCGCGCCGAAGAAGCCTTATGCTGCCCGCTATCTTGCCCGGCAGTCTCAGTAAAGACTCAACAATCTGTGCCATCATCCATTGGTATCGGGTGTGTGCCGGGGGTCAAGCATGGTCGGGCCCGTTTCGCTCAGGGAGCCCTACGCATGCGCGGCCCCAGCCCCTCAGCTTGAAGGCCGCCGGCGTCCTTTGGAAGCAGGGAACAATGTCCCTTGTTTGCGAATCACTCGCATTCGCGATATGCTAAAGTCATCGACGGAGGCGAGTATGGCGACGCGCGGACTGCCCCACTGGCCATGGCAAGGCCATGAGACAGCGGAACTGCCGGCGGCTGAATCCGTTTTGTTGGATGCGGCCCGGCGCTGGGCCGAGGCGCGTGGGAAGGGACACCCCAGCCTGCCGGCGCTACGCCACCCCCTGGTCGCGACCGATGCGGTGGCTGCCGCGGCGCCGTTGGATGCCGTGCTTCACGCTTTCGCGATTGGGCGACCGCTTTGCCTCGGCGTGCCCGCTGCTCCCCACGTGATTGCCTGCGAATCCTTGCTAATCCTGGGCTGCGCCTCGGCCCAGGGTGCCCCGCGCACCCAGGCCCTGGCCGTCTGGTGCGCGCTGCTGCCGCCATGCCCCGCCTATGCGGCCATGGACCATGCCCTGGCGCTGGGTGTGGCTTTTCGGCTCGCCGGCCTGGTTTTCTGTGGGCCGCTCGCAACGGGCGCTTGTGCTTTCCCTGCCTTCAACAGACATTGACGAACGCAAGAAGTTACATTTCATCGACGTGTAACAGCACAGTACGTCACATTGAAACGGAACTGTAATTCGTTATGAAACAGGCTTAAGCGTCGAGTATGCTCAGGGCAAGATACAACAGGGCATAGAAGTCGGGTCACTCTAGCCGAAGGCTTCTCCGCATGACCCCGTCGATCCGCCGCAAGGCCCTTGCCGCCGTGTTGCTTGGCGCCACCGCGCTCGGTGGCGTTAGTACCGTATTCCTGCCCGACGCTTTCGCTCAGAACACGCCAGCTACCGTCGCGCCCGTCGGCCCCTCGGCCATCGCCCCGCGCGCCGGGGCACCTGCCAGCTTCGCCGACCTGGTCGACCAGGTATCGCCGTCCGTCGTCCGCATCGCGATCGATGCCGGCCCGGCAGCCACTTCGATGCGCCGCACCCAGCCAGATGGCGAACAGGAAGGCCGCCGCGGAGGCATGGGCTCAGGCTTCATCATCGATGCCTCCGGCCTGATCGTCACCAACTTCCACGTCGCCGGCCGGGCCGAGGGCCTGACCGTCACCCTTGCCGATGGTACCGTCCTGCCGGCCAAGCTGGTGGGTGGCGACGAGCGCACAGACTTGGCCCTGCTGCGGGTCGAAGCCGGCCGGCCGCTGCCCGCAGTCGCCTTCGCCAATGGTACCCCGCCGCGCGTGGGCGACTGGGTGATGGCCGTGGGCAACCCCTTCGGCCTTGGGCTGACGGTCACCTCGGGCATTGTCTCCGCTCGCGGCCGCGATATCGGCGCAGGGCCTTATGACGACTTCCTGCAGACCGACACGGCGATCAACCCGGGCAACTCCGGCGGCCCGCTCTTCGACATGCAGGGCCGCGTGGTCGGCGTGAACACAGCGATCCTGTCGCCCTCCGGCGCCTCGGCAGGAATTGGCTTCGCCGTGCCCGCCGAAGTCGCCGCGCGTGTGGCCGGTGACCTGCGCAACCATGGCCGCGTCGCGCGCGGCTGGCTGGGGGTCGAGACGGCGCCAGCGCTGGCCGCCAACGGCCGCCCCGCCGCGGGCGCGCGCCTTGCTTCGGTCATGCGCGACGGCCCGGCCGCTCGCGCCGGTCTGTTGCCAGGTGACGTGGTCACGAGGGTCGATGATACGCCGATCAACGACGGTCGGGCTCTGGCCCGTGCTTTGGGTGCCCGCGCGCCCGGCGCGCAGGTGTCGTTGGCGATCCAGCGTGGACAGGAGGCCAAGACCATCCGTGCCACGATCGGCGACCAACCGAGCCTGCAGGAAGCGGCCGCCCAGTCGCAAACGGCACCGCGCGGCCGCCAGGGCGAGGAGGCTCTGCCCTCCAAGCCCGGCGCGCGCCGCTGAGCAACCTGCGGGCTGCGCCCTGGCGCAGCCTGCAGGTCAGTCCGGCCGCGCGCCCACGGCCAGTACGGCCTCACGCCAGCGCGCGGTTTCGGCCGCAACGAAGCGAGTGAACTCAGCCGGGCTGCCACTGACGGCGGCGACCGCGCCCGCCTCGATCAGGCGGCGCTTGACCTCGGCGTCGCCCATGGCCGCGACCACGGCGCCAAAAATGCGTTGCACGATGGGCGCTGGCGTCGCCGCGGGCACCAGCAGCCCCTGCCAGCTGCTGCTGACGTTGTCCGGGAAGCCCTGTTCCAGCATAGTCGGAACTTCCGGAAGGCCCGGAAACCGTTCGGCCGTCGTCACCGCAAGCGCCTTGAGCCGGCCGGCGCGTACATGCCCCAGCACCGAGGGGAGCGTCACGAACATGAGGCCGACGTGCCCCGCCAACAGGTCGGTCACCGCGGGCCCCGCCCCCCCGCGATAGGGAATGTGGACGATGCGCAGGCCTTGCTGGGCCATGAACATCTCCATCTCCAGCCGGTTCTGGCTCGCGCTGCCGGCGGAGCCATAGTTCAGCTCACCCTGGCGCGCGCGCACGTATGCGATGAGTTCGCGGATGGTGTTGGGCGGCAGCGACGTGTTCACCACGACAATGTTCGGCGTCTCGGCGACCAGCGTGACGGGGGCCAGGTCGCGCATCGGCGAATAGGTCAGGTCGGCGAAAACCGAGGGGTTGATGACCGTGCTGCCGGCATTGCCCAGCACCATGGTCGTGCCATCGGGCGTGGACCGGGCCGCGGCCTCCATGCCGATGTTCCCTGTGGCGCCAGGGCGGTTTTCGATGATGACCGAGCGGCCCAGCACCTGCTGCATCGTCGGCAGCATCAGCCTTGCGACGATGTCGGACGCGCCGCCCGGAGCAAAGGGGATGATCAGCCGCAACGGGCGGTTCGGCAGTTCGGTGTCCTGCGCCTGTGCCGGGAAGGCCATTGCGGTGGCGGCGATCAAGATGTTGCGGCGGGTCTTCATGCCCTTCTCCTTCCTGGAATAAACTTCAACCTACCCTGTCAGTTCACCCACCACCGCGAAAAGCGCAGAAACCTGGTCGCGGGTGATGCGGCCCTGAGTGATGAAAACCAGGCGCGAAGCCGCCCCCACGGGCCAGGCCGCCAGTTCCACAGGCTTGTGCAGCAGGTGCCGCACGGCATGGATCACGACGGGCCCCTGGCAGCCGTCCAGGCGAACCAGCCCCTTGATGCGCAGTAGGTCGGCGCCGCGCAGTTCGCACAGCAGCCCCAGCGCCGCGGTCAGCCCGGTCCAAGAGATCGGCCGGTCAAGGTCCAGCGTGAAGGTCGCCAGATCCGGCCGATGCACGACCTCGGCGACCAGCAGGTTGGGCAAGGCCAGGTCACTGTCGGCCAGCAACAGGTCGGGCCCGATGCGTCCGTGCTGTGCGGTCAGCAGAGGGGCGGCGGGGTTGAGGTCGCGCAGGACGGCGGTCAGGGCGGCAATCTCCGCCTCCGACGCCAGGTCGGCCTTGGTCAGCACCATTCGGTCGGCCAGCGCAATCTGGCGCCGTGCCTCGGGGTTGTCGGCCAGCGCCAGCGCCCCCGTCGCGGCATCAACCACCGCGACCACGGCCTGCAGATGATATTCCCGGCCCAGCGCCCGCATGTTCAAAAAAGTCTGCAAGACAGTCGTCGGGTCATCCGCGCCCGACAGTTCCAGCACCACGCGCTGGAACGGCGGGATCAGGCCACGGGCGCGGTCGGTCAGCAGGGTGCGAAAGGTCTGTTCCAGATCGCTGCGCGCGGCACAGCAGACGCAGCCATTGCCAAGCAGCGCTACCCGGCTTTCGGCGGATGGCGCCAGCAAGGCTTGGTCGATGCCGATATCGCCGAATTCATTGACGACGACGACGGTGCCAGCACCCTCGGGAGAGTCCAGCAAAGCCTTGACCAGCGTGGTCTTGCCCGCGCCCAAAAAGCCCGTGACCAGGATGACCGGTACGCGCCCCGCACGTGCATGACGCTGCCGCCGCCCGAAGGGACCGCCCTCGGCACCGGCCGGGAAGACCAGCCCGTCCATGAGGCTCAGAAATCCATCTCCAGGATGTACAAACCGCCGGCGAAGCGATCGACGACATAGACGATGCCGCGTTCGTCCACGAAGACGTCGTTCAACTGGATCGACGCCGCCGGCGAACCGCGCGGCGCTTCGGGCACGAAATGCGCGACCTCGCGCGGGCTGTAGGGGTCGGAGATGTCGAAGGCCCGCAGGCCGCCGTTGAAAAAGGTGCCGATGATGATCTGGTCGGAGAACCAGGAGGTCGGCAGCGGCACGTTCTCATGCAGGTTATGCGCGCCGAAGCGGCCGCCGCGGTTCTTGAAATCGGCGACAGGCGGCATCGGGCAGGTGGCGATGGGCACGGGGTTCGCCTCGTCCCGCGCATCCACGATCCAGATCAGCTTCGGCCAGTCGGCGGCATTGTCCACGTTGGATTCATCGGCCACCACCAACAGCTTGCGTTCGAACAGCGGCAGCACCGTATGGGTCATGCCGGCATAGGGCGGCGAATTGTCCCAGCGCGAGATGACTTTGGGCTGCGACTTGTCCGAGATGTCCAGGATCAGCATCCCAGCGTCGATATAGCCGAGGTAGCAGCGGTCCGGCCGCTGCGGATAGACGTTGGTGTTGTGCGCGCGAAAACCGTTGTCGCGATAGACGTGGCGCGTCAGCGGCGGCGCTGCGTCGCCCTCGCGTTGGCCTGGCAGCCACCAGCGCCCGACCTCGGTCGGCTTGGACAGGTTGCGCACATCGATGATGCGATAGAACTGGTCGTCGTTCGGGTGGCGCGACTGGAAATCAGCCGCCCCCGCCGCGAGGTGGACGTACTCGCCATCGCAGAACCACAGCGCATGCACGCCGCGGGAATAGGGGCCGGAGGCATCGAAGAAAGCGATGGAGCGCGGGGCCTCCGGCTTGGAGACGTCGAAGAGTTCAAACCCCGCCGGCTGCTGGCCATACGTTTTGCACTGGTAGGCGACGGCCATGATGTCGCCCGTCACCTCCAGCGAGTTGGAGCGCATATGCGAGGCGGGAAGGTCGGTCTGCACCACGATCCGCGGGTTCCGCGGATCGGTGACATCGATCCCCGTAAAATTCTTTGGCGCCGATTCATGCGCGGCCCAGAGAATGCGCCGGCCGTCCTTGGCGATCTGGATCGACAGCCCCTCCCCCATGCCGCCGAAGCCGTTGAGCTCGTGGTGCGACAGCAGCCGGAAGTTCCAGATGGCGGCGGGGGCGGCGTCGGCGCGCGCAAGGCTCATGGACAGGTCTCTCCCGGACGGCGGTCAGGCGCCGCTATTGTTCTATATTGTTATGGAGCGTGCGCGCGCGATGCAAGTCACCTGCGAGGGCGGCCCGAAGCCTGGCGGTGACGACGCGGCCCAGAGGGAGCGGCTGGCCCAGCCCGTTCAGTACGACACACGAAAGGTTTCGGTCGCGGCACTCCAGTTTTCTTAGCCTGTCGAGGTTCATCAGCACCGACCGCCCCAACCGATGAAACGGAGGGGCCGGCAACTGAGCCTCGAAATGGGTCAGTCGACGTAGGATCAGCAGAAGATGCTTGTCGGCCAGATGATCGCGCGTGAAATCCCCCTCAGAACACAGCGCCGCATAATGCAACCGAGTGTCCAGGGAACCGGGTGCGGTATAGGCGACGCTATGCCATCGGCAGCGCAGCGCTACTCCCAGACGGCGGGCACTTGCGCTGCGCTTCTGCAGGAAGGGGTAACTTTTGACTCGCATCCGTGTTAGCGGCCGTGAGTCATGTAAAGGGTGATTAGGTGAGCACAGGGCTTATCGCACTGTTGGACGATATAGCGGGACTGGCCAAAGTCGCGGCTGCCTCGCTCGACGACGTGGGCGCGCAGGCGGCCAAGGCCGGCGCCAAGGCCGCGGGGATGGTTATCGACGACGCGGCAGTAACTCCGCGGTACGTCGTCGGCTTCGCCGCTGCCCGCGAACTGCCGATCGTGCGTCGTATCGCGGTGGGATCTCTGAGGAACAAGTTGCTGATCCTCCTGCCGGCCTCCCTCGCATTCAGCCTGTTCGCACCCTGGGCGATCACACCGCTCCTAATGCTGGGTGGCGCCTACCTTTGCTATGAAGGGGCCGAGAAGATCATCGAAGCTGCCTTCCCGCACGAAGCCGAAGCGGAGCCGGTCGCTGTCATGGCCGCAGACTCTCAGGGCTTCGAGGACGCAAAGGTCCGCAGCGCAATCAGCACCGACTTCATCCTATCGGCCGAAATCATGGCAATCGCCCTGGCGACAATGCCCGAGGCTTCCTTTTTCGCGCAGGCTGCAGTGCTAGCGGTTGTCGGCATCGGCATCACAATATTGGTCTACGGCGCCGTTGCGCTCATCGTGAAGGCCGACGACGCCGGGGTCGCGCTGGCACGGATGCCGAACCCGCTGCTGCGCCTGATCGGGCGGGGCCTCGTGTTGGGAATGCCAGGATTCCTGAAACTGCTGAGTCTGGTCGGCACCGCCGCGATGGTCTGGGTCGGCGGCGGAATCGTCATCCATGGTTTGGAAGAGTTCGGCCTGGACGCCCCCGCCCATCTATCCCACGCCGCCGGCGCTTGGGCGGCCGCGACCGTGCCGGTGATTGGCGCCGCCTCGGCCTGGTTCGCGACCGCCGTCGTCGCCGCAAGCGTTGGTCTGGTGGTGGGGGCGGCTTTGGTGCCAATCCTGCACCGTGGCCTCCTACCACTGTATCGGACTGTCTTCAGCGAAGGGCAGGCGCAGAAGCCAAAGGCCTGAAACACCGCCGCACCGCTCGGAGCACCGACTACCCCGCCGTCACGCCGATCCGTCGTACCAGCGCGCCCCAACGTTCAGCATCGGCGCGGATGACGGCTCCCAAGCCTTCCGGCGGCTCGTCAGTTGGTTCAACCCCAAGTGCGGCCAGCCGGGCGGCCAAATCAGCCTGCTTCACAGCAGCTCGACTGGCGGCATTTACCTGGGCCAGGATCGCCGGATCCGTGCCACCGGGCGCCACCAACCCGTGCCACCCGACCGCGCTCAGCGCGGCAAAGCCCTGTTCGGCCAGCGTCGCGACCTGCGGCAGGGCCAGGGTCCGTCTGTCGGCCGATACGGCAAGGCCGCGCAACCGCCCATCGCGCACGTGGTCGGTGACGGCCCCGATGTTGATCATCACCGCCTGCAGATGCCCGGCCAAAAGATCATTCAACGCCAGCGCCCCACCGCGATAGGGCACATGGGTCCAGGTTGTCTCGCTGCTCTGCTGGGCCAGTTCCATCAGCAGATGCGCCAGGCTGCCGCTGCCGGGCGTGCCGACGGCTGGCGCCATGCGCCGTGCCGCAGCGATGAAGGACGCGAGATCGGGATGGGGGCTGCTGGCCTTCACCACCAGGATCTGCGGCACGCGGACGGTGCGATGGATCGGCGCGAAGCCCAGCGGATCGAACGTCAACCGCGGGGTCAATGCTCCGGTGATGGACAGGCTGTCTGACCCGGCAAGCCAAGTGTAGCCGTCGGGCCGCGCCCGGGCCGCGGCGTCGTAGCCAATGTTGGACCCGCCGCCCGGCAGGTTCTCGACCTGGATTGGTTGACCGAGCGCCTCGGCCAGGGCACGGGCGGAATGGCGGGCGACGATATCCTGGCTGCCGCCGGGGGCGACCGGCACGATCAGGCGTATGGGCCGTTCGGGCCAGATGCCTGCCTGGAAGACTGGCTGCGCGAAGACAGGACGGGCGAGAGCAGTTGCGGCGAGGCCCTGCAGGGCAGCGCGACGGGACAGAGGCATGCGTTCGATCCGTTTCAGGCCGCCAGGGCCGGGTTGATCAGGCCGCGAAGTTCTTCGGTGCCCAAGCGGTTGCAGAAATCGCCAGAGCCCTCGGTTATCGCCCGGCGGGCAGCGAAGATGGCGAAAATCGGTTCCAGTGCGGTTGCGACCGCGGCTTCCGGCACCTTGTCGGCTATCGGGAAGGACAGCCGTGTCCCGGCAGAGTCGCCCCCGACAAACAGCGTGTAGAGCCCAGGCGCCCGGCCCACGCCGCCGATATCCCCGGCATAGGGCCGGGCGCATTCGTTATGGCCACCGGTTAACCGCTGAGATAGCCGTTCGGCGGCCACACCGTGCTTCGCGAGCGCTCCCTCGACGGCCGCCAGCATCGGTGCATGGACTCGCTCGCCCTCAGCCAGAGACTGGCCGCAGGTCGGCAGCGCGACACACGCGAGCGACCAGCGCGCCAGAGGCTTCAACGGCTCGGCCTGCGTGACGCCATGGACCAGGGCAATCGAGAACTTTCGGGGCAGGTAGGTAGCCCCATGGAGCGGTTCTTCCTCGGCAAGCGCAGGGCCATCGCCGGGTTCGGCGAGGAGGATGTCGTGATGCGCCCTGGTCTGCGGCAGCAGGGCCGAGGAGAGGCGCGCGGCGGCGTTGTGGAGCGCTGCATGCACGGCGGTACGCCGCGGAGTGGGGGTGGCGTTGATACTTCGCAGCATTTCGCCGCAGGCGCCAAAACTGGTCAGCAGCGCCGCGTCGATAACGGTGATGACGAGTTTCACATTGCTACGTAAGAGATCGTTGAATTGCACCCCTTGGCGCGAGGTAAGCCGCAGGGTCCCATCGGCGAAGTGGTCAGCTTGCGCATCAAAATGCAGCCATTGATCGGCGGTCATCCGCACGCCGGTGCAGCGCACCCGCACCATGAACGACCATTCCTTATCCAACCCAGCCTTATTGCGATCAGTAGCCGTGTCGCGGTAAAACTGCTCATATGTTTCGTGGAATATCAATAACGTAGTGCTGGTATCAGATATCCCGCCACGCGCCACATCGGCAGACAGTTCCGTGGCGATGGTGCCGCGCCGCGCGAGGGTATGCTGCTTCTGGCCTTCGACGACGGTGGGCTCGGCTGACATTCAAACTCCCGACAAAGCACTTGGCCCGAGGGGTAATATGGTTTAGCGTTAATACAACGCGGAATTTTTAAAAATCCAATGCATTCCACATGCATGAAGTTGTACTTTGGCCATGCATCCGCGCTTGCCGCGACGGATGCCCCGGCGGCAGGGGAGGTTTGACTGGTCGGCGCCGGGCCCGGAGACCCGGCGTTACGCACGCTGCGCGCCTCCACCGCCCTGCGCGGTGCTGACCTGGTGCTGCATGATCACATTCCGGCCCTCATCGCCCGCGCCCATACCCGGCCGACGGCAACATTGCTCGACGTCGGCAAGCGCAAGGGCGCCGCGCCGATCGCACAGGCAAAGATCATCGCCCGGATGCTGGATGCGGCCCGCGTCGGCCAGCGGGTGGTGCGACCGAGGGCCGGTGATCCGTTTCTATTCGCTCGGGGTGCCAAGGAGGCGACCGCTCTATCCGCCGCTGGTATGCCTTGGCGGGTGGTCCCTGGTGTCTCCGCGGGCCGGGCCTGGCCTGCCGCGGCCGGCATCGCTTTGACCCGCCGCGGCGTGGCCGCGGCAGTGACCTTCCTGGCCGGACATGACGAGACCGGCGGCCTTCCGGCGCATGACTGGTCGGCTCTGGCGCGCGCCGGCGGAACTCTGGTCGTATTCATGGCCATGACCCGGCTGGACGCGTTGGTCCTGGCGCCGCTGGCCGCAGGCCTGCCCCCAGCGACACCGCTGGCGGTCAGCTCTCAGGCGAGCCTGACGACAACCCTGGGGGCGGCGACCCGGGTACCAGGCGCGCCACGCTGCCAGGGCCGGCGCTCGTCGTCATCGAGGCAGTGTCCGGCAAGGCCATCGTAAGGCCGCCGGGCCTGCCCATTCCCTCCCAGCAGAAGGCCGTGAAATGACCTTGGCACTCACGCCTTGTGCCCAACCGCCGGTTCCGGATGTGCCGCAAGCGGGGGGCGCATAATACCTTCACGCCGACGCGCCCAGCGCTTCCGCGACGCGGATTGCCTTTTGCAGTCTGGCCGCGCTGGTGCTACCGAGCCTCGTTGCGGCCCTCGGCCTAGGCTGGTGTCGGCCAGGGTGATGCACAGGCTTTCGCCTCACGCTTGGCATGAGCATACTGGTGCTGGGCCTTCGTGCGGCTGGGTGCTAATTCGCCGTCTCATGAGTCGTGCCCGAGCCCCGCTGGCAACCGTGCTGGTCGCCTTGCTGTTCTGGCAGGCAGCGATCACGGCGGGACACTGCTTGGCCAAGGCAACGGCCGGTGGGGTGATGGAGATATGCGGCCCAGCCGGGCTGCGTCTGGCGCCGTTTTCGGCCCCAGCGGCGGCGGACACCGAAGCGGTCTGCGCCGCCTGCCATCTTCTCCCACCGCTCGCCCTTCCGCCGCCACGCGGGACGATCTTACGGATGTCCTTGGTGACGC
Source organism: Acetobacterales bacterium (assembly GCA_038323655.1). GTDB lineage: Bacteria > Pseudomonadota > Alphaproteobacteria > Acetobacterales > Acetobacteraceae > Humitalea. The sequence goes on along the minus strand of JBBQHE010000027.1, from coordinate 13,453 downwards.
TAATCAAGGCACAGCTTGTCGAGCCGCCCCACAGTCATTCCTCGGCCCGCGCGCCACCGTACCGCCCCACGGGCCCACCTGCTGTCCTCTGACACCGACCATCCATCGATCGCATCGGACCAAGGATACTACACCATGACCATACGCCGCCCATTCCTGATAGCCATCCCGGCCCTGCTCGCAACGCTTGGACTGTTCCCGCCCTTCACGGCGCCCCGCGCCAAGGCGCACAGCTATACGCAGGGCGACATCGTGATAGGCCACCCCTGGACGCGCGTCGCAAACCAGGGTGGGACTGGGGCCGGCTATCTGACCCTGCGCACGGCGGGTGCTGCGGACAGGCTGGTTTCGGCCAGCACCCCGGTCGCTCGCACCGTCGAACTGCACACCATGATCCGCGATGGCGATGTCATGCGCATGCGCCCGGTCGAGGACATCGCCGTGCCACCGGGTCAGACGGTCACGCTGGCGCCCGGCGGCCTGCACATCATGCTGATCGGCCTGACCCAGCCCCTGGAATTGGGCAGCCGCGTGCCCCTGACACTGCGCTTCGAACGCGCCGGCGAAGTGACGGTCGAACTGGCCGTACAGCGCGCCGGCGCGCCTGCCGCCGCCCACGCCCATTGATGCGCCGCCCCCGCGGCGCGTAGCCTGCCCGGCAGTCATGGAACGAGGGCGATGGCAAGCAAGCGGCGCGGTCTGGCGGAAGCTTCCAGCGGGTTCCTGGCGCTGGAAGCACCGGCCATCTCCGAAGCGCCGCCCGGACCGGAAGGGCACCGTGATCGGATGCGCGGCCGATTGCTGGGCAGCGGGCCGGACAGTCTGCAGGACTACGAAATGTTGGAGATGCTGCTGTTTCTGGCGATCCCGCGGCGCGACACCAAACCTATTGCTAAGGCGCTGCTGGCCCGCTTCGGCTCCTTCGCCGCGGTGATCGCGGCCGACCCGCGGCATCTGAAGGAAGAAGACCACGTCGGCGACAGCGCCATTGCAGCGCTCAAGCTGGTCCAGGGCGCGGCGCTGCGGATGATGCGCGAGGAAATCCGCGCCCAGCCGGTGCTGAACAACTGGCAGAGGCTGATCGACTACCTTTCCGCCGCCCTGGCGCGCGAGACCGTCGAACAATTCCGCATCCTTTTCCTCGACGCAAAGAACCGCCTGCTGGCCGACGAAGCCCAAGCGCGGGGCACGGTGAACCACACGCCCGTCTATCCGCGAGAGGTGGTCAAGCGCGCCTTGGAAGTGCAGGCAACCGCCCTGATCCTGGTCCACAACCACCCCTCGGGCGACCCCAGTCCGTCGCGCGCCGATATCGAGATGACGGCCGAGATCAAGTCGGCCGCCGCGGTCCTCGGCATCGTGGTGCATGACCACCTGATCATCGGCAACGGCAAGCACCTGTCCTTCCGTCGGGAAGGGCTGTTGTGATCGTGAAAGCTCGGCCGCGCCGATACCGTTGACCGCGGGCGTCCCGCGGCCGCACGCTGTCTCCATGCGCCGCACCCCCGTGATCGCCGCCGCGATCTGCCTCCTCGTCATGTCGCCCGTCCTGGCTTCCGGCACTGCCGGAGATGCCCTGCTTCTGCAGGGCAAGCCGCAGGGCCCAGCACCGGCCGGCCCGCCAAACAAGCCTGGCCCGCAGGCCCAGGCGCCGCTGCCGGCCAAGCCGCGCGCGCTGGCACCGGGGGAAGTACCGCCGCATGCGCAACAGACATCCAGCGGCTCCGGCTTCGTCGTCGCCGAGGGCCGGGTGATGACCAATCATCACGTGGTCGAAGGTTGCACCTATGTCCGGCTGCGGACCACGGGCGGCCGGGATGTCGATGCCCAGGTGGTGCGCACCGATGCCGACCGCGACCTGGCGGTGCTATCGACCGCGGCCGATATCGGGCCGGCGCTCGCCTTTCGGAGCGGGCCCGAGGTTCGGCGTGGCGAGTCAGTGATCACCTATGGCTTTCCGCTCGCAGGGCTGCTGTCCTCCGGGCCCACGCTGACGACGGGCGACGTCTCGGCCCTGGCCGGGATGTCGGACAATGTGCGGCAGTACCAGATCTCGGCGCCCGTGCAGCCGGGCAATTCCGGCGGTCCCTTGCTGGACCTGGCGGGCAATATCATCGGCATCGTGGTGTCGAAGCTCAACGCGCAGCGCATCGCCGCCCGCACCGGCGACATCCCACAGAACGTGAACTTCGCGGTCAAATCCGCCGAGGCGCTGGAGTTTCTGCGCGGCTTGAACATTACCCCGCGCCTGGCCGAGACCACCGCGTTGCGTCCGGCTGCCGAGGTGGGCGAAGTGGCGCATCCCTCCACCGTCTTCGTGCGCTGCCTGCGCTGAGGCCGCTTCAGGCATCGGTGCCCAGCCAGGCGATCACGTCGAATTCCACCAGCAGTTCCGGCATGCCCATGACGCCAGTCACCGTCGCGCGGCTGGGCAGGCTCTCGCCGAAGAAGAATTCGCGATAGACTTCGTTCATGCCGGCGAAGAGCCGCATGTCGGTGATGTAGATCATCACACGCGCCACATCATCCATGCCGCCGCCGGCCGCTTCCAGCAGGTGCTTCAAGTTGGTCAGGGCTTGGCGCGTCTGGGCGCGGATATCGCCGACGCCGACGACCTTGCCGTCCACATCAAGGGCGACGGTCGCGGCATAGAAATGCCCGCCGGCGACGGTCGCCTGGGAATGCGGGTTGGTCGGTGTGACGACCAGCGGTGAGAAGACGGTCTTTTTCGGCATGGGCACGGCGCTCCTTGGTGCGGCCAAGACTGCTGGCGTGCTGCGCGCGGCGCAACCGTGGCGCGGACGGCGGCAAGCTGCCGGTCCTTTGAGCAAAGGGGCCCGGCACGCCCGTCATGGGCGCCTCCAATCCGGTTGGCACCCTGCGCGGCCCATGCCAGCGTGCTTTACCAAACCGTCATGGAGCCCCCGCATGGCCCGCCTGCGTCCCCTTGCCCTTGCCGCCAGCCTGGCCGCCGCCTTCGGCTTGGCTCCAGCCCAGGCGCAGGACCTCGGCCCCGGCCCCCGCGTCGCGATGACTGCCGTCACCCAGCCAGGACCGACGCTGCCGCAATACACCCAGGTCGATGGGCCGGTGATGCGCGACGGCTTCGCTGCCCGCAGCGGCGGGCGCGTCGCGGTCACGCTGCAATCCTGGCCGGAACGCGGCGTCGGCGGGCCCGAGGTCATCCGCCTGGTACGTTCGGGCCAGGTCGAGATCGGCGGGGCGACGCTCGGCGTCGTCTCGGGCGACGTGCCGATGCTGGATGCGCTGGACTTGGCGGGGCTGAACCCGACGCTGGAACAGGCCCGACGCGTGGCGGATGCCATGACCCCCGTGCTGAACAGCGATCTCGAACGCGTCGGCGTGCGGCTGCTCGCGGTCTATCCCTTCCCGGCGCAGGTCTTCTTCTGCCGCAATGCGGTCACCGGCATGGCCTCGATGCGCGGCTTGCGGGTGCGGACCAACGGGCCCTCGGTCGCCGATTTCGTCCAGGCCTATGGCGCCCAGGCCGCGGCCATCGCCTTTCCGGAAGTATATTCCGCGCTGGAGCGCGGCACGGTCGATTGCGCCATCACCGGCACCGGCACGGCCAATGGCGTGAAGTGGTGGGAGGTGACGCGCTACATGTACACCCTGCCCTCGACCTGGAGCCTGTCCGGCTACTTCGTGAACCTGGCGTGGTGGAACCGCCAGACGCCGGAAGTCCGCGCCTTCCTGGAAGACGGGTTCAAGCGCGTGGCCGACGCGCAATGGACGCTCGGCGCCGTCGCGACGCAGGACGGCATCGACTGCAACCTGGGCCTAGCAGACAAGTGCCGCATCCATACCGTGGTGCCCGAGGCGCGGCGCATGATCGAGGTCGTGCCGACCGCGGCCGAAATCGCCGGCATCGCCACCACTTTCCGCGATACCGTGCTGCCGGCCTGGGTGCGGCGTTGCGGCGCGCGCTGCGGTGAAATCTACAACGAGGTGATCGCACCGATCAGCGGCGTGCGGGCGCAGTAGGTGGAACCCAGCGCCCTCGGCCCGCTGCGACGGATCGCGGACCGGGTGGCGCTGGTTCTGATGTTTTTCGGTGGGTCGCTGTTCCTGGCGGCAACACTGCTGATCGTAGGCGATGTGATCGCGCGGAACTTCTTCGGGTTTTCGACGCGGTCCACCATCGAACTGTCGGGCTATTTCCTGGCGATCGGAATTTCCTGGTCGCTGGCCGGCGTGCTGGCGCGCCGGGCGCATATCCGCGTCGATCTGCTGGTGCGGAAACTGCCGGTGGCGCCCCGGGCCGTGGCACATCTGATGGCCTTCGTGCTGCTGTGTATCTTCGCGGGCTTCCTCGGCTACGGCGCCTGGCTGCTGGTGGATGAAAGCCTGATGTTCAACGCGACCGATATCTCGGCCCTGCGGGCGCCCTTGTGGATACCGCAGGCGCTTTGGGCGGGGGGGCTGTTCTTCTTCCTGTTCTGCGTCTTGTTGCGCACGCTCGATATCCTGCTGCTGACGCTGGCCGGGCGGTTCGAGGATGTGGACCGCGTGGCCGGTGCGCGCAACGACATGGATGAGGCGGAGGAAACCCTGGAAGCCATCGGCGCGCGGGAAGCGCTGCGGCGATGATCGCCATCGTCTTCATCTTCGGTGTCATCGGCGCCTTCATCTACGCCACCATCGTGGGCGCGGGGCCGGCGCATCTGCCCTGGGCCGAGGCGATCATGCTGATCGGCCTGTTCCTGGCCTTCTTCGGCGCGGGCGTGCATGTCGGGGCGGCACTCGGCTGCCTGGGCCTGGTCGCGGGTTTTCTGCTGTCCGAACGCCCCTTCTGGCTCTACATTGGACAGACGCTTTGGACGACAAATACCAACTTCGTCCTTGTCTCTGTCCCGCTGTTCCTGCTGATGGGCGAGATCATGCTGCGGGCCGGGCTGTCCAACCGGTTGTATTCGGCCATGGGTGTCTGGCTGAACCGGTTTCCGGGCGGGCTGCTGCATACCAACATCGCTTCCTGCGCGGTGTTTTCCGCGATCAGCGGGTCCTCTGTCGCGACGGCCGCGACCATGGGGTCCGTCGCCCTGCCGTATTTCCGCGGCACGCATCACAACCCGCGCATGGTGCTGGGTTCGCTCGCCGCTGGTGGCGCGCTCGGAAACCTGATCCCGCCCGGGATCACCTTCATCGTCTATGCGCTGATCACCGAAACCTCGGTGGGTGCCTTGTATGTCGCGGCGATCGGGCCGGCGCTGCTGGTCGTGGCGCTCTTCGCTCTGGTCATCATCGTGCACGGTTTTCGTCACCCCGCACCGGCCGGGCCACGCGCCACATCAGCACAGAAATGGCAGTCGTTGCTGGACTTGATCCCGACGCTGCTGCTGATGGGGCTGGTGCTCGGCACCATCTACACAGGTGTCGCGACGCCGACCGAAAGTGCCGCCTTCGGCGTGGTCGGCGCGCTGCTGCTGGGCGCCTGGGAGCGGAAACTGTCCTGGCCGCTGCTGCGCGACAGCCTGTCGGGCACGGCGCTGGCGACATCCATGATCGGGCTGATCCTGCTCGGCGCCTATCTGCTGAACTTCGTGCTGTCCTCGGTCGGCGTGCCGCAGGCGCTGGCCTCCGCGGTGGGCAGCCTGCCCTTCCCACCCTGGGTGCTGATGCTTTTCATCATCGGCTTCTACATCGCGCTCGGCACCTTCATGGAAGGGTTTTCCATGATCGTGACCACCATCCCGGTGATCTTCCCGCTAGTGAAGGCGCTGGGCTACGATCCCATCTGGTTCGGGGTGATCGTGACCATGCTGGTCGAGATCGCGATGATCTCGCCACCCGACGGCACCATCCTCTATGTGCTGCAAGGCATGCGACAACCGCCCGGGCCGATCGAGGATGTTTTCGTCGGCGTGATGCCTTTCCTCGCCGTCTATATCTTCGCGGTCTTCCTGCTGCTCTGGCAGCCGGGTATCGCGATGTGGCTGGTGTGATGCGCGACCGCCGCGGCTATGCCGACCAGCGGCCCGATCCTGCCTGGCCGAACGGCGCGCGGGTCGCGGTGAACTTCGCGATCAATATCGAGGAAGGCAGCGAATACTGCGCCGAGAACGGCGATGCCATCACCGACTGGTCGCTGTCGGAGGCCGTCGGCATCGACATCGGCATCACCGGCCGGGATCTGGCCGCGGAATCAATGTACGACTACGGCAGCCGCGTCGGTATCTGGCGGCTGCTGCGGCTTTTCGCCGACCGCGGCATGCCCTTCACCGCCTTCGCCTGCGCCCAGGCGCTGGAAAAGACGCCCGAGGTCGCGCGTGCTATCGCCGACAGCGGCGCTGACCTCTGCTGCCACGGCTGGCGCTGGGTGAAGCACTGGACGCTGACCGAGGATGAGGAACGCGACCACATCGCCCACGCGGTCGAAAGCCTGAAGCGCACGGTCGGCGCGGCGCCAACGGGCTGGACCTGCCGCTACGGCCCCTCGGTCAACACGCGGCGGCTGCTCGTGGAGCACGGCGGGTTCCTGTACGACAGCGACGCCTATGACGACGAACTGCCCTATTGGTTGCGGGTGCAGGACCGGCCGCACCTCATCGTGCCCTATTCGCTGGTCACCAACGACTGCAAGCTCGCCCCCGGCACGATCAACACCGCCGGCGAATTTTTTACCCTGCTGCGGGACGCCTTCGACTGGCTGCATGCGGAAGGCAAGCGCCACCCGGGCATGATGTCGGTCGGTGTGCATCCGCGCATGATCGGGCATGCAGCGCGCATCGGTGGCCTGGCGCGGTTCCTGGACCATGTCGCGGCGCATGGCGACAGCGTCTGGGTCACGGGGCGGGAGGCGATTGCCCGGCATTGGATGGCGCGGTTTCCGGCGCCATAGCCACCAGGCGGTGCAGCACGCCTTGCGCCCATCGCGCCATCGCCTGATCCGACTCACGCTCGAACCGCCGCCTGGTCTGCGCGCGCAGCGCCAGGTTGGCGCAGGCGACACGCGCGGCGGCCTCGCCGGCCTCCAGCCCGATCGCGCCGACGCGGTCATTGAACCGGATCACACTGGTCAGCAGCGGCCCCGGCAGCGTGCCGAAGGCCAGGGGATCGCTCAGCACCGCGACCTCATCCAGCCCGGCTTCCTCCAGCGCGGCCAGCGGCTGGTCGTGCACCTGCGCCGCCGTCTCGCCACGCATCCACACCTCGCGCGCGGTGCCGAGACATCGGCCCGCATCCGGCAGGGCCGGCAATGCCCCGGCGAGTGCCTGGGCCGCGGCCAGCGCATCGGCGGCGGGGGCAGCCCGCAGCCGGTCCAGCAGCGGCAGCATGGCAGCGCCGGGGTGGGCGTAGCGCATGGCCAGCGCCGCTGCCGGCAAGAGCCAGGGCGCCACCGGCACCACGCTGCGCGCCTGGGCCGCGGCGAGCAGGGCTGTGTAGTCCTCGCCCAAGGGATCCAGGGCAGCGGCGATATGGGCTTGCAGGACGGCGCCATCCTCGGCCAGCAGCACCTCCGGACCCTCCAGCGCCGCCGCGGTGACGGCGGCGGTGAAGGCGACGGCCGCACCCTCGACCACATGGCCATCGGCCAGCCCGCCTGCGCGCGGTGCCCAGAGATCGGCGCGAATTCCGTCCAGCGCCGCGAAGAGCCCCGGCAGCACCGCAGCGGCCAGCGAGGGATCGTCGGCCGCGGCCCGCCCGGCCACCGCCAGCCTGCGATTATGCGTCAGCATCGCCTGCACCAGGCGTTCCAGCCGCGCGAAATCGAAGCGCCTTCGCACGAACCCCGGCGCCCAGCTGAGCACCGCCTGCGCCGCCAGCCAGCCCGGATTGTCGCGGATATCCTGCCACCCGGCCTTGTTCACCCTTTCGATGACGGTGGCGCGGATCGCCTCGGCGCGGGTCAGCCCAAAGCCGGTGCAGATGGTCTGCAGGTGGTGGTAGGTTTCGTGGTTAACCGCCTCGATCAACTCGCGCGCGGAACCGGCCATGAAGGCGTCAGAGTCGCCGTTCACCACCAGTACGCCGAACGCTGCCTCGTATTGCGCGAGGATGTCCGGCGGCAGGAAGCGCGGTTGCGGGCCGAGGCTCAGCCCATCCAGGATGGCCGCGGACATCGACGGTCAGACCCCGCGCGCGCGCCAAAAGCCCTGCGCATCGGTCGCGGCCAGGGCGGTCAGGTTGCCGTCGCGGGTCTCGACCTCCTTCAGGCTTTGCAGCACGGCGTCCAGCGCATCTTCCGGCACCACGCCGTCCACCGCGGCGAGCGGTGCCAGGGTCGCCGCGGGGCATGGCCCGAGGTTGCGGAGCAGCCCCACGACTCGCAACTGCCGCGGGGTCAGCAAGGCGCCCTTGCGCCATAGCGTCCAGCCCAGGGTCGCGATCGCGGTGATGGCGGGCACGATGGCCGGCCAGGCGATGCCGGCGCTGGCGGCGACTGTGGCAAGGCCAGCGGCCGCCGAACCGATGGTCTCGACCACCGGCAGGTCCTCGTCGCGGATGACATAGCGGCCAATCCGCAGGTTCAGCGCGGTCTGGCCAGGCAGGGCGGGGGTGGCGCGGACCTCATCCTCGCCCGCCGCGACCGCGGCGGCAAGGACGGAGGCGACATCGGCGGGAACATCGCCCAGCCGGTCGGCGATCGCTGCCTGGAAGGCGGCAGCGTCGTTCAGGGTTATGGCCATGGCGTGCCCTCCGCTCGCGAGCCTAGCCTGTGAAGCGGCTCAGGCCACGCGAAAAATCAGCCGACCGTGACCGGCCCCAGATCCTGGAACCAGTTCCGCGCTTGGACGAAGCCACGCACCTGCGCACGCATCGCCCGCGGGTTCAGGTCGTGGGCGACGAAGAGGAACAGGGCCTCGTTCACCACCTTCTCATGCGCCTGGCGCACCACGGCATCCAGCGCCGCGGGTTCGAAGGTCGTGCGCATCTGCGCGAACAGCGCATCCATCGCCGGGTCCTCGTAATGCCCCCAGTTGGTGCCGCGCGGCGCCTGCAGGTTGCTGTCCAAGTGGCGGATCAGCGCGGTGAAGGGGTCCTGGCTGAAGTAGGAGTTGTTGTGCGCCGTCGCCCCGCGCGAAGCCGCATCGCGCGCCCCCGCGCGCCAGGCGGTGGTCAGCACGTTCCAGTCGGTGACCTCGTAGTCCACGTTGATCCCGACCTGGCGCAGCCCCTGCTGGATCGCTTCGTTCATCGGGATCGGCTGCATCATCCCACTGCCGGACGACGGGATCAGCACCTTGGTGCGGATCGGCGTGCGGGGGGTGATGCCGGCGGCCGCCAGCAGGCGCCGCGCCTCGGCCGGATCGTGGCGGACGCGGAAGGCCGGGCTGCCGAACCAGGGGCTGCTGGCCGTCACCAGCCCCAGCGCCGGCTGCATCGTGCCGCCCAGCAGCCCCGCGATGCCGTCGCGGTCGATCGCGAGATTGGCCGCCTGACGGACGCGAACGTCGCGCCAGGGCGAGCCCTCCATCATCGAAAAATGCCAGATCCAGACATGCGGGTATTCATTGGTGACGATCTTGAACCCGGCCCGTTCCAGCGAAGGGATGAGGTCGGGCGGCGGCGCCTCCACCCAATCCACCCGGTTGGCACGCAGGGCCGAGGCGCGGGTCGTTGCCTCCGGCATCGGCAGCAGGATCACGCGGTCGGTCTTCGGCCGCCGCGCGACGTTCCAGTAGGCGGTGTTGGGCACCAGTACGGCCCGTTCGCGCGGGTTGTATTCGGTCAGCTTGAACGGCCCGGTGCCGGAGGGCGCGTTGAGGAAGGCATCCCAACTGCGCCCCACCTTCTCCCACTGCGCCGGCGAGGACATCACGATCCAGGCGATGCCGTAGGGCAGCAGCGCATCCGGCGCGTTGGTGATGATGGCGACGGTCATCGGGTCGATCACCTCGGCGCGCGCCACGGTCGGGATGCGCGAACGCCCCTGCGCCGCCTGGCGGGGGTCGAATTGCGGCTTGGACTGGTCCAGCAGTTTTTCGATGTTCCAGACCACCGCCGCGGCGTCGAAGGGGCTGCCGTCGTGGAAGGTGACGTCGGGTCGCAGCTTGAAGATCCAGCGCGTGTCGCTGGTGGGGTCGATCGCCCATTCGGTGGCGAGGTTGGGCACCAGGCGCGACGGCGCGTTCGACTGGGACAGGTCCCAGAACACCAGGCTGTCGAACAGGGTGTAGCCGATGAAGCGCTGGCCTTCGCCGCCCTGGTCGGTCTGCCCGTTCGGCAGCGGGATGGCGGAGGCCGTCATGGCGATGCGCAGCGTGCCGCCCGACGGCGCCTGTGCCAGCGCCAGGTCGGCCGGCACGAAGGCGGCACCGGCGCCGAGCGCCGTGGTCCACAGCAGGCTGCGACGGTCGATGGAGATGGTCATGCTGGGCTCCCTTGATCCTGCGGCGGTTCTAGCCGGGCGGGCCGGCCGACACAGGCCGGGCGCGCGCCCATTTTCGCGTCAGTCGGCCGCCTTTTGCCGAAATCCTGGCAATTCCGTTGCCGGACGGCGCGAATTTTACGCAGATCGGCCAGGTCGTTGCGGCCGGCGGCCCTTAGCATTCAGCGCATTTTGCGGGATGGATTGCCATGAAGATCGCCGACGCCCCTGTCTTCCGACGTTTCTGGTACCCCGCCATGCCGGTGGCCTCCCTGGCCGACGGACCAAAAGCCTTCAGCCTGTTCGGCGAGGACATGGTCATCTGGCAGGCGGCCGACGGCACGGTTTCGGCCCTGGTGGACGAGTGCTGCCACCGGTCGGTCAAGCTGTCGCTGGGCGAGACGCGCGACACCAGCCTGATTTGCCCGTATCACGGCTGGGAATACGATGTGTCAGGGAAGGTCACGCTGATCCCGCAGCGCCCCGACGTGCCGCCCCCGGCCTCGGCGCGGGTCCGCGCCTATCACGCGGCCGCCCGCTACGGCTTCGTCTGGGTCGCGGTCGAGGATCCGCTGACCGGCATCCCCGACCTGCCGGAAGCGGAGGCGCCCGGTTACCGACTGATCCAGGAGTTCCACGAGGCCTGGGACATGAGCACCTTCCGCCTGGTCGATAACTGGTTCGACCTGGCGCACGTCGCCTTCGTGCATCGCGACACCCAGGGCGACGTGAACCGCCCCGTGCCGCCGCCGGAGGAGATCGAGGAATTCGACTTCGGCCTGATCAGCCGCGCCAGCGTGGTCATCGCCAATCGCGCCGCGGGGCAGGACTACACTGGCATCGCGGAGGCCACGACCGTCCGCACCCGCGTCGCCACCTGGTGGGCGCCGAATTGCCGCAAGCTGCACATCACCTACCCCAACGGGCTGCAGCACATCATCTTCACCGCGGCGACGCCGCTCGGCGACAAGCGGCTGCTGTTCACCCAGTTCTGCATCAGGAACGACCGCGAGGAGGATATCCCCGCGGAAAAGGCCGTCGCCTTCGACCGCCGCGTGACGACCGAGGACAAGGTGATCCTGGAAGCCACCCGCGCCGATGTGCCGATCATGCCGGGCGAGACGCCGGAGCAGGGCATGCCGACCGATCGTGCCGGCAACCTCGCGCGGAAGAAACTGCGCCAGATCATCGAGACCTACTCCACCGCCGCGCTGGAGGCCGCCGAATGATCCTCTCCCGCCGCACCGCCCTGCTGGCGGCACCGTTTCTCGGTCTGCGCCACGCCCAGGCCCAGGCGCGCACCGTCCGCTTCACGCTGGACTGGGCGCTGAGCGGGTCGTCGGCCTTCGCCCTGGCTGCGCGGCAACAGGGGTATTTCGCGCAGGACGGGATCGACGTTCGCCTGACGCGCGGCTTCGGCTCGGGCCGCGTGCCGGTCGATCTCGCCGCCGGGACCTATGACGTCGGCTTCGGCGACTTCAATTCGATGGCGAAGTTCGTGGCCGAGAATCCCTCCAGCGGGCTGATGGCCGTGCTGATGGTGTTCGACGGGCTGCCGCTGGTGGCCGTCGCCAAGCAAGGCGGCGGGATCGCGACGCCAAAAGACCTGGTCGGCAAGCGCATCGCCGCCCCCGAGGGCGATGCCGGCCGGCAGATCTTCCCCGTCTTCGCCGAGGCCGCGGGGTTCGATGCGCGTTCCGTGAACTGGATCAGCGTCTCGCCGGAACTGCGCGAGCCGATGCTGGTGCGCGGCCAGGCGGATGCGATCACGGGCTTCATCTCTTCGGCGACCATCAGCTTGAAGGGGCTGGGGATGTCGCTCGATCAGCAGGTGATCATGCGGTATCGCGACTTCGGCGTGCCGCTCTATTCCAACGCGGTCATGACGACGCGGCGCTTTGCCGAGGCGAACCCCGAGGTGCTGCGTGGCGTGGTCCGCGCCATCGCCCGCGGCACGCGCTTCATGGTCGCCAACCCCGCCGCCGCGACGGCCGCGGTGAAGGAAGCCGAGCCGCTGGTGGACCTGGCGCTGGAAACCGAACGCGCGCAGCTGGTGGTGAATGAGATGATCATGACCGACCATGTCCGCGCTCATGGGCTGTCTGCGGTCGATCCGGCGCGCATGGCCCGCAGCCTGGAAATCCTGGAACGGGTCTATGCCTTCCCGCGCCGGCCGAGCATGGCAGAGGTCTATTCCGACGCCTACCTGCCCGCGGCGTCGGACCGGGCGATGTCCTAGCGCCGCGCCACCACCGCCACGGGCCCGCCGCCATCCGGCCCCTGGTGCTCGGCGCCACCCGACACGAAGGCATCCGTCCGCCCGGTGGCCGCGGCGATCACGCCGCCCACCAACGCCCGCGCGTGGCGCGTCGCGTTGATGTCGCTGTCGTCATTCATGATGTGCCGTAACCCGCGGATGCGCCCGCTGGAGGAAGGCTCGGCCTTGGCCAGCACCGCGACCAGGCGTGACGCATCGGGCAACTGCCCTGGCCCGACCGCCAGGCCGGCGCCAGCGAGCGCCCGCCGCACGGCATCGAGGTCAATGCCGTCCGCCATCACGTCATGCGCGATGACCAGGTCCCCGGCCCAATCGGGCGACATGCCCAGCACCACCACCTCGTTCCGTGTCAGTTCCACCCCCGCCGAGCAGGCGGCGCGCGCGCTGAATTTCTGTGCGTCTCGCAGCACCATCGCGTCGGTCACGGCGTCGATCTCGCCAAGCGCCAGCGCCACGCCCAGGGCCGAGGCGCCGCGCGAAAAACCCATGCTGGCATAGGTGTCGTTGGTCACGACCGGAGCCTTGGCCGCGGCGATCCTGTCGCTGGTCAGCAGCGGCGTCTTCACCTGCACGTAGTGCACATCGGTGATGCCGGCCTGCGCCATCGCCGCGCGCACGGCCACGGCGGTCGCCTCGGCCTGGGCCGCGCGCCCCAAGGCCTCGGGCGGCAGGTCGGGGGTGAAGGCGGTGCCGATGGCCAGGGCCCCGGCCGGGTTCGGGGCGCCGCCCGCAACGATGGAAAACACCAGCCAATGCGGCGACAACCCGCCTTCGGTCCCGCCGCTCATCACCATCGCAACCCGTTCCAGCACGGCCTCCGGCGTGATCCCCAGCCACCCGGC